>DWYC01000026.1 GCA_019118925.1 Candidatus Flavonifractor intestinipullorum | reverse complement strand
CGCCAAGTTCTACACCGACGCCTTTTTTGACGACTGCCGGAAGCTGAATATCAAGACCCCCGACGTGGTGCAGCCCGCCACCGGCTGCATCGGCGAGTATATCCGGATCATCACCGGCCTGCTGGACAAGGGCTACGCCTACCTGGCGGGGGGAAATGTGTACTTCGACACCGCCAAGCTCAAGCAGTACTACGTCTTTAACGACCACGACGAGGAGGACCTGGCCGTGGGCGTCCGGGAGAGCGTGGAGGAGGATCAGAACAAGCGCAATAAGGCCGACTTTGTCCTCTGGTTCACCAAGAGCAAGTTCGAGGATCAGGCCCTCAAATGGGATTCCCCCTGGGGCGTGGGCTACCCGGGCTGGCACATCGAGTGCTCGGGGATCTCCATGAAGTACAACGGAGAGTATCTGGACCTCCATTGCGGCGGCATTGACAACGCCTTCCCCCACCACACCAACGAGATCGCCCAGTCCGAGTCCTACCTGGGCCACCCCTGGTGCCCCCAGTGGTTCCACGTCCACCATCTCAACACCACCAGCGGCAAGATGAGCAAGTCCAAGGGCGAGTTTTTGACCGTCTCGCTCCTGGAGGAGAAGGGGTACGACCCCCTGGTCTACCGCTTCTTCTGCCTCCAGAGCCACTACCGCAAGGGCCTGGTGTTCTCCTGGGAGAACCTGGACAACGCCAAGGCGGCCTATGACAAACTCCTCGCCCGGGTGGCCGCGCTGAAGGCCGACGCCCCCGCCGGTGCGGACGACGAAGTGCGCCAGGAGCTGCTGCGGGAGGCCTTCCGGGCCGCGCTGGACAACGACCTGAACACCTCCATGGCGGTGACGGTGCTCTACGACGTGCTCAAGGCCCCCATGAGCGACGGGGCCAAGCGGGCCCTTCTGGACGAATTCGACCAGGTGCTGGGCCTGAGCCTGCTGGAGCGCTCCGCCCAAGCGGCCGCGCCCAAGGAGGCCGCCGGGGAGTCCGACCCGGAGATCGACGCCCTGGTGGCCCAGCGGGCCGAGGCCAAAAAGGCCAAAAACTGGGCGGAGGCCGACCGCATCCGCGACCAGCTCAAGGCCATGGGCATCGAGCTCAAGGACAGCAAAGAGGGCACCACCTGGACGCGGGTGTAACCATGTAGAACAGACCGCAGGCCCCTGGCGTGAACTGCGCGCCGGGGGCCTGTTTTTGTATGCGGCCGGGGAAGAAACCAGTTCCGGCAGGCAGAGGCAAGGGCGCGGGGGACCGGTTTTTCCGGTCCCCCGCGCCTGGTTTTCTCAGGAGAGCAGTCCCAGCCGCTCCAGTACCAGGGCGGCCTGCTCCCGGGTGAGGGCGCTCTGGGGGGCGGAGCCGTCCAGAACGCCATTTGTCTTGGCCTTCTCCCAGGCCCCGGCGGCCCAGCCGCTGGGGCCCAGAGCGGCGCGGCGGGCCAGGGCGGCGTCCAGCATGGCCTCGAATTGTTCCTGGGTCATCTCGTCTCCTCCTTCCAGGCGGGCCTTCACATCGGCGCGCAGGGTGTCCATACTCTTCCCGTGCTTGGGGAACCAGTGCATCACGTCGGCGTGGTTGCTGGCGATGCCCCGCTGATACCCCTCCGAGTGGCAAATGAGCACCCCGCCGGCCAGGGGGTCCAGGCCGTAGCGGCGGCACAGGTGGGCGCACAGCTCCACGGCGTAGCCGTAGACCTTGGAAAAATAAGGGGCGTTTTTGGCCGCGTCATAGTCCACCAGCGTCCCGCCCCGGTAGGTGTGCCCGGCGGGCTCCAGAATTTCAAAGGAGATGTGGGTGTTGTTGGCCGAAGTTCCCCCGCCCGGGGGGCTCCCCGCGTGCCAGCCCCGCCAGTTCCAGGGCAGCGTTTCCACCACACCCCCCTGGTGGACGAAGGCGTGGGCGCAGGCCTCCACCCCCGGCCGGTCCCACTGGCGGAGAAAGACCGCTACGTCGGGCTGGGCCACCCCCGTCGAGTGGACCATAATGCCCTTCGGAACGATGGTCCGCCCGGCCTTATAGCAGTCGTTGTTGGTCAGAATGTGTTCGCGAATCTCCATGGCGTCCCCTCCCGGAGCATCCTATGTTCTCCGGGGGCTTTTTGTCCCCGGACAGGCAAGGACGCCGCCCCGGGCGCATACAGTAGTCGGGAACAGGAGGGCTTGCCATGGGGAAACGAAAACGGGATCTGCTGGAAAAGACGGCGGAGGCCTTTGACCTGCCCGGCGACCTGGTGGCGGGGCTGCCGCGGGTGGAGCTGGTGGGGGACCGGGAGCTGCGCATGTTCCGCCACCGGGGCATTCTGGCCTACGGAGAACAGGAGATCCATATTTCCGGGGGCAAGCTCATTCTCAAGGTCCGGGGCGAGGGACTGGAGCTGCGCTCCATGAACGCGGGAGATCTGCTCATCACCGGGCAGATTCGGGGATTGGATCTGGAGTAAAAAAGGGGGGGACGGCGTGCGCCGGGTGGTGAATTTCCTGCGGGGCAGTGTGGAGGTGGAGGCCGCGGGCCCCTTTCCCGAGCGGTTTGTGAACCTGTGTGCCCAGCGGGGCGTGCCCTTTTGGGGGGTGGAGTGGCGGGAGGACGGCGCGGTGCGCATCCGGGTGCCCCGCCGGGCCCGCCATGGCCTGGAGGAGCTGGCGCAGCGGGCGGGCTGCGCCCTGCGGGAGGTGGAGCGGGAGGGGGCGCCCGCTTTTTTGGCCCGGTTCCGGCGGCGGTACGGGCTTTGGGTGGGACTGAGCTTTTCCCTGCTGGCGGTGCTGGTGCTCTCCCACTTCGTGCTGGTGGTGGACGTCCAGGGCAATGAGCGGGTGCCCACGGCGGAGATCCTCTCCTGCCTGCGGCGGCTGGGGGTCCATCCGGGGACGTTCAGCCCCGCCATCGATGTGGACACGGTGGAACAGGAGGTCCTCCTGGAGCTGGATGAGCTGACCTGGATCGCCATCAACCGCTCCGGCGTCCGGGCCGAGGTGCTGGTGCGCGAGGGGGTGGAGCCCCCCGAGATTGTGGACCAGAGCGAACTCGGAGACGTGGTGGCGGGACAGGCGGGGGTCATCACCCGTCTGGAGGTCTGGTCGGGGGAGAGCGACCGGCAGGTGGGGCAGGCGGTAGCCAAAGGGGACGTGCTCATCCGGGGGGACGTCCTTCTGGAGGGGCCGCCCTACGGCGAGGGGGATATCGGCTGGCAGCAGGTGCGGGCGCAGGGCGTGGTGGAGGCCCTCACCTGGCGCACACTGGAGGCCTCCATTCCCCTGGAGGCCCAGGTCAAGGTGTACACCGGCCGGACCCGGAGCTGTTATTTTCTGGAGTGGATGGGGCGGCGGAGGGACCTTTGGGGCGGCGGGAGCGCCCCCGCCGGCTGGGAAAAGACCAGCCGGATCTGGAGCCCCCGTCTGCCGGACGGACTGGCGCTGCCCTTCGCCGTGGGGCGGGAACTTCTGCGGGAGTACGAGACGCGCCCCGTCCAGGTGGACCTCGCCGCGGCGGAGGAGATGCTGGAAGCCCGGCTGGCGGAGGCTCTGGCCCGGCAGGTGGGAGAGGGCTCCGTTCAGGAGACCTCCTACACCGCCGTGGTCCGGGAGGGATGCCTGGTCGTCACGCTGAAGGCCGCCTGCCGGGAGGAGATCGGGGTGTTTGTTCCAAAGACCTAGCGTGTGGAACGAGGGGATACGGCGTCCCACCGGCGTTTGGACAAAAAAGGCCGATATTCAACCATTTTGTTGACAGAATTACTCCATTCGACTACAATAAAATGGAACTGCAGGCCTCTGAATGGGTGATGGATAACAGCGTTAAGACGTCCTGTATGAACCGCAGGGCGTCTTGTTTATGCCCCTCCGGAGGCCGCTGGAAGATACGGAACGCGCAGGAAGCAGAATTGTCCGGACAACGGGACCGATCCGATGCGATCCTGTAACATGCATCGAGCCCATCGATGCGGCGCCGGCGTACGAAGGCGAGGCTTGGCCCATGGCAAAACTGGTTGGAAGTGTACCGCCCGGTAATTTTGGGGAAAACCGATTTCTCTCCAGGGCCCGGGCGTATTTGGATGACCGCCACATCATCTATTGGAACCGTCAACTCTTTGGCCGGGAGTTTGACGTGTGTATCCTTATGCCCGGAAAGGGCATTTTGGTCGTGGAGCTGAAGGGGTGGCGGGAGAGCAGCATTCTCCGCGTTGAACACAGCGATACGATTCTCATCCGGACGCCGGAGGGAGAAGTTCCATCCAACCCCCAGAAGCAGGCGCGCGGCTACCGCTTTTCTCTGGAGCGGAAGATCCGCCAGGCGACGGGGAAATTCCCCCTGGTCGTTCCGATGGTATGCCTCCCGCAGGTCTCCCGAGCCTATTACAAAAGCCGAAGGCTGGACGTGGTTTTGGAGGAGCCCTTTACCATTCTGAAAGAGGATCTGGACGACGTGGCCTTCTTCTACAAGAAGCTCGACCAGGCGCTGGTTCCGGCCGGGCAGTGGAAGCGCGATCCCTTCGACGACAAGACCATGTTGGCGGTCCGCCGCCTATTCGAGACGGAGGCCGAAGAGGAGGACTCCGGCGTCTCATCCGCAGAACCTCCCGCCGGAATTCCCTGCCACGACCACGATTACTCCCGCTTCTATTTCTTTGATACCGACGCGTCTCTGACGGACGCGCTGGAGGAGATGATCCGGCAGTACAGGAGCGGCTGCAAGCTCTATGGCGTATGCGCCACCCCGGCGCAGCTTGTGCGGGCCGCGGCGGCGATCGACGCGGCGCTGTCTCTCCAGGGGGTGGTACGAAACCGGGACCGGCTCCGGCTGGATCTGGACCGGTCGGCCCGCCACAGCCCGGAGGTGAAGGAGGGGGCCGTCTCGTTCACGGCGTTTCACTGCGCCTTCAGCGTCTGGAACGGCGCCGGATGCGAGGCGCCCCCGGCGCTGTGCATCCGAAACGGACAGCTCCGTCCGGGTGAGGAGGCGCTGCTGAAGGCGCTGAGCGCGCACAGCGCCTTCAACGCCGAGCAGTATTTGGTAGAACATGCGGACCCTGAGAAACATATTGTCATTCGCGCCGGCGCCGGGACGGGGAAAACCCACACGATGATTGCCCGGATCGGCTATATCTGCTATACCCAAAACACCAGCCTGCAAAAGATGGCGGAGCGCGTGGTGATGATTACCTTTACCAATGAAGCGGCCGACCAGATGGCGGAGAAATTAAAAGCCTACTTTCAAAACTGCTACCTGCTCACCGCCCGGCCGGAGTATCTGGCCATGGCCGCCCGGGTCGGACACATGCAGATCAGCACCATCCACTCCTATGCCAAAAAGCTCATCGCCCGGCTGGGGACGGAATTCGGCTATGGCGTGGATGTAAGCATCACCTCCAGTGAATTCGACCGCCGCCGCAAGATCTCCGACCGGCTGGACGGCTATATCAGCGCGATGAAAAAACGAAACGGCCCCGGCTATCCGGAGCGGCTGGGGATGCCCGTCTACGCCATCCGGGAGAGCATCCTGGACTTTATCAGGAAGCTCCACAACAAGAGCGTGGATGTCGCGGCAATTACCGCGCAGAATTTCGGCTCCATCCTGCCCGACGATCCGCGCCATGAGCTCCATGCGCTTCTGGCCGAAATCATCCCCGCCGTGGAGCGGGAGTACGCCGAAGAACTGCTGAACAACAATCAGATTCATCTGGGCTCCATGATGGCCCTCCTCAACCGCTTCCTGCGGGAGCCGAAGAACGCACCGCGCATTCAAGAGCTAAAGAAGGAGAAGCAGGCCCGGCAGTTTATGTTTGTGGACGAGTTCCAGGACACCGACGACACCCAGATCGAGTCGCTGCTGACGCTGGCCGGAGCGCTGGACTACCGGCTCTTTCTGGTCGGCGACATCAAGCAGTGCATCTACCGCTTCCGGGGGGCCAAGGAAAAGGCCTTCGACCAGCTGCATATGGAGCGCTGTCCGGGGGAGTGGCTGGAATACTCTCTGCGGCGGAATTACCGGACGGACCGGCTGCTTTTGGACCGGTTTCACCGCTCATTTGCGGCCTGGGGCGGAAAAGATCTGGAACTGCTGGCCTATCACAGCGCGCAGGACCGCCTTCTGGGGACCAGGGACTATAACGGCTATCTGGGAGATAAGCCGGACAAGTTTTTTAAGCGCCTGCCCATTCCAGACGAAGCGCAGCGCATTCCTACCCTGGTCGAGGAGATCCGCCGGCTTCAGCGGCGGATCTCCTATGACCTCCAGCAGGGCCGGACGCTCTCGGCCGAGGAGAGGAGCATCGCCATTCTGGTCCGGGAGAACTGGCAGGCCGAGACAGTGCGGCGGGAGTGTGCCCGCCTGGGAATTCAGGTCCAGACCAATACCGGCGGCGACCTCTATCTGTCTCAGCCCGCCCTGGATATGCTGACCCTGGTCAATGCGCTGGTCCATTTTGACGAGGCGGACTATCTGTACAATCTGGCGGTCTCGAACTTCTTCCGCCTGGATATCCCCAGGTCGAATTTGTATGAGATACGGCGGAAGATCCGCGAGGAGAGCTGGCGGAAGCGGCGGGAGGAGCGGGAACAGGCCAATTACCTCATTCGCGTGATGAACCTGATGCTCTCCAATACCGGACGCAGAGAGAATACGTGGGAGTATCTCGTGCGAAGCCTCCGGACCAAGCCGGCCCTTCAGGCGATCCGGGAGGTATACCAGACCCTGGAGCCCTGGAAGAACTACAGTGAGGAGCCGGAGGAACAGCGGTATTATCAGCTCAATGTGGATCTCCTGTTTGAAGAGCTGGTCCGGGCCTGCAATATCGACCGGCTGACGGTCAACACCCTTCGGGAGTATCTGTACAACTGCATTGTTTCGCAGGTCTCGGTGGACAGCCGCCCGGTCCCGTCGGACCGGGACGAGGCCGCCATTCAATGCCTTACGGTGCATAAGGCGAAGGGGCTGGAGTACGGCCATGTGATCCTTCCGTACGGCTCGGCCTCCATCACCCATATCAAACAATCTCAGCTCCAGGTCAGCACCGCCAAAAAGAACGGGCAATTGCAGATTGGCTACAGCCTGAACCCGGGGGATTCCGGCGCCCCGATTCAGAACGAGTACTACGACCCCTCCGCAGAGCAGGCGGAGAAGAGCCGCGAGGAGACCCGAATTCTCTATGTGGCCATGACCCGGGCCATCCGCTCGTTCTCCTGGATTGAGCTGGAGGGGAGAAGCGCGCTCTCCTGGCAGGCGCTGATCGAAATGGAGGCGCAAGAGGATGCCCTATAAGATCTACACATATGAGGACCCCTACCGGCTGGGCGAGACCGACTTCTGGGAGGAGATCTCCGCCCTGCCCCATTTCTGCGTGTCCAGAACTCTGGTCAATGGCCTGAAAGATGTGATGCAGGACCGGATTCAGGGGCTGATCTGCCCGCTGGACGCTCTGGTCTCCTTTCCGCCGGAGGGACTGGAATCCAGCCACATTGTCTACCGGCAGTGGACGGAAAACGTCGGCCTGCGGCTGGAACAATACGGTGCGCTGACGGCGCTCTTCCGGCGCGAGCGGGAGAGCGGGCGCATCGACGAGGCGTTTTATCAGGCCCTCGGGCACAACCAGACCCGGTTTTTGGATGCGATTCGCCTTTTTCTGGAGCTGGGAATCCGGCCGGAAGCTCTGGACGAGACCAAAGGAAACAAGGAGCAGCGCCTGTTCGTGCAGGTGCTGCGGGAGGTCTGCGGGGACAAGCGCTTCCAATTCCCCGGAACGCCCCGGCCGGCGGAGCTGAAAGCTATCCTGGTGGAGCTGGCCCGGAACGAGCTCCGGGAGTATACCGCCCAGAACGCCGGCAGGCAGAGAGACCGGCTGTGGTATGAGCGGGCCATTCAAAACACCGCAGCAAGGCCGCTGGAGGCCCTGGTCGTCCACGGCGTTCACCAGTTTTCCCCGCCTCAACTGCGGCTGCTCTCCGATCTGGAGAAGATGGGAATGACCATTATCTTCCTCTTCAACGAGCAGAAGCAGTTTCCGCGGATGTACGCCTCCTGGAACTGCATCTATCAGTGCTTCGGCGTGCCCATCCACCACGACACCAAGATTGCGCGCTATGAGACGCGCTCCATGCAGAACGCGAGCAACGCGCTGGCCTGCGCGATGGCGGAGCTGTATGAGGGCCGCTACCGGGCGGGCGACCCGCGGAGTCAAACCTGGTATCAGCTCTATCAAAAGGTGGACTTTTTGGAGTTTGCCAATATCACGGAGTACGCGGACTTCATTTCAAACCGCTTTGACGCCGCGCAGGCGAAGTATCGCGCGTCCCAGAGCGTCATTGATCGGGGGAACGATGTGCGCAACCACGCCGCCGTCCTGGGATTTTTGGACGAGCAGGTCTACACAGCCAACCGGGAGATTCATACGCTGCTGAAATTATACTATCCGGAGTATACGAAGCAGCGGCATTTTCTCTCCTATCCCATCGGTCAGTTTTTCTCCGCCCTCTACCGGCTCTGGGACCCGGAGCGCGGAGAGATCCGGATCGACGTTCCCGCCCTGAAAGAATGCCTCTCGTCCCGAATTTTGAAGGCGGGCTCGGGGGAGACGCTCCTGCGCACGTTCTATAACCTGAAACTTCTTTTTGACGGCATCACAACCCTGCGCGAATTCCGGGAGAAAATCGCCGCAGAATACGCCGCTCACTATGACGCGGTGGCGCGGGCGAAGGCGGCCGATCCCATTTTCCCACTGCGGCAGCTGTCGATCTACCACCCCGATAAGGTGACCCGGGCCGACCTGGACGCGCTGATCCGGGCGGTTGAGGAGATCCAGGAAATTGCCAGCACGCTCTTCCAAAGCGACGGCGCCTCCGGGGAGAGCATTCACTTCGGGACCCATTTTAAAAATCTGGAGACCTTCCTGCGGCAGCGGGATCTCTCCCAGGCCAACGAGGAAGAGCGGGCCCTGATCGAGGCGCTGGAACTCCGTCTGGAGAAGGGAAAACCCGGCCAGTCGGTCTCCGGCACGTTCCGGGATTTACAGGAGGGGCTTTATTACTACCTCAAGCAGACCGGCGGCGACGAGGGCGCCAACTGGATCGTAAAGAACTTTGAGCAGATTGACGGCGACATCTTGCAAAGCAAAAAGCAGCATGAGCGGGGCGAGGCAAAGGTTTACCACTTTGCCTGCCTGTCCGACCGGGACTTGAGCTGCCGCGTGGACGATCTGCTCCCCTGGCCGCTGACCGAGTCGTTCCTTCAAAAGGCGTATTTCCCTGTGGACCTCGTGTTCCAGGTATATTACACCGCCCTGGGAGAGCGGGAGAGTTTCCTCCGCTGCGCGGTGTTTCACGGCCTGTACTATAACCAATGCGACGTGCGGCTGAGCTATGTAAAACAGTACGGGGAGGAGACCACAAAACCCGACGCGCTGCTCTCCATTCTCGGACTGACCGTGACCGGAGGGGCCGTGGAGCCCCGGACGGAGTCCATCCCGGTCTCCGTGGCGGTCAAACGGGAGCCGGCGCGGGATGTGCGCTACCGCCGCGACGAGATGATGTCCATGTTCCTCTGCCCGTACCGCTTTTTCCTGGACTACGTCATGGAGGATACGCCGGTACTTCAAGGGACCTTCCTCTATCAGAAGTTCTATGAGAACGCGCTGATCAGCGGGGTATGGAAACGCATGGCGTCCCAGCCCAAGGAGCTGGCGGTCCGCATTCTGGACCGGGCCCTGGCGCAGGAGAGCGCCATCATCCGCCCGTATTTCTTCTTCTGGAAACAGAGCGAAATTCTCGATTTGGAGCGCAGAGCGAAAAACTATCTCGTCCACGACATCCTGGAGCAGAGCAGGGGAGAGCGGGTCCCGGCCTATCAAAACACGCATATGGACCTGCGCCGCCGGTTCGGAAAGGCCAAGTTTTACATCGACATCACCGAAGCGGAGCCCCAAAATCCATACGAGCCCTTTGAAGCGCTGGCCAAACGGGCCTATCCCCAGAAGATCTACTCTCTATATGCCCTCCCCAATCCGGAGCGCAATCCCAAGGACCGGCCGCGCGGACCGGCTGCGGGAATCCGCCGGGCAGTATCTCAACCGGGCCGGCTGCGGAGAGAAAACGGCGATTGCGGCGGAGTGGTGCCATTATTGCGTACACCGCGGGATCTGTATGGAGCCCTTCCTGTCCGCAGAGTGATACGGCGTTGTGCTGCAAGCGCCAAAGAGAAAGAGGTATGACTATGCTGCTGGGTTGCTATTACCGCTGTCCCGTTCCCATAGAGGCGGGCGATGAAGACCACCCCAGATTTTTTGTTCTGGCCCAGGCGGTGGAATATGATGAACTGTCCGACATGGTCCGGGTCAAAATGCATGACCTTCTGGGCAGTTTCCAATACTACAGCGAGATTTTGGCGCATACGGCCTTTTATGCGCCCACCCTTGCGCGGTGCGCGGCGATGCCCGGCGGAGCGGTGCGCAGCAGCCGCTGGGGACCGGGCACCGTGCTGACCAGAGTGGAGCCCAGCTCGGACGGCGCGCCCTATTGGTATATCATCCGGCTGGAGAGCGGGCGGTACGTTAAAGTATGCGAGACCGAATTGCAAATCGAATACTCCCAGATGGACTTTGATCCGGAGCAGCAACTGCTCCACTACGAGTTTCAAAACCCCACATGGTTTATCAACCGCCTCAAGGTGAGCCGGAACGTACAGCTGGTCAATCACGCCGCCTATGGCTTTCGGGTGCTGGCGGGGTGCCGCGCCTTTCTCCTCCCGCACCAGATCAGTACGGTGGCCCGGTGCTTTGAGACGCTGCCCATCCGGTATATGCTCGCCGACGAGGTGGGTTTGGGCAAAACGGTGGAGGCCTGCTCCATTCTGAAAATTCTGGCCAGTGAGACGGCCGGCTTTCGCGCGCTGCTGATCGTTCCGGGCGCGCTGCTCAGCCAGTGGAAAAACGAGCTGCACTATAAATATGCGCTGCAGGCCACCTCATACCTCCTGGAATCCGACCTGAGTATTCTTCCCCTGGAGGAGCTGGACACCTTGAAGGCGAAGCGGATCTTACGCGCGGACTGGGATCTGCTGATCGTGGATGAGACGCACCGGCTGCTGGCGGAGGAGCGCTGGTACGCGGAAATTCAGGCCCTGAGCCGCCGCATCACCCACGTCCTCCTCCTCTCAGCCACGCCCATTCAGGACCGAAAGGAGGAGTACCGGCGGCTCCTGGCGCTGCTGCACCCGGAGCAGTATGCGGATATGCCGGCCGAGCGCTTTGCGTTCCTGGTCCAGAAACAAAAACAGGTGCAGCGCTCCGCCAACCAGCAGCTGAAACGTCTGGAGCGCTTTGACGAATATGGGGAGCTCATTGCCGACAAGCTCCGCTCCATGGCGGATACCCTGGGGGACCGGGCGCTGACCGGACTGGTGGACGCCGTGGATCTCTCGGCGGAGGACGGAGGGAAGGAAGCGGCGACCCAGGCGCTGGCCTATATCTGTGAGAACTATCGGGTGGAGCGCAGAGTGATTCGAAACCGCCGCCAGTTGCTCTCCCAGAAAATGGCGCGCCGGAGGCTGCTCGCCCTGCCCTACACGCCCGCTACGGCGGACGAGGCCTACAACGAAACGGGCGCCATACAAAACACCCTCTCGTATTTGACGGAACACTGCGACGGACGGTGCGAATACGTAACCCAGGTGGCAATTCCGCTTCTGGGCGCCCTTTTCAGCAGTCCGTGGGCCTTTGAGGACGCCTTGCGCGCCCTGTCTATCGAGGACGGCGTCCTGTGCAGCAGCGCCCAAACTTGGAAAAAGCAGGCCGAGCGGGAACACGCCATGGTGGACCAGATCCTGGACGAGGATCCGGACCTCATCCGGGGGCGTCTGATGACGGCCATGAATTACCTCGACCAGGAGACCGACATCCTCAGCGACCCGGAGTGTAAAATTGTGGTATTTACCGGGTACAACGCCACCCTGACGGAGTTTCAAAGGATGTTCAACGCCCGCTACCGCCCGCAGGGGGTCTATGCGGCGGCCTTCGGGAGGCATATGAGCCGCCGGGAATTGGAGGACAGCGTCTATGCTTTCCAGAATGACGGCGCGTGCAGGGTGATCGTGTGCGACGAAACGGGCGGCGAAGGGCGGAATTTCCAAAACGCGGAGCAGATCATCCACCTGGACCTGCCGTGGAACGCCAACGCCCTGGAACAGCGGATCGGCCGTCTGGACCGCCTGGGGCGGGACCCCGGGTTGGATGTCCTCTCGGTCGTGGTCTATGCGCAGCATTCGGTGGAAGAGCAGCTCTTCCGAATCTGGAGAGACGGAATGAAGCTCTTCGAGCAGTCCCTCAGCGGTCTGGAGATCATTACGGGAGAGCTCCATGCGCTCCTTGTGGACGCCGTTCTGGACGACGTCCGGAACGGCCTGGAGCGCGCCTTTGAGGACATTTTGGAGCAGGCGGAAGAAATGCGGGAGAGCGTGGAGGACGAGCAGCTCTTCGACATCGGCGCGACGCTGTACCAGCCCCTCTCTCAGGGGGTGAACCACATCCTGGAGCTGTATGCGCAGGAGGCGGACAACCTGTTCGCCCAGGCCATGCTGGGGTGGGGAAAGCAGGCCGGACTGGAGGCGGAACGCCCCGGGCCGGACGGCCTGGTGGAATTTCGGGAGAGCCGCTTCAGCCCCAACGCGGCCAGACAGTCGCTCTTTGTCCCGCCCAACTGGCTGGTATACCGGGACGCGTCCATCCTGCGGCGGGAGGGGAGCATTCTGGGCTCCTTTGACCGCAGGACGGCCGCCCTGCGGGAGGATGTACTGTTCTTTGCGCCGGGGGACGGCGTCTACGACGCGATCATTTCCAACGCCGTCGGCTGCAGCCGGGGGCGCTGCACGGCCATTGGAACCACGGGGCCTTTCCGGTATGACGGATTGGTCTACTTCTACCGGATTGAGGTGCCGGTGGACACGCTGATCGAAGAGGGAGCCGGTTTACAGGCGCTGGCTCAGTTCCGCATGTTCCTGCCGCTGGAGCAGATTGTGGTCCCGCTGGGTCTGATGAAGGAGAGCCGGAAGGTGCCCGCGGAAGAGATCGTCTCCCTGCTGGGCAATCTGAAGGAGAGTTGGGCGGAGCATCTGGGGCGCAGAGGGGCGGGACGGGGGTCGGTCTCCCCGCTGGAGCGGTTTATGCTGCACTTCCCGCCCGAGGACTGGGAGCCGCTGGTGCGGGAGTATACAAAAGAGGCGTACCGGCGCGCCGTCAAACAGCTTTGGGAGAAGGCGGACCTCGCCACCGCACGGCAGGAGATGAGGCGCATCCTCAACGGAGAACGGGCGGAGGCCCTGTATTTCGGCCGAAGTCTGGATGCAGTGGAAGAGAAGAGAGCGGTATTTCGCGCCGCCATGGCGGCCATGGAGCGGGCGCGGCCGGTGTTGGACTCCGTCTGTTATCTGGGAGTGAGAAGGCATGGATAGCATGGAGATTGTGCAGGCGTACCTGTCCGGGGCCCTGGAAGCGGGGCGTGCAGAGGCGGCGCTGAAGGAGCGCCTAAGCGATACGAAAACGCTGGCCGGCCTGCGGGAGGCGGCCCGGGCCCGGTGCGCGATGGGGTTGCTCCGGCGCAGCGCCCAATTCCGGCGCGGAGAGCTCTCGCCCCAGGACATGTGCTTACACCTCCGGGACGCAATTTTATTTCTGGGACGCTTGCAGGTGCCTGAGACGCTCTATCGCCTGGCAAAATCCCATGGGAAGCCCTACGGCCTGGTCTGTGAGCCCGATTTTGTTCTCTCCTGCCTGCGGATGGTTCCAGACTGGCTCCCTCACAGCGCCTATGTGGAGGACGTGTACGCCCTGCGTCCCGGAGAGGGGACGGAGCTGGAGGAATCCTCCCCCGGAGATGCGCTTCTGACGGAGCACACCCGGTTTTCACGCTATAAGAGCTTTGAGCAGAAGCTCGCCGTACATACTGCCTGCCGCCTGCCGGGGGGTTATACTCTCCTGATCTCCCAGCCCACAGGCGGCGGCAAGAGCCTGATTACGCAGCTCCTGGCCAGCACCACGGACGGGTTAACCCTTGTCATTGTGCCTACGGTGGCGCTGGCCCTGGACCAATATTACGGCGCACAGCAGAACCTCCGCCTGCAAGAGGGGATTTATTGCTACCGGGGCGCGCAGACGGCGGATGCGCGCAAAGGACTGATCCGCGCGCTGCGGCAGAAGCGCGCCAGGCTCCTCTTTGCGTCCCCTGAGGCGATTTTCAAAAATGAGGAGCTGACCTCTCTTCTGGAGGAGGCCGGGAAAGAGGGCTACCTGTGCAACGTCGTGGTGGATGAGGCCCACGTCGTCCCGGACTGGGGCGTATTTTTCCGGCCGGATTTTCAAATTTTTTCGGTGGCCCTGCGCAAATGGAGGGCGCAGTCCTGCCAGCGCCTGCGCACCTACCTCCTGTCGGCCACGCTCTCGGACGACGTGGTGGAGAGCCTGTTGACGCTTTTCGGCGCTCCGGGCCGGAATGTACAGCTGCGCTGCGACGCGCTGCGCCAGGAGCCGCGTTTTTACTTCCACCCCGCCAAAACCCGGGAAGAACAGACCCGGTCGGTTCTGGAGGCCATACGCCTTCTTCCCAAACCCATGGTTGTGTATGTGCTGGAACCCCGGGAGGCCGCGCTTTTGCAGGGGCGGCTGCGGGAGCTTGGATATCGCAATATCCCTGTTTTTACCGGGGAGACCGTAGAAGCGGAGCGGGACCGAATTCTGACGGGCTGGAAGGAGCAGCGCTGGGACGTGGTGATCGCCACATCTGCGTTCGGCATCGGGGTGGACAAGCCGGATGTGCGCACCGTAATCCACGCCTGCGTACCGGAGAACGTGAGCCGGTATTATCAGGAGGTGGGCCGGGGCGGCCGCGACCACCTGCCCTCCCTGAGCGTGCTGCTCCCCTACCGGAGCAATACGGACGGCGGCAGCGATATCCACCGGGCGTGGGGGCTGGTCAACAAGCGGGTCTTGACGGTGGCGAAGATGGTGAGCCGCTGGTACGGGATGCTCCAGAGCCTGCGGGCCCAGATTGACGCGGACCGGTGTGTTCTGGACACCTCCGCCACGCCGCCCACCATGACGGCGGAAGAGGCGGAATACGCCGGAAACCGAAACAGCGCGTGGAACATCAACCTGCTGCTCTTTCTCCACCGGGCGGGCTTTATCGACCTTCTGGACGTCCGGTACGACGGGGTGAGCCAGAGCTATCGGATGACCGCAAAGCTCTTAAAACTGGACGTCCTGAATGACCCGGAGCGGCTGGAGGCGGCGCTGGAGGAGCCCCGCCGGCAGGAGCTGGAGCGGCAGCTGAAGGGCTATGCCGTGATGAGAGATCTGGTTCAGAGACCGGAGGCCCTGTGCTGGGGGCGCGTGTTTCAGCAGCTTTTCCCCCTGGCGCAGGAGGTGTGCAGCGGCTGTCCTGTGGACCGGAATGGGCGCTCCACCACCGATGCGGCGTACAAGCTGCGCCTCCCGCCGGACCTGGCGTTGCCGCCGGTCCCGCCGGGCCGGCGGCTGGACCGCCTGATGGGGTCCTATAGCTGGCTGATCGTCTCCAGAGCCGGGATGGGAGAGGTAAGCCGGGAAGAACTCCGGCTCGCGGCCGAAAAAGCCTCGGCCTGCGGCGTGGGAGCCCTCGTGGTACCGGGCCGCCTGGCGGACGGGCTGCCCTTCCGCGGCCTGGTGCTCACCTATGAGGAATTCTATTTCGCGGCGGCTATGACGCCCTATCTGTTTGCCGGGGGTGTTCTGTGCGTGTTCGGGACGGATGGCCAGACCAATCAGACCCTCTACCGCAAGATCCAGACATTGGAGAAGCACCGCTACCGCTGCCTTCTCTACTGCAACGAATCAATGCCGGTGACCGGCGCCGGACGGGCCGTCTGCGAGGATGTGGACGGTTATACGGTGGCGCTGGAACGACTATAAAGGTGGTGTGACGATGTTTCAAAAAGCTCCGGACTCCATGATTCCGGACCCCACGCCGGAGCGGGTGTTCGCCCTGTGCCGGCTGATTGCGCGCCGGAGCATGTCCAGAGACGAGCTGAGAAACGCCATGTCTTTGGGAAAAGCGAGCAGCAGCAGCTACAGCGAGTTTCAATCCGCCCTCTCTGTGGCTGCCGAGGACCTGGGCGTGCTGCACTATGCAGACGATAAGCTGGTGCTGGCCATAGCGCCGGAGCATCTGGCCTCTCCCACGGCGTTCCGGCGCTATGCGGGCACAAGGGCGTTTCGAAACAAAGACTCCTCGTTTGTGCTCTTTACCCGGTGGTATCTTGCGCAAAATGAGCGGGTGTTCGCGCTGGACTCCTGGGAAGTCAAGGCAAAAACGGCGGCCCAGGAGGTGCCGGCGCTGGCCGGCCTGCGGGAGAACGACGCCCTCGGCTGGCGCTTTTGGGCCGCATTTTTCGGGCTGGGCTACCTGAGCGGCGCGTCGCTGATCCCCAACGCAAACATCCGGCTGGCCGATCTTTTTGCCACGGCCTTTCCCGAGAGCTTCCCCTATGATGAGCCGGTACAGGCGGCGGATTTTATGCCGTGGCTGGCGGAGAAGATGCCGGAGGCCGACCTGAACGGCGTCTGGCCCATGGCGGTCTCGGCCGGGCTGCGGACGCTGGATGAGCTGGGGCGGATCCGGCTGGAGGCGCGGCGGGATACCCACCGCATTTCGCTCTTTTTCGTGGATGGAGAGCCGGTCAATGAGTTCTCCCATATCACGGTGCGAGAGGAGGGCTGTCCATGAACTGGGACCGGTATCGCTCCGTTATGGAGCGGTATGCCATAAAAACGGACGACATGGCCACGGAGGACGCCTACTTTATGGCCACCCATATGCCCTTCGCACAGCTGGAAGTCCTGGAGGGCGGGCAGACAACCGCCGCGCCGGACTATCTGAGCGAGGAAGAGGTCTTTGAGAAGCTCGTCTATAATCCCGAAAACCTGCACCGCCTGATTATCGTCCGCGGCAACAACGGAACGGGGAAATCCCACCTCATCCGCTACCTGAAGGCCCGGCTGGAAAACAGCCCCTCCACCATATACGACCCGCGCACGGAGCAGCTGATCTTTCTGCGCCGGTTGAACAACTCGGTACGGGGCGTTTTTTCCCAGCTTCTGGATCAAAAGGTGATTCAGGACCCGGATGTGGAAGAGAAGATGAAAAAATTTGTGCACTCTTCCGAGGCCATGGGCGAAGATGAACTCAAGACCAAGCTATGGCTGGCCTACGTTGGGACGGTCAATAACGACAAGACAAATGAGACGTACCGGAGCGTCGAGTGCCGGAATATCGCGCAATTTCTCTCGGACAGCCGGGTAGAGCGCCATCTCATGCGGGAGAACGGCGCCATCTCGCGCTGCTGCCGCCTGCTCACCACCCCCAGCGATCAGGTGCTGAAAGAGACCACGGTCTTTACGGCGGACGATTTTTCGGACTCCAAGCTGCTCAAGGCGGTAATCCGCGCCGGCAGCGAGGAGGCGGCCGACTTTGCCACCACGCTGAAGGAGGGCGGCGAGCAGATTGCCAAGCTCGTCCAGTATCTCAACCGCTTTACCCGCAATGTCGTGCAGCAGTGCGCCGATATCTCCAGCGAGAGCACCAAGTCGGTCTTTGAAACGCTGCGCCGGGACTTAAAACGGCAGGGGAAAAACCTGACGCTGTTTATCGAGGATTTCACCGGCTTTACGGGCATCGACACGGAACTGATTACCGTCCTCTCCACGGAACACGGCGGAGATTACGCCGATCTGTGCCGCGTCACGGCCATCATCGGCATCACCGACGGCTATTACGGGCAGTTCAAAGACAATTTTAAGGACCGGGTGACCCATCAGATCAACGTGACCGAGCGCTCGTATGGGACGGAGAACTTCCTGGTGCACATGGCGGCCCGCTATCTAAACGCCGTGTACTGTGATCCGGAGGAAATCCAGCGCTGGAACCGGGAGGGGGCCGTTCTGGATGAACTTCCCATCAGCGATTTTACGCCGCCGTGTCCCTGGGAGAGCGAGAGCATCGGGAAAAAAGAGGCGACCCTCTACCCCTTTAACCGAAAGGCCCTGATGGCGCTCTATCAGAGCCTCCCGGTCAAAACCCCCCGGATGTTTTTGAAAGAGGTGATCCGGGCCCAGCTGAAAGAGTACTTTGACGGCAAAAAATTCGGGGATGAGTGGAGATTTCCCCTGAATCCGGGGGCGGTTTCCATGAGCAATGCGCCCCACAGCTCGGCCATTGACCGGCAGGAGCAGTTCTCCCCGGAGGACCGGCAGCGGCTGAAAAACGTCTTTGCCCTCTGGGGAGACGGCTCGGCCCGGGGGGTCCGGGACACCGGCGGGACGGTCTATTTCGGCGGCCTCAACCGGGCTTTTCTGGAGGACATCGGCCTTTCACAATTTGCCGGCGTGGGCCGGATCGAGACCGCGGGCGCCGCGCGGGAGTCCGGGCAGGAGCCCCCTCCGGCGCCGGGCGGAGCCCGGCCGGAGCGGCGCGCGCCGGTCCAAACCGGGACGGCGAAAGCTCCCAACCAGTCCGCCCGCGAGGACGCCGAAACCCGGAAATACCGGCGCCTCCGGGAGGATATCGAGGCCTGGTACGCCGCCAACGAAGCGCTCCAATACACCAACGAATATAAAACGTGGCTGCGGAATTTCCTGTGCGGCAGCGGGTCCTCTCCGGGAGCGGTCAACTGGCAGGATCTGGGTGTCCCGGCCTACCTTGCCTCGGAACGGCTCTCCGACATCGGCGTGATCTACATCGAAGGCCAGAGCAATCCGGGCAATCCCGGCCGGGCGCTCATCACGGTGGAGCGCACGGTAGAGAGCCGCGACGCACTGCTGGCCCTGGTGGAGTACGACCATGCAAAGGGGTGGGAATTCTCCGACGCGGCCTATTACCAGCAGAAGCTGATCACCTGGCTGGAGCGGCGGAAGGCCGGCATCCTCCGCAGCGTCTGTGCCGCCGGGGAGGACGGGGAGATGCCCCCGGTCTACACATGGTGCCTGGCCCTCGGGTATCTCAGGGCCCGGATTCTGGGGCAGCCCGTCGACACGTCCAGCCCGCTGGCGGCGGTCAAATCCCTGTTTGCGCCTGCGCCGCCCGTCCCGGACGCCGCAGGCGGCGGGAGCGAAGGGTGGAGCGGCCTTGTGAGCGTCGTCCAACACGAACAGGCGAATTTTGACGCCGCGCAGGAGCTGCTTGCGCTGGCCTCCAACACGACTATGGGCGCCGTCCAGAGGGCGCGGAGCAGCAGCGTGTTTCTCTACCACACGGATCAGCTTCTCGCGGCGGCGGAACATCTGCTCGCCTGCAATTGGGACATCGAAGACGAGCTGCCCCGGGAGGCGGAGAACAATCTGCTCTTTCACTCCGCCGCCCTCTTGAAGAAACTCTATCCCAAAATCCGGCAGGCCATGGACGCAGAGGAGCGGTATGGCGCGGAGCTGTGCAGCCGGTTAACGCCCTATCTCGGCGCACTGACACAGGAAAATCTGATCGAGACCCTGAGCGCCATCCAGGACCTGTTCTTCCTCTTCCTACAGCAGGGCATCCCGGTCCGCGGAGCGCTGCGGGACAAGTACGAGGCCCTCAAGCCGGAGGAGTACGCCCGCTGTGTCCAGTCGGCCCTGGCGCAGTTCTCCGAAGTGGAGGGCAAGGACGCGATGACCCGGCTGACGGTCTATTCGGAGCATAAAATTGAGCTGGCCGCGGACCTGCTGAGGGATTTCCAGGAGATTGAGAGCCTGGCAGAGAAGGAAGAGCGCAACGCGCAGCGGCAGACGGACGAGTCCGGCAGAAATACCGGGTTGGACGCCTGCGCCGCCGCTGCTCAGGAAGAGATGGCCGCGCGCTGGGAGCAGCTCTCGGCCATGGAGGTAAACGATGCTGATTGATACCATTGCAAGCTGCACCGCGGCCATTGAACGCAAAGCGGAGGTGAAGCAGCACAGGCAGGCGGACGAGGCCTTTTTGTTTGCCATCGGAAAACTGAACCAGGTCAACAGCGCCCTGAAAGAGACCCTGCTCTGTATGGCGGAGCTGCACCGCCGGAACATTTCTCCAAAGCCCATTTTAAAGAGCAGCACCCGGGAAGAGCTGCTCCGCTGTACCAATGCCTGTGGGCGGGCCCTGGACAAGGGGGAGCTGGACTCCGCCGCCGTAGACGCCTTTGCCGCCCATCTGAAAACCGCCCAGGCCGAGCTGGCCGCCGCGTGGAAGCGGGACGCGCCGGCCTATGCCGGGGGGCCGAACGGCTATCTCACCATGATCAGCGGCCTGACCGACGACCCCCGGGCGGCCCGCGCCCTGAGCGCGGCCATCCGCACTACCGCCGGCTCGCCCGTCTCGCAAAAGGGAATCCTCGCCCTGTCGGAACAGGTGGAGAAGGCCAATCGGATGATCTCCAGCTTTTCTTTGAAGCCGGACGTAGAGAGTTTCCTGAAAAAAGTGGCGGCCGGGCGGGCCACGGTGCTGGACCTGACGCCGGATATCCTGGAGTGGCTGCGGGAGCAGCGGCTCCTGGGCAAACTGAGATTAGATTTCCCGTCGTAGGGGAAAACCGGCGGCGGGGAGACATCTTTTCTTGCCAGAGGGGAAAAAAAGAGGTATAATAAATACAACCGCGCGGGAAAAGGCCAGTGCGCGAATCCCCGCGTCAGGAGGAACATTATGGTCAAAGCAATTGTGGGCGCCAACTGGGGCGACGAGGGTAAGGGAAAGATCACCGACCTGCTGGCCGAGAAGTCCGACGTCGTCATCCGCTTCCAGGGCGGCGCCAACGCGGGGCACACGATTATCTGCGATTACGGCAAATTTGCCCTGCATCAGCTCCCCTCCGGCGTGTTTTACCCCCATACCACCAATATCATTGGAAACGGAGTGGCCCTGAACGTGCCCGCCTTCCTGAAGGAGCTCCAGAGCCTGGAGGACGGGGGCGTGCCCGCGCCCCACATCATTGTGGACCAGCGCACCCAGCTGCTCCTCTCTTACCACATTCTGCTGGACACCTATGAGGAGGAGCGCCTGGCGGGCAAGGCCTTCGGCTCCACCAAGTCGGGCATCGCCCCCTTCTACTCCGACAAGTACGCGAAAATCGGCATTCAGGTGGCCGATCTCTACCACGAGGACCGCCTGCGGGAGCAGGTGGAGCACATCTGCACGCTGAAAAACGTGCTCCTGGAGCACCTCTATCACAAGCCGCTTCTCAATCCGGAGGACCTCTTTGCGGAGCTGATGAGCTATCGGGAGGCCCTCAAGCCCTATGTGGGCGACGCGGTGACCTATGTGCACCAGGCGCTGGCCCAGGGGAAAGAGATTCTGCTGGAGGGCCAGCTGGGCTCCATGAAAGACCCCAACCTGGGCATCTGTCCCATGACCACCTCTTCCCACACCCTGGCCGGGTTCGGCACGGTGGGCGGCGCGGTGCCCCCCACCTCCATCAAGGACGTGGTGGTGGTCACCAAGGCATACTCCTCCGCCGTGGGCGCGGGCGCCTTTGTCAGCGAGCTCTTCGGGGATGAGGCCGAGGAGATGCGCCGCCGGGGCGGCGACGCCGGCGAGTACGGCGCTACCACCGGACGCCCCCGCCGGGTGGGCTGGTTTGACGCTGTGGCCACCAAATACGGCTGCATGGTTCAGGGGGCCACCCAGGTGGTGCTCACCGCCATCGATTGCCTGGGCTATCTGGACGAGATCAAGGTGTGCACCGGCTACGAGATCGACGGAAAGGTCACCACCGACTTCCCGGTGCCCGCCCTGCTGGACCAGGCCAAGCCGGTCTATGAGACTCTGCCCGGCTGGAAGTGCGATATCCGGGGTCTGACCGATTACAGCGCCTTCCCCCAGGCCGCCAAGGACTATGTGGACTTCCTGGAGGAGCGCATCGGCTATCCCATCGCGCTGGTCTCCACGGGACCCAAGCGCCACGAGATTGCCGTCCGGCGCTGATTCCGCCGCAAGCTGGTTCCGCCGCCGGTCCCACTGGACCGGCGGCGGTTTTTTGTGGGAAAAGCGGTGGACAGAGGGGCGCCGGACACGTATAATGAGGAGCACGGGGAGACCCGGAAGAAATCAACGACACGAGGTGAACGCCTATGACGCGGGAGGAGGCATTTGAATTCCTGGACCGCACCGCCCGGGGAATCGCGGAGATGTTCGGCTCCTCCTGCGAGACGCTGGTCCACGACATGGGGGACCCCAAGCACCCCATTTTGAGCATCTACAACGGCCATGTATCGGGACGCCCGGTGGGCTCCACCCGGGATATCCTGGGCACCGCCAAAGAGCTGGACGCCACCGCGCTGGTCACCGACTTTGTCAATCTGGCGGCCACCACCCCCAGCGGCCGGCAGATCAAGAGCAGCACCTTCCACCTGATCGGGGACGGGTACAATCTGGCGCTGGGCATCAATTTCGACTACACCTCGCTGGTGTACGCCAACCGCATTCTGGTGGACCTGATGAACGCCGAATCCGACCTCCAGAGCGCCATGTGGCAGGGGGGGGATACCCGCCTGGCGGAGATTTTTGACGAGTGCCTGACCGCTGTGGGGAAGCCGGTGGACGCGCTGAACAAAAAAGACCGGATGAAGGTGATCTCCCTGCTGGACCAGAAGAACGCCTTTTCTTTCCGCAAGTCGGTGCCCTTTGTGGCCCGGCGGCTGCAAGTGTCCCGCTATACGGTCTATAAATATCTGGGAGAGCTGGCCGCCGCCGGGACCGACCCCGACGAGGCGGAGGAAGAAGTCTGAAAGGAGTCGAAGTTTCATGTATGAAGCGCAGATCAGCGCCTATTTTGACCGCCCGGAGGTCCGGGCGGACCTGATTGCGGGGATTTCCCGTCTGGTGGCGGTGAAGAGTGTGAAAGGGGAGGCGGCCCCCGGCCAGCCCTTCGGCCCCGGTCCTGCCGCCGCCCTGGCCGAGGGCTTGGCCCTGGCGAACGAGTGGGGGTTTTCCACCGAAAATGTGGAAAACTATGTGGGGACCGCCGACCTGAACGAAAAGGAAACCCGCCTGCACATCCTGGCCCACCTGGACGTGGTGGGGGAGGGCCAGGGCTGGTCCACCGACCCCTATACCTGCGTGGAGCGGGACGGGATGCTCTACGGGCGGGGGGTCAGCGACGACAAGGGTCCCCTGGTCTGCGCCCTGCTGGCGATGCGCGCGGTGCGGGAGCTGGGCCTGCCGGTGTCGGCCAACGCGAGGCTCCTGATGGGCACCGATGAGGAGAGCGGCTCCAGCGACATCGCCTATTACTACTCCAAGCACCCCTACGCCCCCTATTCCTTCACTTCGGACGCGGATTTCCCGGTGATTCATGTGGAAAAGGGCCAGTACCATCCCACGTTTGGGGCCTCCTGGGCGGAGGAAAGCGCCCTGCCCCGGGTGACCGGCCTGACGGGCGGCTTCCGCACCAACGTGGTTCCCCCGGAGGCCGAGTGCACCGTGTCCGGCCTGACGGAGGAGCAGGTTCGCCCGGCGGCGGAGGAGACGGCCCGGCGGACCGGCGCCTCGTTTACCTGTACCGGAGGAGCGGAGGGGGTGTCCATCCGCTGCGCGGGCAAAAACGCCCACGCCGCCTATCCGGACGAGGGCAGGAACGCCATCGCCGCGCTGCTGGAGCTGCTGGAGCGGCTCCCCCTCGCCAAGTGCGAGAGCACCCGGGCCCTGCGGGCCATGCACGCCCTCTTCCCCTATGGGGACAACCGGGGAGAGGCCCTGGGCATCGCCCAGGCCGACGAGGTGAGCGGCCCCCTCACGCTGAATCTGGCCCTGATGACCCTCACCGGGACGGGGTTCCAGGCTAAATTTGACGTACGCTTCCCGGCCTGCGCCACCCGGGAGAACTGCCGTAATGCCTGCGAGGCGCACTTGGGCCGCCACGGCTTTCAGGTTCTCGCCGACCCGGACATGACCAGCGTCCACTACGTCCCCGCGGACTCGGAACTGGTCCGCACCCTGCTGGAGTGCTATGAGACCTACACCGACGTCACCGGCGCCAGGCCCACCTATATGGGCGGGGGCACCTATGTCCACGACATTCCCGGCGGGGTGGCCTTTGGCTGCGCATTCCCGGGATTTGAGGCCAGAATGCACGCGCCCGACGAACAGGCCAGCGTAGAGCTGCTGCTCAAGGCGTGCAAAATCTACGCCCTGGCCATCGCCAGGCTGTGCCGCTGAGGCGGAGAGAAGGAAAGGAGGGGCGTCCATGCCCGTTGAGGAGTACCGGAAAGCCCTGCGCCTGGGCCTGAAGGAGGCCAAAGAGGCCGCCGCCCGCGGGGAGCCGGCGGGGCTGCGGGTGCTGCCCGAGCGGCAGGAGACCTACGTAGCCCGGCGGGAGTCCCTGGGGGTGGTGGAGATCCCCGCCGAGTTTCTCTCCGGCACCTGCAACGCCCTGCGGAAGGACTCCTTCTCGCCCGGCTTCTTTCCGGTTTTGCCCGAGGACAGCGAGTTTGCCGAAAAGTGGATGTCCCTGTGCCGGGCCCACGTGGAGGAGGGCATCCGGGACCCCATCCGGGCGGTGGAGTACCTGAACCGCTACTACGTGGTGGAGGGACACAAGCGGGTGAGCGTGCTGCGCTACTTCGGCGCGGTGTCGGTGCCCGGGCAGGTCACCCGCCTCTTTCCCAAGCCCTCCGACGACCCGGAGGTGACGGCTTACTACGAATTCCTGGATTTCTACCAGATGACGGGCCTGAACTTCCTGGTCCTCAAACAGCCCGGAGAGTACCGGGAACTGCTGGAGGCTATGGGCCGCTCCAGCAGCGAACCCTGGAGCGCGGAGGAGATCTACCAGTTCCGCTCCTTCTACTACATGTTCCGGGAGGCCTGCCTCCGGCAGGATATTCAGCCCCTGGCGGTCCCCGAGGCCTTCCTGATGTATGTAAAGATCTTCGGCTACGGGGAATCCCGGGACAAACTGAGCAGCCAGATCGGCGCCGAGCTGGAGAAGATCCGCCCGGAGGTGCGCAACCGCATTGAGGGAACAGGGGCCACCCTCCTGCTGGAGGACGAGGTCAGAGCGCCCTTCCTCTCACTCCCCTCCACGGGAAAGCTGTGCGCGGCCTTTCTCCACGGGGGAAACGCCGCCTCCTCCCGCTGGGTGTACGGCCATGAGTACGGCCGCTACCACCTGGAGCACCAGCTCAAGGGCCAGGTGCGGACCCTGGCCTATGAGGACATCACCACCGACGAGGCCGCCGAGGCCGCCATTCAGGACGCGGTGGACCGGGGGGCCGACCTGATCTTTACCACCACGGCCAAGCTCCTGCTGCCCAGCGTGAAGCAGGCGGTGCTGCACCCGGAGGTAAAAATTCTCAATTGCTCCCTGAACACCTCCCACCCCTCGGTGCGGACCTACTACCCCCGGCTCTACGAGGCCAAGTTCATCAAAGGGGCCATTGCGGGCACCATGACCCCCGACGGGCGCATCGGTTATGTGGCCGACTTTCCCACCTACGGCAGCGTGGCCAGCATCAACGCCTTCGCCCAGGGGGCCCGGCTGGTCAACAGCAACGCCCGGGTCTATTTGGAGTGGGCCAACCTGCGCTCCGGGAGCGGCGCGGAGCGGCTGCACCAGGCGGGCATTCTCTACATTGACGACGCCGACCGCCTCACCGCCAACACGGGCACATGGATGCCGGGGGCCCACAATCTGGCCCTGATCCAGTGCCGCTGGGGGAGAATTTATGAGAGCATTGTCCGCCGGGTGCTCAACGGCGGGTGGAAAAAGGACGCCCGGGGGGATAGCGCCATCAACTACTGGTGGGGCCTGCGGCAGGGGGTGGTGGAAGTGCTCTGCTCCCGGCGTATCCCCACCGGGGCCCGGCGTCTGGCCGATGTGCTCAAGGAGGCCCTCCAGAACGGGCGGCTGGACCCCTTCTACGGGGTGCTTCTGGACCAGGAGGGCCATGTGGCCTACCGGGAGGAGGACGCCCGGCTGACAGCCGAGCAGATTCTGACCATGGGCTGGCTCTCGGAGTACGTGGTGGGGCGCATTCCGGACTGCGAGGAATTTACCCCGGAGACGCAGGAGCTGGTGCGCCTCCAGGGCGTGGAAAGGCGGTCATAAGTTGAAGATCCTGGCCGTTGCCGACTACGAATCTCCATATTTCTGGGATTACTATACGCCGGAGAAGCTGGAGGGAGTGGAACTGATCCTCTCCTGCGGCGATCTCAAGCCCCAGTATCTCTCCTTTTTAGCCACGTTTGCCCACTGCCCTGTGCTCTATGTCCACGGCAACCACGACGACCGCTATGAAAAAGACCCGCCCCTGGGCTGCATCTCAGTGGACGGAAAGCTGTACGTCCACAACGGCGTGCGGATTCTGGGCCTGGGGGGCTCCATGCGCTACAAGCGGCAGGGGGAGCACCAGTACACGGAGGGCCAGATGGCCCGCCGGGCCTGGAAGCTCTCCCCCCGTATCGCCTGGAACCGGGGATTTGATATCCTCCTGACCCACGCCCCGGGGAGGGACATGACCCCCTGCACCGACCTGGCCCACCAGGGATTTCAGACCTTTAACCGCCTGCTGGACAAGCATCATCCGGCGCTCCACCTCCACGGCCACACCCACATCAACTACGGCCGGGGGATTCAGCGGGAGTCCCGGTACGGGACCACCCGGGTGATCAACGGTTACGAGCGCTACCTCATCGATCTCTGAAAAATACGCGCCCCCGCCGGTTTCCGGCGGGGGCGCGTATCGCTTGGGGGGAGGTTCAGGGCTGACGGACCTTGCGGCGCTTTCCCGTGAGCTGGGTGACGGTCAGACGGAGCACCGTGGTGCGGGGGATGGCCGCCGGGTTGAAGGCGAACGCCTCCCTGTGATAGTGGGCCATGAGTTTTTCCAGGGCGGGATATTTCTCCTCCTCCGGGAGGATATCCACAAAGCCGCGGCCCATGACGCTCTCGTACTCCATGGTGCAATAGCCCCGCTCCACGTCGGTGTGGAGGCGGTGGGCGCAGTCCATCTCGAAGCTCACGCGGTTGTCCCGGGCGAGGAGACGGTACTTGGTCCCCTCGTTGGCCCCGTGGAAGTAGAGGTTCAATCGCTCCCCGTCATCCTCCAGGCCGAAGTTCAGGGGGAGAAGGTAGGGGTACCCGTCGTCGCCGTTCAGGGCCAGGCGGCACACGTCGCAGCGCTCCATGATGGACAAAAGCTCCTCCCGGCGGGTGATCTCCCGGTCGGCGCGCCTCACTGGGCGCGCTCCTCTTCCGCGGGAGCGGGGGCGTCCGGGGCGGGCTCCTCCTGTTTCTTACCCAGGTAGGAGGGCAGGTCCATACCGGCCATGTCAAAGAGTTCGCTCATGGGCGGAATGCTCTTCATCAGGCCCGAGACAAATCCGGCGGTGGCGGTTTTGCCGTCCTTCTGCTCGCCGCCGTCCCAGACGGTGACCTTGTCGATCTTGATGTTCTTCACCGCGTCCACCTGGATGCGCATCAGGTCCTCCATCTTGTCGGCCAGCATCAGGCGCACGGCGCTGTCGGCGTCGCCGCCGGCGGCGGCGACCACCTGGCGCAGACCGTCGGCCTGCTTGAGGAGCACTTCCTGGGCGCCCTGG
>DWYC01000025.1 GCA_019118925.1 Candidatus Flavonifractor intestinipullorum | reverse complement strand
GGACCCGGGTCCGGACGGCCGTCTTATTTCCTGCGCTCTTTACAGAGGGGGCGAACATGTGTTAGAATCAGAGCAACCATTTCCCTCTGCGTCGGGAGAAAAAGGAGGAAGCGCCATGCCATACCGGCCCTTTGCCGACGAGATCCGCCCCACCACCCTGGACGAGGTAGTGGGGCAGCGGCACATTCTGGGGGAGCACGGCCTGCTACGCCGGATCATCGAGAGCGGCAATATCCCCAATCTGATCTTTTACGGCCCCTCCGGGACGGGAAAGACCACGGTGGCCAATCTCATCGCCCAGCGGACCAACCGGCCGCTCCACCGGCTCAACGCCACCACCGCCTCCATCTCCGACATCAAAGAGATCATTGCGGACATCGGCACGCTGCTGGCCCCCGAAGGGGTGCTGCTCTACCTGGATGAGATCCAGTATTTTAACAAAAAGCAGCAGCAGAGCCTATTGGAATTTCTGGAGAACGGCAAGATCACCCTCATTGCCTCCACCACCGAGAACCCCTATTTCTATGTCTACAACGCGGTGCTCTCCCGCTCCAGCGTCTTTGAGTTCAAGGCGCTGGAGGCCGCCGACGTTCTCCCCGCCGTGGAGCGGGGGATGCGGATTCTCTCCGAACGGGCCCGGGGCGGCCTGGTCTGGGAAGCCGGGGTGGCGGAGCACATCGCCCAGGCCTGCGGCGGAGACGTGCGCAAGGCCATGAACGCCCTGGAGGTTCTCGCCCAGGCGGCCTCCCCCTCCGGGGAGGGGAAGCGGCACGTGACCCTGGCCGACGCCCAGACGGCGGCCCAGAAGTCCGCCCTGCGCTACGACCGGGAGGGGGATGACCATTACGACATCGCCTCCGCGCTGATGAAGTCCCTCCGGGGGTCCGATCCGGACGCGGCACTCCACTACCTGGCCCGGCTGCTGGAGGCGGGGGATCTGATTACCGCCATCCGGCGCCTGCTCTGCTCGGCCAGCGAGGATGTGGGACTGGCTTACCCCCAGGCGGTCCCCATCGTAAAGGCCTGCGTGGACAGCGCCCTCCAGCTGGGCCTGCCCGAAGCCAGGCTTCCCCTGGCGGAGGCGGCCATTCTGCTAGCCACCGCGCCCAAGTCCAACTCGGCCTGCATGGCCATCGACGCCGCCCTGGCCGACGTGCGGGCGGGGCGTACCGGGGCGATCCCCCGGGAACTGCAGAACGTCCACGCCGATTCGGCGGGAATGGAGCGGGAGCAGGGCTATCTCTACCCCCACAATTTCCCCCACCACTGGGTGGCGCAGCAATATCTGCCCGACGGCCTGACGGGCGCCCGCTACTATGCATACGGCGAGAATAAAAACGAGCAGGCCGCCCGCCGCTACTGGGAGGCCATTCAGGGAACGGCAGAATAGAGCAAAACGCCCGCTCCGGCCGGAAAGCCGGGGCGGGCGTGCGCGGTTAAGGGTTCTGGGAGGGGCTGGGCCGGCGCTTGACCAGGGCCAGCGCGGCCAGCGCACAGCAGGTGCCTACCGCCGCGCCCATAAGCACGTCGCTGGGGTAGTGGACCCCCACATAGAGACGGGAGAGCCCCATGAACACCGCCGCCGCAAGGGCGGCGATCCGCCCTCCCTTCCAGGGCAGGGCGCGGAACCACACCACGCCCGCGGCAAAGGCCGCCGTAGTGTGGCCCGAGGGGAAGGAGTTGGGATCGTTCTCCTCCACCAGGTGGACGAGACCCTCCACCATCAACCACGGGCGGGGACGCTCCACCAGGTGCTTAAGGACCACGTTGGTGCACAGCAGCCCCAGCAGCAGGGCGAGCAGGGCGCAAAACCCCGCCCGGCGGGTCTTGGGATGACCCAGAAACAGCAGGGACAGGATGATCCAAAGCAGCCCGTGATTGCCCAGCTGCGTGTACCATGTGAAAAACGCGTCGAGGACAGGGCCGCGCACGACCTCCTGCACACAGAGCAGGAAGCCGCCCTCCAGGGCTTGAAGCCATTCCAGCATAAATTCCTCCCAATGAAACGGCCAGGACGGGGAGTTCCCGCCCTGGCCCGAATGAATGCGTATCGGATGCGCGCTTACGCGGCCGCCTCCCACTCGCAGCCGGTGATGATGCCGCTGGCAAACTCAAAGTGGGTGGTCTTGAGGTTGTGGGACTTGCCGATGCGCACCTCCTGAGTGCCCAGCTCGTTGGTGGCGGCGTCGGGAACAGTGGCCTCCACCGTAAAGGTCAGGTCCAGCAGGTCGTCCGCCAGGGGGAAGGTCAGCGCCCCTGTGGAGGAGTTCACGCTGACGGTATTGGAGTCGTGGGGGACGGCCTCCACCGCCACCACATACCCGCTGAGCAGGTTGCCCGAGGCCATCAGCTGGTCCCCACCCTCCTGCTCCACATAGGGCAGGATGCCCTCATAGACCTCGGGATAGACATTGTTGACCTGTACGGTATAGGTAATCTTGGCCGCGCCGCTGCTGGCGCCGGGCAGCGTGCCGTTCCGGCCCAGGAGCTTGAGCCCCAGGACCGCCAAAATGGCCACCACCAGGATCAGCACCAGCAGGTCCACAATATTGATTTTGCCAAACAGTCTGCCTTTTTCATCCAACATCTTTTGCAGCCTCCGCGGTTGTAAATAAACAGAATTATGGTGTACAATAGACGTGACGCCCGGAGCCGGGCGCTCACATGGTCAAGATCTATTGTATCATACTTCCAGAACGGGAACAAGTCTTTTTTTCATCGGAGGGTGCTGACCCATGAAAGTCATCCATCTCATCAGCGGCGGCGACAGCGGCGGGGCCAAGACCCACGTCCACAGCCTGCTTCAGAATCTGGCGCGGACCATCGATGTGACCATGGTCTGCTTTATGGAGGGCCCGTTTGCCCAGGAGGCCCGGGAGCTGGGCATTCCCACGCTGGTGTTCCCCGGGAAAAATCTTCCCCGCGTGTGCCGGGAACTCAAGAAGTTTATTTCAGAGGGGGGCTACCAGATCATCCACTGCCACGGGGCCAGGGGCAATATGATGGGCGCCCTGCTGGGCCGGGCCACCGGATTGCCGGTGGTGAGCACGGTCCACTCGGACTACCGCCTGGACTACCTGGGCCGGCCCCTGGCCCGGCTGGTCTACGGCACCACCAACACGGTGGCCCTGCGCCTTTTGGACTACCGCATCGGCGTATCCGACGCCATGACCGATCTGCTCATCGCCCGGGGATTTGACCCGGACCGGCTCTTTACCATCTACAACGGCCTGGATTTCTCCCCCCGGCGTCCGGCTCTGGACCGGGCGGACTACCTGGCCTCCCTGGGCCTCTCCTGGGGGGAGGAGTGCGTCATCGCGGGGATCGCCGCCCGTCTGAACCCGGTCAAGGACGTGGCCACTCTGGTCCGGGGCTTTGCCAGGGCCCATGAGAACTGCCCCAACCTGCGCCTGCTCATCGCCGGCGACGGGGAGGAGCGGGCCATGCTGGAGGGCCTGGTCAAAGAGCTGGGCGTGGAGGAGCAGGTGTGCTTTGCCGGGTGGATCTCGGACACCGACAGCTTTTACAACGCCATCGACATCAATACCCTCACCTCGCTCTCGGAGACCTTCCCCTACGCCCTCACCGAGGGGGCTCGGGCGGGGCTGCCCACGGTGGCCAGCCGGGTGGGCGGCGTGCCCTACCTGATTGAGGACGGGGTCACCGGCCTGCTCTTTGAGGCGGGGGACGCCGAAGGTCTGGGAAAACAGCTCGCCGCCCTGGCCCGGGACGCCACGCTGCGCCGCCATCTGGGGGAGCGGCTCTATCACAAGGCCAGGGAGGAGTTTTCTCTCGAGTCCACCCTTCAGCGCCAGCTCCAGATCTATGAGACCATCCTCCGCCGGCAGGAGCGCCGCCGGGGCCGCCGGGACGGCGTGCTGGTCTGCGGGGCCTACGGCCGGGGCAACGCCGGAGACGACGCTATTTTGGAGGCCATTGTGGCCGAACTGCGGGCCCTGGACCGGGATTTGCCGGTGTGGGTGCTCTCCCGCAACCCGGAGAGCACCCGAAAGACCTACCGCGTCAACTCCATCTACACCTTCAATTTCCCCCGCTTTTTGTGGCGGATGACCAAGACCCGCCTGTACATCAACGGCGGCGGGTCCCTGATGCAGGATGTGACCAGCCACCGCTCCCTGTTCTTCTACCTCTTCACCATTTCGGCGGGGAAGATGCTGGGCAACCAGGTGCTCATGTACGGCTGCGGCATCGGCCCCATCCACTCAGCGCCCAACCGCCGCCGGGCCGCCCGGGTGCTCCAGAAGCGGGTGGACGCCATCACCCTGCGGGACACCCACTCCCGGGAGGAGCTGCGGGAGATGGGGGTGGACCGGCCCAGGATTATCCTCTCGGCCGATCCCACCGTCATTCTCCCCGCCGCGCCGGCGGCCGTGGTGGACGGCGTGCTGGAGCGGGAGGGCCTGGCCCCCCAGGGGCGGTACATCGGCTTTACCCTGCGGCCCTGGCCGGGCTTTAAGGAGAAAGCGGAGATCTTTGCCGCCGCCGCCGAGTACGCCTACCGGAAGCACGGCCTCACGCCGGTGTTCCTGCCCATCGAGAGCCGCCTGGACCTGGGGGCCATCCGGCAGGTCACCGAGCACATAAAGACGCCCTATCATGTCATCGAGCACACCGGCGGCTCGGCCCACACCATCGGCCTCTTCGCCCGGATGAAGGTGGTGGTCTCCATGCGCCTGCACGCGCTGGTCTTTGCCGCCAGCCAGGGGGTGCCCCTGGTGGGGGTGGTCTACGATCAGAAGATCAGCTCCTTTTTGGACTACATCGGCCAGGACCTGTACACCGACCTGGACGCGCTGACGCTGGAGAAGCTCCAGGCCCAGATGGACGCAGCCTGCGCCCGGATGGAGGACCGGGCGTTCCTGAACGAGGGGGTGGACCGTCTGCGCCGGGTGGAACACCGCAACTCCGAGACCGCCGCGCTCCTGCTGGGGCTGGACGGGCCGGGAACGCGGGGAGGGGACCGGGCTTGAAATCCATCCTCTGCCTCTCCGACCAGCCCTGGAGCCGGGAGCCCGGACGCACTCAGCAGCTTCTCTCCCGGATGCGGGAGGTGCAGGTGCTCTTCTGCGAGCCCGCCCAGGGGCCCCTGGACCTGCGCTGCCGCCGTCCGGGCCGGAGGGTGCGCCCGGGGCTGACGGTGTACACCCTCCCGCCGGTGTGGGGAGAGAGCCGCCCCCTGGGACTGCTCCAGGAGGGGGCGCTCCGGTTTCTGGAGCGGCTGACGGCCCGGCACCGCCTGCGGGACCCGCTGCTCTGGTGCGCCGCGCCCTGGGCGGTCCCCGCCGCCGGACGGCTGGGGGAGGGGGGCGTGGTCTATGACTGCGCCCGGGACTGGTCCCATCTCCCGGCCCGGTGGGAGAGCGATTTGTGCCTGGATGCCGATGTGAGCTTCGCGGCCTCGCCGGAGCTGGCCGAGCACCTCTCTCCGTGCAGCGACAACGTGGTCCTGCTCCCCAACGGGGCCAACTGCTCTCTGGAGCGGAGGGGCGCGCTGGCGCGTCCTCCCGCCCTGGAGGGCTTATCCGGCCCGGTGCTGGGCTATGCGGGCACCATCTGGCGGGATCTGGACCTGGAGCCGGTGCTCCAGGCCGCCCTGGCCTATCCGCAGGCCCGGTTTGTGCTGGTGGGCCGGCGGGAGAAAAATCCCCTGCTGCCCCGGCTCTCCCGGCTGCCCAACGTGCTCCAGACCGGCCCGGTCCCTCTGGTGGACCTGCCCGAGTATCTGGCCTGCTTCGACGTGTGTCTGAATCTGGTGCGCCTGCGCTCGCCGGATAACGACGTACTGCCCCCACGGATCTTTGAATACTTCTCCACCGGGCGGCCGGTGGTGGCGCTGGCCCAGCCCGGCCGGGTGGAGGAGTACCCCGATGTGATCTACTGGGCGGAGGACGCCGCGGAGTTTGTCCGCCTGTGCGCCAGCGCCCTGGCCGAGGGAGACGGCTGGGCCCGGGCGCGCCGCCTGAGCTATGCCGCGGCCGCCTCCTGGAGCGGCCGGGCCGGGGAGGTCCGCCGGATTTTGGAGTCCATCGGCCTGCTGTGAGACCCGGTACTGATTTCCTCACCCCCGCCGTACAATAGGGCGGGGGTGATGTGTTGTCCGGGAGCTTGATGGATTTTCTCTCCCAGGCGGGGCGGGAGCCGGCCCTGGCGCTGGTGAGCGCTCTGGTGCTGGCGGTGCTGCTGGTCAACGGCTGGACGGACGCGCCCAATGCCATCGCCGCCGCGGTAGGGGCGGGCGCCCTGTCCTTCCGGGGCGGGGCGGCGCTGGCGGCGGTGTGCAACCTGGCGGGGAGCTGCTGGGGGGCGCTGTGCCTGCCCGCGGTGGCCCGGACGGTGGGGGAGGCCGCCGCTCTGACGGGCGCTCCGGGGAGCGCCTGGGCGGGACTGTGCGCGGCGCTGGCCGCCACGGCGGCGTGGGGCGTTCTGGCCTGGCGCTTCGGCATACCGACCAGCGAGAGCCACGCCCTCCTGGCCGCCCTGGCCGGAGCCGCCCTGGCCCGCCCCGGAGGGTGGCGGAACCTGACGGCGGGACCCTGGGAAAGGGTGGGGCTGGGGCTGGTCCTCTCTTTGGGACTGGGATGCGGACTGGGCTGGCTTTTCGGGCGGAACCTGGGCCGCAGAAACCTCGCCAGAAGCCTGTGCCGCCGGGGACAGATTCTGGGGGCGGCGGGGATGGCCTTTCTCCACGGCGCCCAGGACGGCCAGAAATGCCTGGGCCTGTTTCTGGCCGGGGCAGCGCTGGCCGGGGGGAGCCGGAGCGGGCCGGACGCCGCCGTACCGGCCTGGCTGGCGGCGGTGTGCGGGGGGACCATGGCTCTGGGGACCCTGCTGGGCGGGCGGCGCATTGTCGCGCGCATCGGGGAGGGGCTGGTGCCCCTGAGCCCCGCGGCGGGCCTGGCCGCTGATCTGGGGGGAGGAGCGGCCCTGTTGGGGTGCACGCTGCTGGGCCTGCCGGTGAGCACGACCCACGCCAAGACCAGCGCCATTTTGGGGGCCGGGGCGGCCCTGGGCGGCCGGGTGGACCGGGCCTGCGCCGGGGAGATCGTCCTGACCTGGCTGTGCACCTTTCCGGCGTGCGGGGCGCTGGGTTATCTGCTGGTCCGGGCCTTCGCGTGAGAGAAGCGGCCCTTGCGCCGGGGCGGCGGGAGGTGTATAATGCCAGCCGTAGTATTTTAATGGAGAAATGAGCGTGAATTCAATGCGCTATGACGCGGTAATTTTTGATCTGGACGGGACGCTGCTCAATACTCTGGACGATCTGGCGGAGAGCACCAATTATGCCCTGGAGCAGTGCGGCTTTCCCCGGCGCACGGTGGACGAGGTCCGCCGTTTTGTGGGCAACGGGGTGGGGCTGCTCATCCACCGGGCGGTGCCGGCGAACACGCCGGAGGAGGCGGAGGCGGCGTGCCTGAAGGTGTTTCAGGCCCACTATCTGACCCATATGCGGGAGAAAACCGCCCCGTATCCCGGAGTTCTGGAGCTGCTGGAGGCCCTGAACCGGGCCGGGTGCGGCGTGGCGGTGGTGTCCAACAAATTCGACGCCGCCGTCAAGAATCTGTGCCGGGATTATTTTGGCCGGGCGGTGCCGGTGGCCATCGGGGAGTCGGCCACCGTCCGCCGCAAACCCGCCCCCGACACGGTATTTGCCGCCCTGGCGGAACTGAAGGCGTCTGCCGCCCGGGCGGTGTATGTGGGGGACTCGGACGTAGACATCGACACGGCCCGCAACGCGGGGATGGACTGCCTCTCGGTGTCCTGGGGCTTCCGGGACCGGGAATTCCTCCTGGCCCACGGAGCTTCCCGCATTGTGGACAGCCCCGCGGAGCTTCTCCGGGCGCTGGAGGGCTAGCCGTTTCCCCGCAGAGCCAGCACAAAGAGAAGGG
>DWYC01000024.1 GCA_019118925.1 Candidatus Flavonifractor intestinipullorum | reverse complement strand
CCATCATGGCTTACGTGGGGGCGGACTCCGGCGACGTAGAGATGATCGACGTGGGCTTTGACCTGATGAGCTCCATGACCACCGGCAACGTGGACGCCACCATCGGGTGCCTGGTCAACCACGAGGTGCCCCAGATGGAGGAGGAGGGGTTCCAGGTCAACTACTTCGACCTGGACGACTACGGCGTACCCACCTACTACGAGGGTGTGTTCCTGGCCAGCGACGAGACCATCGAGAACGACGCAGAGATGCTCAAGGCCTTTCTGCGGGCCTCCGCCAGAGGCTTTGAAGATGTGAAGAAGGACCCGGCCGGGGCCCTCCGGACCCTGCTGGACAACCAGAACGAGGAGAACTTCCCCCTCTCGGAGACGGTGGAGACCCAGAGCCTGGACACCCTCATCCCCATGATGGAGACCGACGAGGCCCCCTTCCTCTCCCAGAGCGCGGCGTGCTGGCAGGAGAATGTGGACTGGCTCCTGGAACAGGGGCTCATTGATGAGGCCCCCGCTCTGGACGAGCTCTATGTGGAACTCTACCCCTGAGCAAACCCGTCCCAAAACACAATCCCACCCCCGCCGGATTTCCGGCGGGGGTGGGATTTTCTCATTCGGAGGGGAAATCTTACGCCTGGGCGCTCAGCACGCTCTGGGCCTGCAGCAGCAGGACGGCCAGTTCGGCCCGGGAGGCGGAGGCCTTGGGGGAGAGGGTGGTGCCGTCGCCGGTGCCGGAGACGATGCCCTGCTCCACGGCCCAGGTCATGGCGTCCACCGCGAAGGCGGAGACTTGGGAGGCGTCGGTGTAGGCGGACAGGCCGCCGGTGGTGGTCACGTCCATGCCCTGGCTCTCAGCATAGCTGTAAATCATGGTCACAGCCTGCTCGCGGGTCAGCTCGGCGGTGGGGGCGAAGCGGTTGCCGCCCACGCCGGCGGTGATGCCGTTGAGCCGGGCCCAGTACACCGCATTGCCGTACCAGGAGCCGGCGTCCACGTCGGCAAAGGGATAGCCCAGATTCTCGTCCGTCAGGCTGGGCGAACCGGCCAGGCGGTAGAGGACCGTGACCATCATGGAGCGGTCGGTGGTCATAAGCGGGCTGAAGGTGGTGGAAGAGGTGCCGCTCATCAGGCCCTGCTGGGTGACGGACTTCACCGCGCCGGCGTACCAGGCGGTATTGGCCACGTCCGCATAGCCGGTGGCGTCGGCCACGGCGTTGAAGGCGGCGTTGGAGATGAAGTTGAACTCATCCCGCTGGTGGACCTTGTTGGTCAGGGTGTTGGCAAAGAGGACCACGTTCAGGTCGGCGCCGTCCGCGCCCGCGCCCTGATAGGAAATGGCCTGGACGGAGTCGTCGAGGAAGTCCGCATAGTGCTCGCCGGTGCTGGGGAGGAAGCCCTCCAGCAGGCCCTTGGAGCTGTCCAGCTGGATGAGGACCTGAGCGCCCTGGGGAATGGAGGCAAAGTAGCCCGCGCCGTAGCCGTAGAGGATGTCGTCCCCCTCGGCCACATAGCTGGCGGTGATGGGGCTCTCGGTGGGATAGGTCACGTAGGACAGCGCGTCCATGGCGGAGTCGCCGGCGGTCTCCCGGACCAGCTGGCCCTCCTCAAAGAGGTCCACGGCCGAGCGCATGGCGTTGGAGCCGTAGCCGATGTAGGGAGTGCCCGCCTTGACGGCGGCCAGGGCCTGCTCGTCCAGAGCGGCCGCGCCGATGATCAGATCGGCCTGGGCGGCGTTGTCGGTGACGGTGAAGCCCAGCAGTTCCATGGCCTGGCGGTCGTAGTTGTACTGGTAGGAGCCGCTGACCAGGGTGGTCTTGACAAAACCGGTGTCGTTGTCGGCGGGCTTGCCGGAGATGTAGACCACGGGGGCCTTGGGAATCGCCTTGGAGGCGGGGGCCTCCGTCACGCCCACGCCGGTGATGAGGTAGTCCCCGCAGACGCTCTGCCAGTCGGCATAGGAGACGAGGAAGCTGCCGTTGTACTCGCCCTCGGTAATGAGGGAGACGTGCTTGCCCGCCTGGAGCAGGGCGTTGACGGCGGCGGTGGAGTCCTCGGAGGCGTTCATCAGGACGACCTGGGCGCCGGTCTCGCCGGAAAAGGCGGAGGAGACGTTCCACTCCTCGGCCACATCGCAGGCCGCGGCGATGGTCTCATAGGCGGCGGGCTCGGCACAGACGACCATGTCGAAGCCCCGGGTGTAGTTGAAGGCGGTGATGCCCTCGGAGTAGAGGACGGGCCACTCGGTGATGACGGTGCCGTCATAGAGCACGCCGTTGGCCACGCTGCGCTTGGCCTGATACATGGAGATGACCGCGGTGCCGGCGGGATACTCCACGCCGTCATAGGAGAAGGGCTGATTGGCGATCATGATGTCCACGCCGTTACGCTGGAGGTACTCCAGCATCTCGTCGGCGGCCTGGAGGTTGGACTGATTGCTCCCGTCCAGGGGGATGATGTAGCACTCGGGGTAGAAGTTGCCGTTCTGGCCCTCGCCGTCGTACTCGGGCCGGAAGAGGTCGGCCTCGGCGCCCTCCACGTCGTACTGGTCGGTGAGCCACTGGCCCACCAGGTCATAGGCGTCGGAGTTGGCGTTGGTCACGCCGCGCTCAAAGATCTTGGTCTGGTTGAGGAGATAGCTCTCCTTGTTCTCGGCGATGTAGTTGGACTGCCCAAGCTGGCCGTAGGCCACGCCCTGGACCATGTAGTCGTCATAGGCGGGCACCTCCACCGTGTAGGACACGGTGCCGTGGAGCATGGCGTACTGGGGGGTGTAGCTGGTGGACATGTCGTCCCAGGGGTCCAGCCACTGGGTCTGGTCCGCGCCGTCGGCGGTCTTCTGCCCGGTGTAGGTCAGGTAGTCCCGCTGGGGGATGACGTAGCTGTTGTGGCCGTCGTTGTTGGCCACCGCGGCGATGCCCAGGGCCTCGCCGCCGGCCATCAGGTGCTCGGCCAGCAGGTCGTATTCAAAGTTGGGCTCGTGGGGCGGATCGCAGGGCTCACACTGGAACTGCTCCACCCGGCCGTGGAACTCCGCGAAGCTGACGGGGTTCCACTGGGCGATGAGCTGGGTCATGTTCTGAGTCTCGGCCTGGGTCTGGAAGGAGTTGTCCCGGTTCAGATCGAAGCCGCCGGAGGAGGTGCGGGTCAGATAGGTGCGGCCCTCCACGTTCTCCTCGGGGACCAGGATGAAGAACACGTCGTCCAGAAGCTCGTCCACATCGACACTGACCGTCTCGACGGTATAGTACTTCTCCAGGTCCACCGGCACGGAGGCGTCGGCGGTGGTGCCGTCGGCGTTCTCGCCCTTCAGGTAGCCCAGGTAGGTGGCGGTGTCGGCAACCAGGTCGGGCACGGCTACGGAGCCCTCCTCGCCTGCGGGGCCCATCTGCTCGGCCAGCTCGGCTTCGCCCTCGGCGGTGAAGCCGGTGAGCTTGTCGTAGTCGATGCTGCCGCTCTCGGAGGCGGCGGTCTCCACCAGCATCCAGGCGAAGGTGAGCACGCCGTCGGTGGCGGCCACCTCGTTGGCGTGGACGTTGGAGTACATCACGGGCACCTGGTAGTCGCCCAGGGAGCCGTTCTCAATCTTCCGAATGAGGGCGGTGGGGTCGCTCTCGGCCTCGGCCTTGATGTCCTGCCACTTGTCCAGAACGCTCTCGTCCTTGGCAATGATCAGATAGGGCATATCCAGGCTCTCCAGGCCGTTGTCGCCCTGGCTGGAGCCCATGGAGAACTTCTCCACGTAGAGGTCGGTGTTCTCGGCGGCATAGGCCACGATTTCATCGAGCTGCGCGTAGATCTCGTCCATGGTGTGGAAGTTGTCATAGGGCGCGATCTTCAGGCCGACGGACCCCAGGGTCTGGCCGTCCTGCTGGGCGGTGAGGTTAAAATAGCCGCACACGTCCATGTAAGAGCCGCCGTTGACGTGGGGGACGCTGGCGTCGTCGCCGAAGTAGCACACGTTGGAGAAGGTGAGCGTCAGATAGACCTGGCCGTCCTGGGTCTCGGCGGCGGTGGTCACATCTTCAAAGAAGGGGGTCTCCCCGTCGCTGCACATCCAGGTGTCCAGCGCGCCGCCCCCGGTCTGGTTGGGGAAGAGGGCGTCGTCCAGATAGTCCTGGCTCTCGTCGGGGAGCAGGGACCAGGTGACGGTCCCGGCGGCGGCCTGGGCCTCCTCCAGAGTCAGGTCCACGGGGACCTTGGCCTGGAAGGTGCGCTCAGCCGTCAGGCTCACGGCGTCGGCGCCGCCGTCGCCGGAGGTGTTGACAAACGTGGCGGTGGGGGCGGAGGTTGTCTCGGCTGCAAATACCGGCGTTACGCCCAGAGACAGGCACATCGCCAGAGACAGCAGCAGAGCGAGCCACCGTTGTGCAGAAGAAACGGTCTCTTTCATGTTGAATCTCCTCTCAAACTAAGGTGGACGGGACAGAATAATTATTCTCATATGCGAAGAATATTGAATAATTATTTAAGTAAAAGATAGCACTATGCGCCCTGCTTGTCAAGAGGGAAGCGCACAGAAATTTTACAAAAAGAACCCCGGGCCCTGGCCCGGGGTTTGCGCTTTCTCTTAATTGGGGGTTGAGATCCCTGCGGTAATCTGGGTGATATCGTAGGGCGTGGTCTGGTAGACGTAGTAGTTGAGCCAATTGGTGTAGAGAAGCTGTCCCGCGCTGCGCCAGCGCACCACCGGGACCCGGGAGGGGTCGTTGTCGGGGAAGTAGTGGGCGGGGACCTGGATATCCAGCCCCTTCTTCACATCCCGCCAATACTCCAGGGACAGGGTGTCCGGGTCGTACTCCGGGTGCCCCATAATAAAGAACTGACGGCTGTCCTCGGTCTTGACGGCGTATACCCCGGCCTCGGAGGAGGTGGAGATGAGCTCCAGGCCGGGGGTGCGGCGGATATCCTGTTCCCAGACCTCGGTATACCGGGAGTGAGGGGCGTAGAACACGTCGTCAAATCCGCGGAAGAGGGGGGAGCTGGGTTTGAGAACCCGGTGCTCGTAGACCCCGAAGAGCTTTTGGGGAAGCGTGTGCTTGGCGATCCCGTGGTGAAAGTAGAGCCCGGCCTGAGCCCCCCAGCAGATGTGGAGGGTGGAGTGAACATGGGTACGGCTCCAGGTCATGATTTCACACAGCTCATCCCAGTAGTCCACCTCCTGAAAATCCATGTTTTCCACTGGAGCGCCGGTGATGATCATGCCGTCAAAGGTACGGTCCTTTACCCGGTCAAAGGTGGTATAAAAGGAGGACAGGTGCTCCTCATCGGTGTGGCGGGAGACGTAACTGCTGGTCTGGAGCAGCTCCACCTGGATCTGAAGGGGGGTATTGGACAGCTTTCGGAGGATCTGGGTCTCGGTCACGATCTTGGTGGGCATCAGGTTTAAGATGAGAACATTGAGCGGACGGATATCCTGGTGCATGGCCCGGTATTCCGTCATCACGAAGATATTTTCTCCCTCCAGAACCGCCCGGGCGGGCAGCGAGTCGGGAATTCGAATGGGCATGGGGAATCCCTCCTTGGGCAGATGTACCGCAGTAAATGCAATATAAGAGGATAGTATCACATTTTTGCGCACACTGCAACCGGGCGCTGTGCGTCAAGACGGGACGTCCGCAAAAAAAGGGGAAAAAAGGGTTGACAATGGGGAGACGGTCTGGTATTATATCTGAGCGCCTGTGAAGCGGGCACGAAAAAAGCGGCAAGAGCTGGAAGAGACCGGGCGGAAGCCGGACGGACTTTCGGGTTGGAGCTGAAAAAAATGCTTGACAAACGAGCGCGAGCGTGGTAAACTGAATGAGTTCGCCTGAGCGGACGGGACTTGTGAAAAAGAGGACGGAAAACGGGATTACGGGTCTGAAAAGAGGCTGGGAAGCTCGAAAAAAGTTCTTGACAAGCTCGAAAGAGCGTGGTAAAATAAACGAGTTCCTCGCGAGAGCGAACGGCTTGAATGAGGGTGCCGGGGCTGAAAAGTTCCGAAAAAAGCACTTGACAAGCGAAACGAGATGTGCTAAAATATAGCACCGGTGGTTAAGAGCCACGCGCTGTGTACCTTGTAAATTAAACAACGTGAAAGAAACACGAAGCACCAGAAGGA
>DWYC01000001.1 GCA_019118925.1 Candidatus Flavonifractor intestinipullorum | reverse complement strand
AGGGAAGCATTGCGTAAAGATCGGGGAAAAGCTCCACACTGCGCTTCAGTATACCCTTCAAATGGGCGATGGTGATGCCGTAATTGGTGAAGGGCACACCATTGTCCGCCGAGGTCTTCCGGCGATAGGTGATTTCTCGCTCACCAAGCATACAGCCGCCGCAGTGGATCACCAACCGGTACTGGGAGAGATCCTCCGGGAAGTCCCTGCCGGAGGAATGCTCCAGCACCAGCTCCTTACCAGTGTATTCCCGCAGCCATTTGGGGATTTTCACCGTGCCGATATCCTCACACTGCCGGTGATGGGTGCAGCCCTCTGCAATGAGGACCTTATCCCCATCCTGCAGCTGGTCAATGGCTGCCACACCTCGGACCGCATCCTCCAAAAAGCCCTTGTACCGGGCCATCAGGATGGAAAAGGAAGTCAGCGGGATATCCTTGGGCGTATCCCGGTCCACCTGGGCAAAGGCCTGGCTATCGGTGACCACCATGCGGGGCTTTGTACCCAGCTTCTTCAAGGTATCCGCCAAGCCGTTCTCCTTGACCACCACAGCGGTGCAGTCGGAATCCAACACGTCCCGGATCGTCTGCTGCTGGGGCAGGATCAGTCTGCCCTTAGGAGCAGCACTGTCAATGGGAGTCACCAGCACCACCATGTCCCCGGGAGTGAGCAGGTCCCCAATGAGCCGCCTGCCATTGCCCTCTGTTTTTGTCAGACGAGCAATGCGCTCTTTCAGCTCTTCCATGCCCTCTTTTGTCTGAGCGCTGACCGCCAACTCGTTATCCCCTAGAGCGGGAACTGCAGTCAAATCGCTTTTGTTATATGCCACCAAATAGGGAATATTCTTCTGGCTGAACAGGGAAATCAGTTCCTCGTCCACGGCGGTCTTGCCCTGGGTGGCATCCACCACCAACACAGCACAGTCCGCCCGGTTGAGGATCTGCTTTGTCCGCTTCACCCGAAGCTCCCCCAGGGTGCCTTCGTCGTCAAAACCGGGGGTGTCGATGATCACCACGGGCCCCATGGGCAGCAGCTCCATGGACTTGTACACCGGATCGGTGGTGGTGCCCTTGACATCGGAAACCACGGAAAGCTCCTGGTTGGTCACTGCATTGACCACGCTGGATTTTCCGGCATTGCGCCTGCCGAAAAAGCCGATGTGTACCCGCTCCCCGGAAGGGGTGTCATTTAAGCTCATACGTTACGCTCCTTTAAAAACGGAAGTCCCGAATGCCCTGCTCGATCTTCTCCAAGTGATCCTTGCAGATCTCCTTGACCTTCTCCTTGGGAATATTCTCCAGCTCTGCCTGAATCAGCTTCTCACCAATGGCCTTTGTCTCGGGCGCGGCGTAATCCATCAGGTACTCCTTCAGGGTCATCAAAGCGTTGGGATGGCAGCAGTTCTGGATCTGCCCGGCTTTGCACAGGCTCATGAACCGGTCACCGGTGCGTCCCTCCCGGTAGCAGGCGGTGCAGAAGGAGGGGATGTATCCCAGCTCCATCAGCCAACGGACGACTTCGTCCAAGGTACGATTGTCGGACACGTCGAACTGCTCGGTATCGTGAGGGCGCTCCTCCTCAGTATAGCCGCCCACACTGGTGCGGGAACCGCCGGACACCTGAGAAATACCCAGATGCAACGCCCGCTCCCGGACACTCTGATTCTCACGGGTGGAGATGATCATGCCGGTGTAGGGCACAGCCACGCGGATGCAGGCACAGATCTTCAGGAAGGTCTCATCGGTGATGCCGTTGTCGAACTCATCGGGGTCGATGTCATCGGCGTGCTTCACACGGGGGACACTGATGGTGTGAGGACCCACGCCATGGACAGCTTCCAAGTGCTCGGCGTGCATCAACAGGCCGGCAAACTCATAGCGGTACAGCTCCAGGCCAAAGAGCACGCCCAGGCCCACATCGTCGATACCGCCCTCCATAGCCCGGTCCATGGCCTCGGTGTGGTAGCAGTAGTTGCTCTTGGGACCGGTGGGGTGCAGGTGCTCGTAGCTCTCCTTGTGGTAGGTCTCCTGGAACAGGACGTAGGTGCCGATGCCCGCCTCCTTCAGCTTGCGGTAGTTCTCCACGGTGGTGGCGGCGATGTTCACGTTCACCCGGCGGATGGCGCCGTTTTTGTGCTTGATGGAGTAGATGGTCTGAATGGACTCCAGTACGTATTCCAGGGGGCTGTTCACCGGGTCCTCGCCGGTCTCCAGGGCCAGGCGCTTGTGGCCCATGTCCTGGAGGGCGATGACCTCGGCCCGGATCTCGTCCTGAGAGAGCTTTTTCCGGGCGATGTGCTTGTTTTTGGCGTGGTAGGGGCAGTACAGGCAGCCGTTGACGCAGTAGTTGGAGAGATACAGGGGGGCGAAGAGGACGATGCGGTTGCCGTAAAAGTCCTTTTTGATCTGCTCGGCCAGGGCGTAGATCTCCTGATTTTTGTCCTCCAGCTCACAGGCGAGCAGGACGGAGGCCTCCCGGTGACTCAGACCCTTGCGTGCCCGGGCCTTCTCCAGGATGGCGCTGATGACCTCCCGGTCGGCCTTGTGGGCGTCGGCGTAGGCCAGGCTGTCCAGAATCTCCTGGTGATCGATGAATTCCTCCGCTTTCATGGACTTCGGGTTATACATACTCGTTCCTTCCTTTCCTTCCGGGGCAGCGCGGCGCTTTCCCGTCAGAGTGGTCTATAATCCCCACGGCCGTCCGCTGCATAGCAGCCGATGGAGGCCAGGCGGCGCTCCAGGGAGCGGCGGTTCTGAGCCGCCTCCTCCCCCGTGCAGATCTTGTTGTCATACAGGGCGTACTGTCCCCGCACCTCCTGGGGGGAGAGGTTGGGCATACACACGTTGGCCCCCGCCAGGATGCCCAGCTCCCGGCCCCGGGGATGGATGGTGCCCAGGGCCGTGGTGGCCGGGAGGAGCACGCTGGGCAGCATCAGCCGGATCAGCCCCAGGAGAAAGAGGGTCAGCTCCAGGCTGCCCGCCGGCTGTGCGCCGAAGGGGGTGTCCTTCTGGGGGATAAAGGGGCCGATTCCCACCATCTGGGGCTCCAGCCGGCGGAGAAAAAGGAGGTCCTCGGCCAGCTGAACCGAGGTCTGCCCCGGGGAGCCCACCATAAAGCCGCTGCCCACCTGATAGCCGATCGCTTTGAGATCCCAGAGGCAGCGCTTCCGGGCCTCCAGGGACATCTCCGGCGGATGGAGGGCGCGGTAGTGGGCGGCATCGGCGGTCTCGTGCCGGAGAAGGTAACGGTCGGCCCCGGCGTCAAACCAGAGCTGATAGACCGCCCGGGGCTGCTCCCCCACCGAGAGGGTGAGGGCGCAGTCGGGGAATTCCCCCTTGATGGAGGAGACCAGAGCGGCCAGCCGCTCCGGCGTCCAGGCGGGGTCCTCGCCCCCCTGGAGCACAAAGGTCCGGTAACCCAGGGCGTATCCCTCCCGGCAGCAGGAGAGGATCTGTTCCTCGGTGAGCCGGTAGCGGACCGCCGCCCGGTTGGAGCGGCGGATGCCGCAGTAATAGCAGTCGTTCTTGCAGCAGTTGGTAAACTCGATGAGGCCCCGCAGAAAGACCGCGTCCCCATAGTACTTCCGCCGCAGAGCCCGGGCCCGCCGGAAGAGATCCCGGGCCAGTTCCGCCGTCCGGGCGTCCAAAAGGGAAATCCACTCCGCCCGGCTCAGCGTCCGTTCCCGCTCCAGCTTGTCAATCAGCGGATGCATGGGGCGGCTCCGGCAGCTTGGAATAGACGGCCTTGGCGGTGACGCCCGGGAGCATCCCCACCTTGCCCGAGAGGCTATTGATGGCGTCCCCGGGGGCGTCCAGCACGATGCTGATGATGTTGACGCCCCGGGCGCGATAGGGCAGGCCCATCCGGCCGATGATATAGTCTTTGTACTGGTGGAGCAACTGGTTGAGGGGCTCCACCGCGTCGGGATTTTCCACCACAATACCCAGCAGGGCGACGCGAGTCTCTTCCATAAAAATCCTCCTTACATCAAAAAACGCACCCGGAAAGGGTGCGTCAGCCGCAGCCCCCGCAGGGAGCCGCCGTATCCGTATCCCTTTCCCGTCAGGGGCCGGCCCTTCCGCGTCAGCGATATTAAACTTATGATATCACTTTTTGGAGGACCTGTAAAGAGGCGGCTTGCGCCGGAGACACTCCGGATGCAGTGGACAGGTCCGGCCGCAGAACGCATCCCGAGGGAGGAAAAATATTTAAAAATTTCTATTTAATACAATAAATTCTGCGCAGCTCTGAAGAATCAGGTTGAACTTTATTCGTGATTACAATGTTTATATGACGAAAATTCGTAATATTCTATACTTCTTGCCTTGTAAAAACGACTATGTTATACTGCCTTCAGAACGGAAGCCGCAGATGTGGAACCGCAGGGCAAACCCTCTTGCCGTTGCGCGTCCGTGTGTTGGAATGCGGCGAGGTTACGGGAGACAGAGAAAATAAGGAGGAACCGACCCATGAATTTCAGAGATCAGATTACCTTCCGCAACTATGACCGGGACCGTCTCATTATGGACAGCATCGCCTCGAAGCTGACCAGTGAGGAGAACGCACTGCGGAACCGGATTATCAACGCAATTGTGGATACCCATCAGCCCTACAGCCCCTCCGAGGGGGAGAAGGAGATGGTGGAGACCCTGCAGAAGAAGAACGCCCTGGCCATCGCGGAGGACGGAAAGGTCTATTCCATCTATCCCGTCTCGGCCAAAGAGACGCAGCACCGGGTGACGCTGGCCGATGGCCGCACCACTTACGTGATGTGCGCCATTGACGCGCTGGGCTGTACGTATACTTTCCATCAGGACATTGCGATTGATTCGGTCTGCAGCAACAGCGGCGTCCCCATCCACATCGAGGTCAAGAACGGGGCCATTGCCTCCGCCTCGTCGGATGAGATCCGCATTCTCCACGCCGATTTGAAAGCCAGCGACAATTGGGCCAGCTGCTGCTGCTGCCAGATGCTGTATTTCAATTCGCAGGCGGACTACGACGCCTATGCCAAGGAGCATAACGTGTGCTCCTGCTGCTCGTTCTGCCTGGATCTGGAAGAGGGGCTGAACGTCGGCAGAATGCTCTTCAGCGACGACGAGTAATACAGCAAAACGCGGCGGCGTCAGGACCTTGCCCCCGGAAAGGGGGATTGTCCTGACGCCGCTGTTGTTTCGGGACTATAACAGTTCCAAAAACGCCGCGATTCGGGTGGTAAGCGGGCCGACATCGGCCTGAGAATAGTCGGTGGACACGGCCAGGAAGGGGAGGTCCAGATGCTCGGCCAGCCGTTCCATCTCCCGGCGCTCCACAGTATAGGGGTGGCAGACCGGAAGCTCGACTTCCAGAATGCCGTCTACCCGGAATTCTGCGGCCAGCTGAGGCAGAAGCTCCATGCGGCTCCGATTTGGGGACATCACGGCGCAGCCGGTGTTCAGATCGCGGCGGGCGATGGCGGAGAAGATGTCCTCCGCCTGGGTGTCCACCAGATGGCGCGCGGCCTTGACCCCTTCGCAGGTTTCGAAGCAGACCACTGTGCCGCCGTTTTCCTCAACGGCCTGCACCGTTTTTTCCAATACGCCGCCGACGGGACATCCGGTGATCAAAATGCGCTTGCGTCCGGCGGGAATGGGCCGCTTACCGGCGTCATAGTCCGCCCGGATCCGGGCGGTCTGGTCTTTGAGCGCCTCTATGCCGGCGTTCAGGTCGAAGCAGGAGCGCGTGCGGTCCAGAATGCCGAAGAGCTCCATGCCGCTCAGCGGGGGCGGGTCCAGTTTCAGCAGATCCATGAGCGCGGTCTGGGCCTGCCGCAGCTGATTGCGCAGACCGGCGGCGGCCCGGATGGCCTCGTCGGAGATGACCACGTGGAAGGTGTCCTCCAGTACCGAGCGGAAGCGGCGGAGTTCCTGGGTCCACATGGCCTGCGCATAGCTGCGGTCGGCGCCCTGAGGCAGCTGGAGGACGTAGACATTCTTAAAGCGGCTGAGAAGCTCATACATCTTTTTCTTCCCGTCGCAGGAGGTCTCGCCCACGATAAGGTCGGCAAAGTAAGTATAGGGACAGGCGTCGGATACCGCAGCGCCATAGCTGGACTTAATCAGGGGACAGAGGTTTTTGGGCAGATGGCGTTCCGCGGCGAGGATCGTCTCCTCATCCCGGCCGCACAGGCGCACGGAGTGGATGCCGGCGGCGTCCAGAATCTCACAGGGAGCAAAGGTACAAAATGTCCCGGCGAGAAGCTCTCCCCGCTCCTTCCGGGCGAGGACCTGGAGAAAAGCGTCCTTTTGCTCCTGGGGGAATGTCTCAAACCGGGCCGGAAGCTGGTATTCACGCATGAGAAACCTCCTAGTTCAGTGGGGATTGGGTGGAGAGTGAATCAAATATGGTTGAAATAAAGAGGAGGAACCGAAATGGCAACACTTCCAGAACACTTTGAAGAATTCGCAGAGGCCCGGCGCAACGGCTTTATCAAGGTCATGGAGCTCAAAGAGAGCGGCGCAGACATCTGCGGCACCTTCTGCCAGTATGCTCCGGCGGAGATCATCCGGGCCGCCGGGCTCTACATGGTGGGATTGTGCGGAAAAAGTCAGGACTCCATTCCGGCGGCAGAACGGGAACTGCCCGTCAATCTGTGCCCGCTCATCAAGTCCAGCTACGGCCATGTGCTGGAGGACAGCTGTCCCTACGCCTACTTCTCCGACCTGGTGGTCGGCGAGACCACCTGCGACGGGAAAAAGAAGATGTTTGAACTTCTGGGCCGCCTGAAACCCACGAGAGTGGTTCATCTTCCCAACGTGCCCGACCGGGAGCGGTCCCTGGAGGGGTGGGTTCAGGAGCTGCGGGAGCTGCGGAGCGATCTGGAGCAGAGGTTCCAGATCACCATCACCGACGAGATGCTCCGGGAGTCCATCCGGTGGTGCAATAAAGAGCGGGTACAGGCCGCCCGGATCTATGAACTGGGCCGGTACGATCCCCCCGCCATCCGCGGCGTGGATATGCGCAACATCATGGAAGGGGAGCAGTACATATTCAATAAAGAGGAAAAATATCAAAAACTGGAGGAAATTCTGGATCAGTGCGAGGAGAACTGGCGCGCAGGAAAGGGGCCGTATCCGCCGGACGCCCATCCGGTCCGGATTCTGGTCTCCGGGGCCGGATTCGGCGGCGCGGCGGAAAAGACCATCAACGTCATTGAGGAGCTGGGCGGCGCGATCGTCTGCTACGAGGGGTGCAGCGGCATCGTCTCCCGGCGGCGGCTGGTGGAGGAATCCGAGACGAAGGACCCCATTGTCTGCATCGCGGAAAAATATCTGGAAGTTCCCTGCGCCGTGATGGCCCCCAACGACGCGCGCTTCGCCCAGGTGGAGGCCACCATCGACGAGTGGAAGGTGGATGGAGTGGTCAGCATTACCCTCCACTCCTGCAACCCCTTCGGCATTGAGACCTACAACATCCAGCGGGTGTGCGAGCAGTGCGGCGTCCCCCATCTGCACATCTGTACGGATTTTTCCGATGGAGACCAGGGGCAGATCCGGACCCGGATCGAAGCGTTCCTGGAGTTGCTCCAGGAGCGCCGGGAGGCGGTTTAACAGCCCGCTTCCCAGCGGCAAATAGCCCAGCAGCCAGCGCCGGAATGGACGCTGGCTGCTGAATTGTTCAGGGAGAATTGGCCGTGAGTTCCTCTGCCGGCACCACGCTCCGGTGGTGCTCGTCGTAGCTCATATGGTAGAAGCGCCGTTCCCCATCCGGCAGGCCGGCGGCGTCCAGCGCCTCCCGGGCCCGGGGCCCGTCTTCTGGAGACAGGCGCAGGGAGAGTCCGCAACTGGCCGTGATCTCCCGGGGCGTCGGCATCAGAAAGGCCTTTAACCCGGTCTGCTGAAGGATGTTCTGGCCCTTTGTGGCCACACGGGCGTTGGCAAAGGCGATCACACAATACTCCTGCATGTTCATCCCTTCTGCTCTGCGAAATTATGCGCTCTGGGAGGAGTCCTCGCCGTTGTGCATGGGGGCCACATAGACGCCGTCGCCGGTATAGGGCTCGATGGGGCTCTCGGTCTTGCTGCCGTTCTCCATCCACTTGTCCAGCTTGCCCACTTCGCTGTTGTGGTCGATGCCGTCGATGGTCTCCGCCATGTACAGCCAGTCGGCGTAGCTCATGCCCAGAGGCTGCATCTCGTCGATGCCCTCTTCCTCAATAAAGGTCTGGAAATCCTCAATGCCGCACTTGTCCAGCCAGCTCAGATCCATGAAGCCGTCCACGTCGGTGACCAGAGTGCGCTCCTCCTCGGGCACGCCCAGCAGGTCGTACCAGTGCTCATAGTTCTCCATGTTGCTCTCATCGATGGTCCAGCACAGGGTCCGGCCTTCGGCGTTGGTCTTGAGGTACATGGTGCGCAGGCCCACGTCCACGCTGGTGCCGAAGGTCTCGGCGAACATCTCACCCGCGCTGTAGGGGTGCTGGTACATGTACTTGATGGCCAGACAGTGGGCCAGAACCAGGCGGGTGGTCAGCTCGGGATGCGCCTCGGCAAAGTCGGCGTTGATGTAGTAGCCGCAGTGGATGCCCCAGCCGGTGGATTTGTCCTCTTTCACGTCGGCGTGCCAGGCGGTGGCCAGGATTTTGCCGAAGCCCTCCTGCTCGGCGATGGAGGCGTAGGGGTCACAGCAGGTAAAGATATCCAGCTGGCCCGCCCGCAGGGCCATCATGGCGTCCTCATCGCCCATATCGGAGCCCTGATAATAGGCGCCGATATCCGAGGGGATGCCCAGCTTATCACAGATTTCCAGCCAGAAAGTGCTGTACTGAGAGTCGGGGCCCATGTCCAGGGTCGTGCCCACGACCTCATCCAGCGACTCAATTTCAGGGCTGACCACCAGATACATGGCGCCGCCCAGGTGAGAGCCGGCCGGCATAATGACCCGGGCGCCTTTGTTGTAGTTGTTGATCAGACCGCCGAAACCGGCATAGCCCACCACCATATCGCCCGAGGCCATGGCCGAGGCCACCTGACCGGTCTTGGTGATGTTGACATTCAGGCCCAGAGCGTCATAGAGCCCGGTGTCCTGGCCGATAATGGCGGCGACCATGTGGTCACAGTTGTTGTAGCCCATCTCAATCACGTAGTCCTTGTCGGCCTCCGGAATCTCGGGCAGATTGTCCAGATAGGGGGCGATTGCCTCCTGGGGGTCATATTCGACCTGGCTGAGCCCGGGAGTCTCCTCCGCGCTGTTGTGGCATCCGGCCAGGACCCCGAACAGCACGGCTCCGGCCAGCGCCAGACTCAATTGCTTTTTGTACTTCATGCTCGACCTTCCTTTCTTCATCAAACGTGTTCTCCTCTTCTGCGGGCCGCCGCCCGCCCCGTGCCCAAAGGAACGGGTGCCTGCTCCCGAACCGGGAGCGGTCCATTGCAACCCTGGCGGAGCCGCCGCCCCGCCACCGGGCTTACTGCTTCCAGCGAAGCAGCACGCTCTCCAGCACCAGTACGATGCGGTCCATGAAAAACCCAACCAGACCGGCGATGATCATATAGGCGACAATGCTGGTGGTATTCAACTGGACCTGAGCCTCGTGGATCAGAAATCCAAAACCAGTGGTGGTTGCAATGAACTCCGCTCAGACGACGGCGCCCCACGCATTGCCGATGGACACCCGCATCCCGGTGATCAGCCCCGCCATACTGGAGGGAAAGACCACGTCGGTAATGGTTCCAAGGGTTCTTGCGCCCATGCTGCGCACGGCATTGTAGTAGTCGGGGCTGATATCCTGTACCGCAACCACGGTGGAGAGCAAAATATTGAAGGTGGCCTGAAACGCGATAATAAAGATGGTGGGCCCGTCGCCCAGACCAAACCAGACCACCGCCAGAGGAACCCAGCACATGGTGGGAATCTGGCGCAGGGAGTTGATAAAGGGGGCGATGGTATACATAATGATTTTGGAGAATCCCATGGCCACCCCCAGGGGGAAGCCGATCACCGCCCCCCAGAATACGCCCACCGCCACCCGGCGCATGGTGATGTACAAGCTGCTCCAGACGTGGACATCGGTCAGCGCATAGGCGATCTGTCCCAAAATATCCTCAATCATGGGGAAGCGGAAGGAATCGTCCACGGCGTGGGCCGCAATAAACCAAACGGCAATGAGGCAGAGCAGCGAGAGAAGCAGTCCGCCGTAGTAAGAAAACCAGCTGCGTACTGCGGCGCGGAGCGACTTGCCCGGCCGTTTCACGGCGGAGACGTTCCCGCCGGCCGGGCCCGGCTTTTGTGTTTGCTTGACCATCCTCGGTTGGGTCACTTCCTTTCCAGAGGTACAAATTGCGGGTATCTGCCGGTTCCGGCCGTACACGGCCGGAACCGGTCACATGAGAAAGCTCATGTCTTCGCGCCCTCTCCGCTGGAGAGAGGGGCGGTATGCCTGCTCCCGAACCGGGAGCTGTCCATTGCGAAAGCTGCGGGTCGATTCCCGCAGGCTGCTTACCGCTTCCAGCGCAGCAGCACGGTCTCCACCAGGAGAACCAGCCTGTCCTGGGCGAATCCCAGCACACCCACCAGGACCATATAGGCCATGACGGTGTCCGTCCAGAGGTGACTCTGAGCATAGCTGATGATCGCGCCGAAACCGTCGCTTGTCGCAATGAACTCCGCTCACATCACCGTCATCCACGCGCCGCTCAGGGCCATGCGGATTCCGGTAATCAGGCCGGGCGTACAGCCGGGGAGCACCACGTCCAGCATCACATCCTTGCTGCTGGCGCCCATGCTGCGCACGGCGTTATAAAAGTCGGGGCTGATCTCCTGCACGCCGGCAATGACGTTCAGGATCACCACAAAAACTGCGCTGAATGCGATGATAAAGATGGTGGGCCCGTCGCCCAGGCCAAACCAGATAATGGCCATGGGGACCCAGGCGGTAATCGGAATCTGGCGCAGCGCGTTGATGTAGGGGGCCAGAGTGCGCATCAGCCGGGGAGAAAATCCCATCGCCATCCCCACCGGGAATCCGATGAGCACCGCGATTCCGACGCCCTTGAGCACCCGCACCAGGGTAATGAGAAAATTACTCCAGAAATAGGGGTCCACCAGCGCGTGAAACAGCGCGGCCAGCACATCTTCCAGGTATGGGAAGGTCGCCACATAGTTAATCTCATGGGCGGCAAAATACCAGACGACCAACACTACAGCAAGACAGACGGCAAAGGCCAGATAATAGGCCGCGGAGCCGAAGACATTTCGAAGATTTCTCCGGTCCCCCAGCCGTACGGAGGTCTGCATGCGTTGTACGTCTCTTTGTCCTTTATCCAACGGTTTATCACCTCATGTTCTCACGCCGGAGAGGGCGAATGGAGTGCGCGGCAGGTGCGGTGCCGCACCTGCCGCAGAGTGCACGGGTTACAGCGTGATGACCTGATCGATCCCGGCCCCGGCCAGAGCGGTGTATACATTGGGGAAGCAGCCGATTCCGGCGGTGGGGACCAGTTTGTCCTCGATCTCCCGCTGGATGCAGCACCGGTCGCAGGCCATCAGGAGCATTCCGGTCTTTTCCGACAGGGCGGAGAGACGCTGTGCAATGTCGTTCCCCTGGACCAGCATGTAGCAGTTGTCGAAGAAGAACATCATGCCGGCCACCTCAGCCACATGGGTTCCCTTTTCCAGCTGGGGAATAATCATATTCTCCAAAATTTCTCTCGCGTGCTCACTCTCGAACAGATAGGCGACTTTCATACATAATACCTCCCAATATAGTTTGTTTTCGCCGGCGGCATATAGAGCAAAGGCCGGATTGCCTGAGAAAGAAATCAGAGTTTGTCATTCATATCGTGACATTGCCGGTTTCTGCGCAGGATGTTCCTGCGTTCTTTCTTGGGGGCGGACGTGGACTTGTCCGTGCCCAAAATGGTGCGCCCCTCGTGAAGGTCCGCGCCGGTCTCCACGTTTTCGATAAACTGCATGAGGTCTTTGTCCTCCTCGTTAAAGACCTCGCCGTTGAGGGCCTGCTTGAGGATCTCGGTCAGCTGGTCCATATACTCATGATAGCGCAGGCCGGTGCGGTCCCGGGGGCGGGGCAGGTCGATCTGCACATCCGCCATAATCCGCCCGTGGTCCCGGGACATGACGATGACCCGGTCGCTGAAGTAAATGGCCTCGTCCACGTCGTGGGTCACCATCATGGTGGTGACCTTCCGCTGCTGAAGCATGGCCTCCATCTGAATTTGCAGGAGCTTGCGCATCTGGAAATCCACCGCGCCCAGAGGCTCGTCCATCAGGAGGATCTTCGGGTCGCAGGCCAGCCCCCGCAGGATGGCCACGCGCTGCTTCATGCCGCCGGAGAGTTCGTAGATGTAGCTGTTGGCGTTATCTTCCATCTGAGCGATGGACAGCAGCTCTTTCAGCCGCTTTTCCCGCTCCGCCTTGGGGATGCCCTGCTTTTTCATCGGGTACATGATGTTGTCCCCGACCTTTAACCAGGGCAGCAGCGCATAGTTCTGAAAGACAAAGGCCCGGTCCGGGCCCGGCTTGCTCACCGGAGCTCCGTCCACCAGGACCTGGCCGGAGTCGGCCTTTTGAAAGCCGGCGATGATGGTCAGCGTCGTGGTCTTGCCGCAGCCGGAAGGACCGACCAGACTGACAAACTCGCCGTCCTTCACCTCAAAAGAAACGTCCTTCAACACCAGCTTTCGCTCTTTCTTTTGCCCCTTATCCGCAAAAGACTTGGTGATGCCCTGTACTGAGATCGACATAGTTTGACTCCCATTTCCTCTCTTTGATTGACTGAAAAGCGGACCTGCTTTCCCCGTTCAGGGTTCAGGCAGATAGAGAAATTTTAGATTGATACTCTCCCAGAACGCGTCGTCCATGCCGTAGAGCTCCTGAAGCGTATCCCGGTCGTTTAACGCCTCTGCAGTCTCATTATAATACTGGACAAAGGTCTGAAACTGGGGCGTTCCTACAATTTCATCCCGCACCACGAGACAGAAGGACACATAGTCCTGATCGCAGACTCGGGTGTAGTGATACTCCGGCATCTGAAAGGCGCGGGCGATGTCCATCACGGCTCCATCCACCTGCCGGTCCCCGAAGGCGTACAGGATCGACGTGGGCGAGACCTCCTCCAGACGTTCGACCCCGGGATACTGCTCCCGCACCAGCTGGGCCAGATGCTCCCGCTTCATGGGGATGGCCATGGTCTTGATCTCGCTGGGCTCCGTCCAGTAACCCAGCACCTCGCCGTTCATAATCACCGGACTGTAGATGGAAAATCCCTCGTTCTGGTTGACAATCGCCATGGAAATGTGGCTGCAATAGAAACCGAGATCGATATCCTGCGTCAGGAGGGACCACTGTCCGGCGTTGGAACAGCAATCCATAAACAGGTAGGAATCCATATCGTCCGACCCCGCCTGGGACAGACCCTCGTGGCCGTCCTCCTGATAGCGCTGGAGGATTTGTTCCATGAGCAGTCCGGTCACATCGTCGCCTACGCCGATGAGAAGGGTCTCATCCTGCGCCTCCCGCGGCCGCTCCCGCGGGAGAACAAAGGCGACGAGCAGTCCCAGCACAAACGCCGCGGCCAGAAAGATTACGCCCCGTTTGATTGCATCCATGGCAATAATGTCCTCCCGCGGTTCAACAGCAGTCCTCCATATCCTCGCCGAAGAGATTGATCAGCTCTCCGTCAATGATGCGGTAGATGGCGTAACCCACCTCTCCGTCCTTTTCTCCGGTGAGAACGAATTCCAGCTCGCCCTCTTTATCCATATTGAAGAAACGGATGGCCTGATTTTCAATGGGCGCCCGGGTGGGCTCGGTGATATCATAAGTGCCGTCTCCGCGGTTGATCAGGGCCACCATCCAGTTGATCACGCCCTCTTCCGGGTTGTGGTAGATGACTACCAGCTCGTTCAGGCCGTCGTTGGTCAGGTCCTCTTCGCAGGCCAGGAAAATATCCCGGCCGGGGTTGACCGTCTCAAAATATTGCAGTGCGGGATGGCCGTCCGCCACCGACCTGGCGTAATTTTTCCCCGCGCCGATGGTCGTCTCCTGCTCCTCAACCAGCGCATAGACATACTGCCGGAGAAAAAATACCGCCACAACTGCGGCTAAAATCACAAGCAGCTTGCCCCAGAGGGGGAAGGGCCGTCTTGCCTGCGTCTGCTTTCCCTGTTCTTTCATGGGCACGCACCAGGTCAGGCCGAGGGGGAGTTCTGTCTGGCCGCCATTTTCTGCATCCGGCCCTGGAGGGCGCGGAACCCGGCGTAGAGCGCATAACAGATCAGAATGGCGCTGCACAGATACTTGAGCCAGTCGGGGCCGTTATGCATCATGGTATTGGCGGCGGAGATGGAGTGCGTCACGGCGTCGTAATTGAGCACCGGCTCAAAATTGGGGAAGAGCTGGTTTGTGAGGTAGCCGACAATATTGGAGATGGTCACCACCAGACCGAAATACAGCAGCATGGCGCGCTTGCCGATGGTGCGGTTGATGGTGATGAGCTCGGAGATGTTGGTGGCCGCGCCGGCCATCAGGAAGGTGATGGCTACGCCGGGGGCGGCGCCGCTGGCCACGATGGCGGCGATAAAGGGGATATGCCCCACCGCGCACACGTACATCAGGGCTGCGATGACCGTGATGCCCAGCAGAGAGACAAAGCTGGGGTCGCCCAGATAGCGCTGGATGGCCGACTGGGGGAAGATGCTGAAGATCAGAGCGGCGGTCAGCATGCCCAGCACCGTGTACTTGCCGATCATCAGGGCCAGCTCGCTGAACGACCAGCGCAGGCCCATCACAATACGGCGGGGGACCGAGGGCTTCTCGGCCTCCAGCTGGATGCGCTGCGGCGCATTTTCGTCCCGCTTTAAGTAGAGCTCCTTGCCCGGAAAGCGGTTGGCGATCAGTCCGATAATCATGGGTGCGACAAAGCCGGTGATGACATACACGGTGGCAATCTCCGGCCCCAGGAGCCCATAGCACAAGATGATGGAGATGGGGTTAATCATGGGCGAAGAGGTCATAAACGCCAAAGTGGGGCCCAGATAGGCCCCCGAGTGGTACAGGCCAATGCCCAGCGGAATGCTCCCGCAGCTGCAGATGGGGATGAGCATCCCGGTCAGGGTCGCCCACAGGACACCCGTGGGCTTTGTCGTACCCAGATTGCTTTTGGTCAGCGCCTCAGGCGTCAAAAATTCGTGCAGGCATCCCGCAACGATGAGACTGAGCACCATCCAATAGGATGCGCCGTTGATCATGTTGAGAGCAGAGCGGAGCACCGTCCATAAAAAATCCAAAAATTCACTCATGCCGTTTTCAATGCCTCCTCAAATGCATGGCGCACCGCGCTTTTGCTCAGCTTGGCGACGGCCTTGCGCTCATTGATAATCAACATGCTTTTGGAAATGGCGCCGTACTTGGCCACATAGTCGGTATCAACGCCCGAGTGGTAGATTTTTACTTCCACCTGGCCCTGATACTCCACAGCAAGAGATTGAACCAATCCCTCATAGACCTCGCATCACCCACAGGCGCTGATGTATTCAATACAAGGATGCTTCATCTGCGACACTCCTCTATAAATGCAAGTATTGATTCAAACTGATGCGGCAAAAAGAACCAAGATGATTATAACATCGACGGAATGCCTTGAAAAGTACCCGCTCATTTTTATAGAAAGATTTGATGAAAATCAAGAAAAATATAGAAAAGATAAACTTTTAAAGTATGATAAGAAATGAGGATATCATGTCTCACCTGAATGCACTCTGTGCCGGAAATGAAACAATTCCGGCAATTTGATGCGCATATATGCCGAGGTGCGGGTTTGAGAAGAACCGAAATTGGAATGCAATACAACGGAAAACCGTCTCGATTTTCTTTCTCAATGTGACAGAGAAGAGGATGCATGGTATAATCGTTGGAAGGTTCAAAAGAATAAACCAAATGGAGGTGGAGCTATGTCGGAAAACCCCAACGGAGTCGCTCAATTGGCGGAGGAATTTGAAGACTGCCGGCGGATCTTGCTGGCGCTGGGCGACGAGAACCGGCAGCATCTGATTTTGGAGATGATGCGGATGGATCAGTGCGGCGGCGTCCGCGTGGGTGCGATTACCGAGCGCTCCCACCTCTCCAGGCCGGCGGTATCCCATCATGTGCGAATTCTTAAGGATGCGGGTCTCCTAAACGTGCGCAGAGAGGGGACCAAAAACTATTACTATTTCGACGCAGATACCCAGGCCATGGACCGGTTGATTCGAATGCTCCTTCACGCGAAAGCCATCATGGAGCAGCTTCCGGACCGGAGCGGAGACCAATATTAAGGAGGAAGAAGTCCTATGAATCCGATGGATGCCATGCAGGCCCGCCACAGTGTGCGCCAATATCAAAACAGACCCCTGGAGGCGGGGGTAATCTCCGCCATGCAGGCCGAGATTGCGGCGTGTAACCGGGAGAGTGGACTACACATTCAGCTTGTGACCAATGAACCCGACGCATTTAGCGGCTTTATGGCCCGCTATGGGAAATTTCACGGTGTTACCAATTATCTTGCGATGATCGGCCGAAAGGGGGCGGACTTGGAGGAAACCTGCGGTTATTACGGGGAAAGGCTGGTGCTGAAAGCCCAGGAGCTGGGCTTGAATACCTGCTGGGTCGCCATGACGTACCGAAAGGTCAAAACGGCCTTTACCGTGAATCCGGGTGAGAAACTCTGTATTGTAATCGCGTTGGGATACGGGGAAAATCAGGGCATTCCCCACAAATCGAAATCCGCCGGCGAGGTGTCGGCCGCAGACGGGACGCCGCCCGACTGGTTCCAGGCCGGGGTTGAGGCCGCGCTGCTGGCGCCGACGGCGATGAATCAGCAGAAATTTACCTTCTCGCTGTCCGGGAACCGGGTGTCTGCAAAGGCGGGCGCCGGCTTCTATACCAAAATTGACCTGGGAATTGCCAAATACCATTTTGAGCTGGGAGCCGGGACCGGGCACTTTGCGTGGGCCTGATCCGATGCGTGGCGCGTATGTGAGCCAATGCCGGGTTTCAGCCGAAAAAGAACCATCCTCCCGGAAATCGGGAGGATGGTTCTTGGTTTTGTGGACCGCACGGTTGTTTAGTCCCCTGAGGCCGGACTGGAGCGATGGCAGGCCACCTTATGGCCGCTCTGAACTTCCCGCAGGGCGGGCGCGCTGCGGCGGCACTCCTCAGTGGCGTAAGGGCAGCGGGTGTGGAATACGCAGCCCTGAAATTCGTCGGTGCGGACGGGGAGCTCTCCCTCCAGGGCGGGGTGGCGGCGCTGCTTGGCCAGGTCGGGCACCGAGGCAAACAGCGCCTGGGTATAGGGGTGCAGAGGCTGGGCAAAGAGGGCGTCGGTGGCGGCCTCTTCCACCAGAGAACCCAGGTACATCACGCCGATGCGGTGGGAGAGATACCGCACCACGCCGATGTCGTGGGAGATAAAGAGCAGGCTCAGATTCATCTCCCGCTGCAGCCGGGTGAGCATATTGAGAATCTGGGCCTGGATGGACACGTCCAGGGCGGAGACCGGCTCGTCGCAGACAATGAGCCGGGGGCCGATGATCAGGGCCCGGGCGATGCCCAGGCGCTGGACCTGTCCGCCCGAGAGCTCGTGGGGGTAGCGGAAGTAGTGCTCCTCCGACAGACCCACCTTCTCCAAAATATCCATGACCTGGGCTCGGCGGCTCTCCGCGTCCCCCATCCCCTGGACAATCAGGGGCTCCTCCAGCAGCGCGCCGATGCGCTGGCGGGGATTGAGGGAGGACAACGGGTCCTGAAAGACCAGCTGGAGCTCCCGGCGCAGGGGGCGGAATTCCTGGTCGCTGAGCTTGGTGAGGTCGTGCCCGCGGTACCAGATCTCGCCGCCGTCGGGCTTGACCAGACCCAGAATGGCCCGGCCGGTGGTGGTCTTGCCGCAGCCCGACTCGCCCACCAGACCGTAGGTCTCACCCTCGTAGAGCTGGAGGGACATGCCGGAGACCGCGTTCATATAGGTCTTGGGGCGGAAGAGCTTGCCCAGAGGGCCGTAGATGGGATAGCGCTTTTGCAGGTCTTTCACTTCCAGCAGGGGCGTGCTCATGCCTCCACCTCCTGTCCGGGGGTCTCCGGAGAGACAAAGTTCCAGCATTGGACGAAATGGCCGGGTTCGGCCTCCACAGTGGGGGGCGCCTGGGTCCGGCAGCGGTCGGTGGCATGGGGACAGCGGGTGCAGAAGTGGCAGCCCGCCGGAATGCGGGAGAGGGGGGGCACCGTGCCCTCAATCACGTGGAGCGGCTCTCCCCGGGGAAAATCCAGCCGGGGGATACAGGCGAGGAGACCCTGAGTATAGGGGTGCATGGGCCGGGCGAAAAGGGCGCTGGTCTCGGCCTCCTCCACAATCTGGCCCAGATACATCACCCGCACACTGTGGCAGAGCTGGGCCATGGCGCTCAAGTCGTGGGTGATGAAGAGCACCGACATGCCCAGTTTCTCATTGAGCTGGGCGATCAGGTCCAGAATCTGTTCCTGGATGGTCACGTCCAGGGCGGTGGTGGGCTCGTCGGCAATGAGCAGGCTGGGTTCGCAGGAAAGGGCCATGGCGATCATCACCCGCTGCTGCATTCCGCCCGAGAGCTCGTAGGGGTACTGGCGCAGGCAGCGCTCCGGGCTGGGAATGCCCACCAGATGGAGCAGCTCCTGCGCCCGGGCCCGGGCTTGGGCCTTGGAGAGATTTTTGTGGAGCAGGAGCACCTCGGTGAGCTGCCGTTCCACCGTGTGGACCGGGCTCAGAGAGGTGAGGGGGTCCTGAAAGATGACGGAGATCCGGTTGCCCCGGATCTTCCGCAGCCTGGAGAGGGGAAGCTGGAGCAGGTCCTGTCCCTCAAAGAGAATCTCCCCCTGATAGGAGATGGCCGAGTCATAGTCCCGCAGGCGCAGGATGGACTGGGACATGACGCTCTTGCCCGAGCCCGACTCGCCCACCACGCCCACAATCTCGCCGGGACGGATGGTCAGATTTACCCCGTCCACCGCCGGGAGAAGGCGCTGGCGCACCCGGAAGAAAACCCGCAGGTTCTGGATTTCCAGCAGAGGTTTCTGGTTCTGTGTCTCGCTCACTTTTTCCGCCTCCCTCCTGTGCGGGGATCCAGATAATCCCGCAGTCCGTCTCCCAGCAGGTTCAGGCTGAGGACGCACAGCACGACCGCCGCCCCCGGAAAGAGCACCGTCCAGGGCGCCCGGGAAAAGACCGCCCGGCTGGCCTGGAGGATGTTGCCCCAGCTGGCGGCGGGGGCGGGGATACCGGCCCCCAGGAAGCTGAGAGAGGCCTCCGAGATGATGGCCTGGGCGAAGATAAAGGACGCCTGCACCGTCAGTGGGGAGATCACGCTGGGCAGGATGAGCTTCCACAAGATGCGCCGGTTGGTGGCGCCCTGGACCTTGGCGGCCTCCACATAGGTCTGGGCTTTGGTCACCAGAGCGCTGGAGCGGACCACCCGGGCCACGCTGGGGGTGTAGACGATGGTCAGGGCCAGCACCACGTTCCAGCTTCCGGCCCCCAGGGCGGCCATCAGGGCGATGGCCAGCAGGATGCCGGGAATGGCGATGAGGCCGTCGCAGATGCGCATGAGCACCTGGTCCAGAGCTTTGAAATAGCTGGCGTAAATGCCGATGACGGTACCCAGCAGACAGGAGAGCAGGGCCACCGACCCGCCCACGGCCAGGGAGACCCGGGCGCCGTGGAGGACCCGTGTGAACAGGTCCCGGCCGAACTCATCGGTGCCGAAGGGGTGCTCCGGGCTGGGCGGGCTCAGACGCAGAGAGACGGTCATCTCGTTGGGGTCCACGCCGCTGACGGCGGGGATCACCAGGGCGGCGAGGACGATGAGCGCGAACACGACCAGACCCACCAGCAGACCGGGGGTGGAGAGCAGCCGCTCACGCCGGATCTGCCGCTGTTCCTGAAGGATGGCCGCGCTGGCCGCCCGGGAAAGGGGTTTCGACATTGCCGCATCGCCTCCTTACTTCCGCCCCAGCTGAATGCGGGGGTCCACCAGACCGTAGAGAATATCCACAACCAGGTTCACCAGTACATAGATCAGCGTCACAAAGAGCACCACGCCCTGAATCACGAACACATCCCGGCGATTGATGGAGGTCATGGTGAGCATCCCCAGGCCCGGGATATTGAAGATGGTCTCCGTGACGATGGTACCGGTGACCAGTCCGCCGAAGGACTGGCCGATGACGGTGAGAATGGTGGGTCCGGCGTTCTTCAGCGCATAGCGAAAGACCACCGCGCTCTCCCGCAGGCCCTTGGCCCGGGCGGTACGGATAAAATTGCTGTAGAGCACATCCAGCACTGCGGAGCGGGTCATGCGGGTGATGTAGGCCGCCTGAACCAGGCCCAGCGAGAGGGCCGGGAGGATCAGATAGCGCAGATGCTCCCACAGGCCCTGGCTCAGCGGCGCATAGCCCGCCACCGGCAGGAGCTGAAGAAAGACTCCGAAGAAGAGCATGAGAAACATGCTCAGCAGAAAGCCGGGCACGGCGATGCCCAGCAGGGACACCGACACCGTGGCCAGATCCACGGCGCTGCCCCGATAGTAGGCGGCCAGGATGCCCAGAGGGATGGAGAGAATTACGGCGAAAATCTGAGCCAGGATGGCCAGGCTCAGAGTGGGGCCAAAGTACTGGGCGATGCAGTCCAGAACCGATTGCTGAAGGAAAAAGGACTCCCCCCAGTCCCCGTGGAACACGCCCGAGAGCCAGTCGGCGTACTGGACCAGGAAGGGGCGGTTGAAGCCCAGTTCGGTATTGAGCTGCTCGATCTGCTCGGCGCTGGCTTCCAGACCCAGCAGGGCGGTGGCCGGGCCGCCGGGGATCAGATAGATCACCAGAAAGATGACCACCGACACCACAAAGAGCACCGGAATCAGCGAGAGAATCCGTTTGAGCACATAGGATAACATAGGCCTTCCCCCTTTGATGGGATCAGAAAAAACACGGCAAGGCGGGGTGCGTCCGCACCCCGCCGCCGGTCTCTCTTACGGTTATGCGGGAACCTTCACATTCCAATAGATGGGATAGCGCAGGTAGTCGAAGCCCTCCACGCCGGTGCGCAGGGCATACACGCCGGTGTAGTGGCCCAGTACGGTGGCGGCGCCGTATTCATACAGGAACTCCTGCAGGTTGTCCCAGGCGGCGCTGGCCTCCTCGGTGCTGGCGGCAAAGCGGATGGCGCTGATGCCCTCGGCCACCTCGGGGGCGTTCAGGCCGGCCCAAGCTTCGCTGAGCACGGAGAGCTGCACGGGCAGGGGGTTGTAGGAGTTGCTGGTGATGAACAGATCAAACTGGGCGGGGTCGGCCCGGTGCTCCATGAACGTACCGAAGTCGTACTGCTCCACTTCGGCGTTGAAGCCGGCCTGGCGCAGCTGCTCCTGGACTACCAGGGTGGCGTTGTACATCTCGCTGTAGTCGGGCGTGGTCACCAGAACGATGGGCTCGTTGTTATAGCCGGCCTCGGCCATGAGTTCTTGGGCTTTGGCGATGTTGTTCTGGCTGTAGTACTCGGCGCCGGCCTCGCTGCCCCAGATGGCGTCGTTGGGGTCGCACCAGCCGGGATCCAGGGTATAGAGGCTCGCATTTCCATAGGCGGCCAGCATGATGTCGTCGCAGTTGAGGGCGGCCAGCACCGCCTGACGCAGCGTCTGATTGGCCAGGGGGCCCTGGGTGGTGTTGAAGAACAGGTTCAGCGTACCGCCGGTCTCCACATCCATGGTCAGATTGCTGTCCGAGGCGAGCTCCTCATAGCGGTCCAGAGGCAGGTCCTCAATGATATCGTACTGTCCGGTCTGGAGGCCGGCGATGCGGGTGGAGTTGTCGGTGACCACCCGGAAATAGATGGTCTCGGTGGCCGCCTGCTTCTCACCGGCCAGACCGCTGGACTCGCCTTCAGGGGACTGGTAGTCCTCAAAGCGGGTGAGCTTCACATACTGATCCTGGAGCCACTCGTCCAGTTTGTAGGGGCCGGTGCCGATATACTCGGTGATGCCGTCGGGTCCGGCGGCATCCACCACCGACTTGGGGTAGATGGCCGCGAACTGGATGGGAGCGGCCAGGATATTGATGATATCGGAGGAAGCCTGGGGCACGGTGAGGGTCACGGTGTAGTCGTCCGCCTTGGCAAAAGTAGAGCCGCTGATGAGCTCGGCCTTGGAGCAGCGCTCCAGCCACAGATTCATGGAGGCCACCACGTCGTCGGCGGTCATCTCCTGCCCGTTGTGGAAGAGGACGCCCTGACGCAGGGTGATGGTGTAGACCAGACCGTCGTCGCTGACGGTATAGGAGTCGGCCAGAACCGGGGTGGGCTCATAGTCGGCGTTGAGCGTGAACAGGGGCTCATAGATGTGCATGCCGATGCCGCCCACAATGTTGGAGTTGATGCCGTGGGGGTCCAGAGAGGGGGGATTGGCGGCGATGCCGATGTTGAGCTCGCTCTTATAGGAGGTCTGCTCGGTGGTCTCTCCGGTTGTTCCGCCCTGCGAGGGGGCGGAGGAGGGGGAACTGCCGGGTCCGCCGCAGGCGCTCAGAACCAGCGCAGAGCTCAGGGCCAGTGCGGCCAGACGGGCCAGATGGCTGCTTCTCATGGGGAAATCATCCTTCCTTTCTCTCGGTTCGGGTGCGGGAGGGGGCCGGAACCCGCTCCGGCCTATTGGGTGGAAAAATGGCGTGCTTCATTATATCAGTGCGTTTGGTTTTCATCAACCGAAGAGGGGAAATGTGGGAAATGTCAAAAAATCCTACAATATCAATGGAAAACAGCGCGATTTTTGCGATAAAAAGAGCGTTTGACGATTTTCTAAAAAATTTTCCGAAATAAAGAAAATGCTTTATCGAAAAATAAAAAGAAGCGGCTGTGCGGGATAGAAAATCATGATATATTTATCGTAAAAACCGTCCGTTCCTTCGAAAAAAGAAGGACAGCCGTACAACATTTCTGCCTGGCGCATCGGTACAGGAAAGCGCGAAAAGGACGGGCGCCGGCGCCATGCGCCGGAATCTGCACCGGCAGGGGTGGAAGAAGTACATTGCAACCGGGCGCGATTTGTGTTATAAGTAACATATGTAACAATTTGCAGGAGAGAGACGCGCGTGAAAACAAGTCAGGAAAAACAAAAGCGAATGGCCTATATTGCCCGGCGGTATTATCTGGAGGACCAGAAGCAGAGCGACATTGCGCGGGAGCTGGGAATTTCCCGGCCTCTGGTCAGCCGGATTCTCTCCGAGGCGCGGGAGCTGGGGGTGGTGGAGATCACCATTCACGACCCGGAGGCCGAGACAGCCGGGCTGCTGGAGCGGCTGCGGCAGACCGGCGCAATCCAGGGCGGCATCCTGGTGGAGGACGGAGAGGACAACGACGCCACCAATCAGCTCCTCTCCAAAGGGGCGGTGGAGCTGCTGCAGCAGTTGGGCACCCGGCGCCTGGGGGTGGGCTGGGGCTATCTGATCGGTCAGCTGGTGACCTGGCTGGAGAAGCACCCTCAGCCGGACAGCCCCATCACCGATATCTGCCCCCTGGTGGGCAATGCCAGCATTCCCGCCCGCAATTACCAGTCCAACGAAAACGTCCGCCTGATGGCCCAGCAGCTGGGCGCCACGCCCCATTTTCTCTACCTCCCGGCGCTGCCGGAGAGCCTGGAGGAGAAACAGCTGCTCTGTTCCACCGAGATCTACCGGCGGATCGACCAGGAGTGGCAGCAGCTGGACACGGCGCTGGTCAATCTGGGGGACTACCCTTCAAGCCCCGACTTCGCATCCCTGGTCCGGTATGGGAATCTGCTCCAACAGCAGCACGCCTGTGGGCGGATGCTGGTGTACTATTACAATGAGGCGGGTACGGTGATCCAGTCGGAACAGGATTTTGCCATTCAGATTCCGATGGAAACCCTGAAACGGTGCCCCCGCATCATCGGCGTCTGTTCGGCCAATACCAGCGTGAAGGCCCTGCGCGGCGCGCTCCAGTCGGGTTTCCTGACCCATATTGTGACCCGGGCCGATCTGGTTAAGACCCTGCTGCACGAAACGGTAACATAAGTAACGCCCGGCGGGAGCATAGCTCCCGCCAGGCGTTCTTTTTTGTATAAGATGCCCATGTTTAAAGTGAAATTTATGTGAATTATAGGGAAAATTTTTCTATAATATTGACTTTTGTAACACGCGGTAGTAGAGTTTTTACAGATGTAACAAAACGAGGGACCGGAAAAGGAGGTGACACCCTCGTGACAAAACAGGAATTTGCCGCGCGGCTGAAAAACGCCTGCGCGTGCGTCCGGGCGGCGGAGCAGGAGCTGACCGAGATCGACTCCAAATTCGGCGACGCCGACCATGGGCTGACCATGAGCAAGATTGCCGGAGCCATCGCCGACGCGGTGGAGCAGTCCGACGGCGGGATTCAGGCCATGCTGGACGACGCGGCTGCGGCCGTGATGTCCCTGAACGGCGGCAGCGCCGTCCCCCTTTGGAACACCTGGCTGGACGGGATGCAGGAGGCCGCCCCCCCGGGGGAGGAGATTGACACGGCGGGCCTTCAGGCCGTCTTTGCCCAGGCGCTGGAGGAGCTCAACGACATGTCCGGCGCCAAAGTGGGCGACAAGACCATGATGGACGCCATCATCCCCGCCAGCGAGGCCATCGCCGACTATGCGGGCGGGGATGAGCGCGGGCTCTTCGAGGCTGCGGCCCAGGCCGCCGCCCAGGGGGCCGAGGCCACCAGGCAGTTTGTCTCCAAATTCGGCCGGGCCAAGAGCTATGGGACCCAGACGATTGGAACTCCGGACGCGGGGGCCGTATCGGCGGCCTATTTCTTCCGGGGACTGGCTCAGGGCTGAGCCGAAGGCAGATACAGCTTTTTCGTGGGAGGTAGCAGCAGATTATGAAGATGAAGAAGTTTATCAACGCGCCCGAGACCATCACCGATGAGGAGCTGGTGGGCCTGGGCCTGGCTTACCCCGACATCCTGGACGTGGACGGCCATCTGGTCATCAGTAAGGACCTGGCCGACGCGGACCGGGTGACCATCGTCACCTACGGCGGCTCCGGCCATGAGCCCGCCCAGGCCGGTTTTGTGGGCAAAGGGATGCTGGACATCCAGGCCGTGGGCGATATTTTTGCCGCGCCCAACGGCCAGCTGGTCTTTGACGCCATGAAGCGGGCGGACAAGGGCCACGGTGTGCTGTTGCTCACCCTGAACTACGCCGGCGACCAGCTGGCGGGCAAGCAGGCCATGAAGCTGGCCAAGAAGGCGGGCCTGAACGTGCGCCAGGTGGTGACTGGAGAGGAAATCCAGTACGACCCCAACGGCGAGGACAACCAGCGCGGCCTGGCCGGCGCGGTGGCCCTTTACCACATTGCCGCCGCCGCGGCCCGGGAGGGCAAGAGCCTGGACGAAGTGGCGGAGATCGCCCAGCACTATGCGGACAACATGGCCTCCCTCACGGTGAAATCCACCGACGCCACCCACCCCCAGAACGGCATGTCCTTCGGCGACCTGGGGGAGACGGACCTTATGGAGATCGGCGCCGGGCAGCACGGCGAGGGCGGCGGCGTCCGGGTGCCCATGGCCTCCTCCAAGGACACCGTGGCCACGGTAGCCGGCGCGCTGTGCAAAGCCCTGGACCTGAAGGCCGGGGACAAGACCTTTGTGATGATCAACGGCTGCGGCGCCACCACCATGATGGAGATGTTGGTGCTCTTCAAGGACACGGTGGAGTTCCTGAAGGAGAAAGGAGTCGAGGTTGTGGCCAGCATGGTGGGCGAGATCCTCACCGTCCAGGAGGCCGGGGGCTTCCAGATGAACCTCGCCAAGTGGGATGAGGAGACCCTCCGCCTGTGGAACACCCCCTGCCACACCCCCGCCTACAGCAAGGAGTAAGCCATGGCAGACAACATTGGAAACAAGGCCGCCCACGACTACCATCTGGACGTGCCCGTGGCCCAGGAGGGCTTCTATGTCCGGGGCGCGGCCCACTGCGACTACGGCGTGAAAAGCCGTCTGGCCCGGATGTTTCACCCCAAGTCGGGCAACGCGGTGATGCTGGCGTTCGACCACGGCTACATTATGGGCCCCACTGCGGGCCTGGAGCGCATCGACCTGGTGATCCCGCCCCTGATTCCCTATGTGGACGTGCTCATGGGGACCAAGGGAGTCCTCCGCGCCTGCATTCCCCCCAGCGCCCGGGTGGCCAAATGCGTCCGGGCGACCTATGACTCCACCGTGCTCTACGACGATATGTCTAACGGCGGCGGCATTGCCTGCGATGTGGAGAACGCCATCCGCATGGACGCCGACTGCATGGCGGTGCAGACCTTTATCGGAGCTCCCGGCGAGGCGCGCTCCCTGGAGCTGCTCTGCCGCACCGCCGATACCGCCGCGCGGTACGGCATCCCCGTGCTGGGCGTGGTGGCCGTGGGCAAGGAGATGGAGCGCACGGAGAAATTCTTCCTGCTGGCTACCCGGGTGCTGGCCGAGAACGGGGCCAACATTGTCAAGAGCTATTACTGTGAGGGCTTTGAGCGGGTGGCAGCCGCCTGCCCGGTGCCCATCGTCATCGCCGGCGGCAAGAAGCTGCCCGAGCTGGAGGCGCTGGAGATGGCCCGCCGGGCCATTGCCGAGGGGGCCCACGGGGTGGACATGGGCCGGAATATTTTCCAGTCCGACTGCCCCGCCGGTATGGCCCAGGCCATCGGCAAGGTGGTCCACGAGGGGTACACCGCCGCCCAGGCCTACGAGGTCTATCAGGAAGTGAAGAACGCCAGATAAGGAGGAAGCGCTATGTCCGCTGAGTATATGCACATCGGCATTCCCATCACCAATAAAAAGCCCGGCATGGTCTACAACGAGGGGGCCAAGTTCTGGGTGAGCAACGTGGACGACTACGACTACAAAATCGAGTATCTGAAGTTTGAAGAGGGCACCCCCTTCCCTGAGGAGATCCACCGCAATCCCCATGTGGCCTACAAGGTGGACGATCTGGAGCACTACATCGCCGACGCCGACTCGGTCATCTGCGGGCCGATGGCCGCCAACGACAAGGGCGACCGGCTGGCCTTCGTCTGGAAGGACGGAGCGATCCTGGAACTCTACCAGGAGGCATAAGCAGGAATATTCAGCCATAAAAAACTCTCTTTGGAGCGGAGGCAGCGCCGCTCCAAAGAGAGTTTCTCTGTTTTCCCGCAAAAAAGAGGGTGGGCTTTTCTGCCCACCCTCTCGGATGACGATTTCTGGTTGAAATCCTGGCTTTTTCTTAGCCGAAGTACCGCTTCAGCAGGCCCTCGAAGGCCTTGCCGTGACGGGCCTCGTCGCGAGCCAAGCCGTGCGGCTACGCCGCCCGGCGGCGCAATAACAAGATGGGGCGCAAGGGCTTGAAACCTGTTTGCCGGGACACCTGTTGTTCTGAACTTTGAAAAAATCCATGTGTGAAAGGACACCTAAAAATAGATTTTTAGGAGGTCACTTCACAATGGCAAAGCAGAATGACACGGGCGTGTATCAGCTTCCAAACGGGAATTGGGCTTACCGTTTCACCTTCACGGTGGAGGGCAAGAAGAAAAACCGAAAGGGCACCAAGGACGAGTTTGGGAATCTGCTCACCACCAAGCGGGCCGCGATTCTGGCACGGGCGGCGGCGGTCACCAGAGAACAGGAGGAACAGCACAGGCAAGCCCCCGTGACGCGCAAGACCTTCCAAGAGGTCTACAAGGAATATTGTGAACAGGGGCGGAGCGGCAAGGCATATCAGACTATCCGCAAGCAGGACAGCATTTGGAACAATCACCTTTGCGCCAAGTTTGGGCGGCGTTACATTGATGAAATCAGCGTTGCAGAGGTCAACGACTATCTCGC
>DWYC01000023.1 GCA_019118925.1 Candidatus Flavonifractor intestinipullorum | reverse complement strand
GACGGCGTGGTGGACCTCACCGACCTGGTGGAGCTCGCCACCGCATGGCTGGATACGCTGTAAGGGCGTTTTCCGTGTCATTCATCCCAAAACAGCAACCGGCGCGGGGCCGCTCAGGCAGTCCCGCGCCGGTTGCTGCGCAAAGTAAAGCCAAGGTAAAAACTGGTAAAAGCAGGATGAAAAAGGCGCTTATTTCCCGCAGATTGCTATTGACGCGGGCAGAATTTAATGATATCTTAGTAGGCGCTGGGATAAGCGGTGGAGTCTGTCATAGAATACGGTCGTCGCCGTGATTCTATTTATTCGCAGCGATGCACTGGAAGAGCGGGACCCTGCGGTCGGCGTTCGGAGAGAGGGCAGGATTTCCATCCGGGAAGTCCTGCTATTTTTGTGCTCTAGAGAGAGGAGCGGTTTTTTGATGGATGTATCCCTGTCGTACTTCCTGAACGGAATGTCGACCAATCCGGTGTTGCTGATCACGGTGCTGCTGACGCTGGGCGTGATCTTTGTCAACGGCTGGACGGACGCGCCCAACGCCATCGCCACCTGTATTACAACCCGGTGTATGCGGGCCCGGACGGCCATTCTCACCAGCGCGGTGTTCAACTTTCTGGGCGTGCTGGTGATGACCCAGATCAACAGCTCGGTCGCCTCTACCATCAGCAATATGGTGGATTTTGGCGGAAACACGCAGGAGGCCCTGATCGCTCTGTGTGCGGCGCTGTTTTCCATCGTGGTTTACAGTGTGGGCGCGTCCTACTTCGGCATTCCCACCAGCGAAAGCCACAGCCTCATTGCCGGGCTCTCCGGGGCGGCCATCGCCATTCAGAACGGCATCGGCGGCATCAACATGAGCGAGTGGGTGAAGGTCCTCTATGGCCTGGGGATGAGCCTGCTGCTGGGCTTTGCCAGCGGCTGGATCATCTGCAAACTGCTGACCATCCTCTGTGCGGGAATGAACCGGTGGAAAACCAACCGCTTCTTCCAGGGGGCGGAGATTTTCGGCGCCGCCGCCATGAGCTTTATGCACGGCGCCCAGGACGGACAGAAGTTCATCGGCGTTCTCTTTCTGGGCATGGCGTTCTGCAATGGACAGAGCAGCGTCAGCGGCGTGTCCATCCCCGTCTGGATGATGCTTCTGTGCAGCGCGGTCATGGGCGTGGGAACCAGCGTGGGCGGCGAGAAAATCATCAAATCAGTGGGAATGGACATGGTTAAGCTGGAAAAATATCAGGGCTTTGCCGCTGATTTGTCGGCGGCGGCCTGCCTGCTGCTCTCCAGTTTGTTCGGCATTCCGGTCTCCACTACCCACACCAAAACCAGCGCCATCATGGGTGTCGGGGCGGTGAAGCGGCTCTCGGCCATCAACTTCGGCGTGGTAAAGGACATGATGCTCACATGGGTTTTTACCTTCCCGGGGTGCGGCCTGATCAGCTTTGTCATGGCCAAGCTGTTTATGGCAATCCTATAATCGGGGCCATCACATAAGAGGAGGAACCAAATTATGGCGAAAAAGCAAGACGCATTCTACTTTGACACCTTCATCGCCTGCACGGACTACGCCTGTCAGGCCGCCCAGCTTCTGGAAAAGACCATGCGGGAATTTGACCCCGAGCACATCAAGGAGCGCCTGGACGAGATGCACGCGGTGGAACACGCCGCCGACGGGCGCAAACACGAGCTGCTCCATGTGCTGGCCCGGGCGTTCATCACCCCCATCGAGCGGGAGGATATCCTGCTCCTGAGCCAGAACATCGACGAGATGACCGACAAAATTGAGGACGTGCTCCTGCGCCTGTACTGCAACCATATCCAGACCATCCGGCCGGACGCGCTGGAAATCTGTCAAGTGGTCATCCGCTGCTGCCAGGAGGCCAAGAGTCTGGTGGGCGAGCTGGCGGACTACAAACGCTCGAAAACGCTGCACGATCATATTGTCCATATTAACACCATGGAGGAGGAAGCGGATCAGCTCTTCATCAACAGTATGCGTACGCTGCACACCACCTGTACCGACCCGATGGAGATCATTGTCTGGCGGGAGATCTACATTTATCTGGAAAAATGTGTGGACGCCTGTGAGCACGTGGCCGACACGGTGGAGAGCGTTGTGATGAAGAACTCCTGACCGTCACAAAAAATGGCACCTTTTATTGCATTTTGGAAGCGGCAGCCTCCGGGACGCCTCATTACCTTGGGATTTGCCGCTGTGATTCTGCTGGGGGCGGCGCTCCTGCTGCTGCCCGTCTCGGTCCGCCCGGGGGCGGAGGTCTCCTGGATTGACGCTCTTTTCACCTCCACCAGCGCGGTGTGCGTCACGGGCCTTATCGCCATCGACACCTACGACCATTTCACCGTCTTTGGACAGGCGGTCGTGGCTGCGCTGATCCAGGTGGGTGGACTGGGGGTAACCTCGGTGGGTGTGGGGCTGATTCTCGCAGCCGGCCGCCGGGTGAGCTTCAAGGGCCGCCTGCTGGTAAAAGAGGCCCTGAATGTAGACAATTTCAAAGGTATGGTCCGCCTGGTCAAGGCGGTGCTGTGGATGACGCTCTGTTTTGAAGGAGCGGGGGTGGCGCTGAGTTTTCTGGTGTTTATCCGGGACTATCCGCCCCTCCGGGCCCTGTGGATCAGCGTATTTCACTCGGTGGCCGCGTTCAACAACTCGGGATTTGACATTCTGGGCGGACTTCAGAACCTCATTCCCTACCGGGACAATATTCTGCTGAACCTGACCACCTGCGCCCTCATTCTCTTCGGAGGACTGGGCTTTCTGGTGATGCTGGACATCAGTCATGCCCGCTCGTTCCGGAAGCTGACCCTGCACTCGAAGGTGGTCCTCACCACCACGGCGGCCCTGCTGCTGGTGGGAACCGTGCTGCTCAAGGCGACGGAAGAGATCACCTGGCTGGGCGCCTTTTTCCACAGTGTGTCCGCCCGCACCGCCGGCTTCTCCACCTATCCCATCGGCGAGTTCACCAACGCCGGACTCTTTGTGCTCGTCGTACTCATGTTTATCGGCGCCTCGCCGGGTTCCACCGGCGGCGGTATCAAGACGACCACATTCTTCGCCCTGATGCAGGAGGTGCGCTCGGTCTTTACCAAGCGGCAGCCCGGGGCGTTCCACCGGAGCATTTCCGGCGAAACCCGCGCCAAAGCGGCGGTCATCGCGCTGCTCTCCCTGCTGGTCGTGTGCTGCGGGACGTTCCTGCTGTGCGTGCTGGAACCGCAGCGCGCGTTTATTCAGGTCTTTTTCGAGGTGGTCTCGGCCTTCGGCACGGTGGGTCTGTCCACCGGCATTACGCCAGACCTGTGCGTGCTCAGCAAGCTGGTGCTGATCCTGACCATGTTCATCGGGCGGTTGGGCGCCTTTACGCTGCTCTCCATCTGGATCAACCGCCCGGAACCCGGGGTCCGCTATACGGAAGAAATGATTACAATAGGGTAGGTCGCTTATGAAAAAGAAGGAAATCTCATCGTTTGGCGTGATCGGCCTGGGCCGTTTTGGCACGGCGCTGGTCAAGACCTTGTCCGACGCGGGCAAAGAAGTGATTGCGGTGGATAAGGAGGAAGCGAAGGTCAAATCGGTGCGCAAGTACACCGACTACGCCTTTGTCGTGGGAGAACTGAACCAGGAGACCCTGGAAGAGACGGGAATTCAGAACTGCGGGAGCGTGACCATCTGCATCGGCGAGAAAATGGATGTGAGCATCCTGACCACCATGCTGGTACTCAAGATGGGGATCCCCCAGGTCATCGCCAAGGCCAACAGTCAGGAGCACGGCGAGGTGCTCAAGCGCCTGGGGGCCACGGTGGTCTATCCGGAGGCCGACATGGCCGTGCGCATCGGGAAACGCCTGATTTCGGGGAATCTGATTGACTATATCTCCCTGGACGACGACGTGGAGGTGCGCCGCATTCAGGTCAGCGGGAAGATCGTGGGCCACACGATCCAGGAGATCAATGTCCGGCGCACCTATGGGATCAATATCATCGCCATTGAGCGGGGCCACCGGACCAATGTGGAGTTCTCCCCTCAGTACGAGTTCCAGGAGGGGGACATTGTGGCGGTGATCGGAAAGATCGACAAGATCGACCGCTTTGAAGAAGACATCAAGTCCTGATCGACGCTGTACAGTACAAAAGAGCCCCGGAGCATTTCCGCTCCGGGGCTCTTGCGGTCTATTGGACGGCCTGATTGATACCATTGCCCACATCCCGGGCTGCGTCGCCGACGCCGTCGGCGGCATCCCGGACCAGGTCGCCCGCGCCGTCCACCGCCCGCTTGGCGGCACGGCCCACGTCCTGCGCACCCTCCTCCAGTGCGTTGCTGGGTGCGGGGGTGGCGGCAGGAGTGGCGGCAGGGGACGCCATGGGCGAGACTGTAGGACTGGCGTCGCGGCTGGAACAGCCGGCAACCGACACCGTGAGCAGGAGCAGCAGGACCGGCAGGGACCAATATCGTCTCATAACAATTCTCTCCTTCTTCCACATTTGCTGGGATCACAGGACATGACTCCGATGTTAGTGTGCCGCAGGGCACGGCAACTATACACAGCAGGGGACTCCAGAAAAATCCATGGAAAAAGGACTTGCAAATCCGGATAGGGTGTGCTATATTAACAGTAACAGTAATGCTTACTAATAATAAAAGGAAACGGAGGTATGCTATGAGCGGTAAGCGCTATTCCCGCCAGCGGGAGTTGATCTATCAGGCTCTGCTGCACACCGACGCGCACCCTACGGCGGATATGGTCTACCAGTGGTTAAAGGCGGATAATCCCAACCTGAGCCTGGGCACCGTATACCGGAACCTGAATCTGCTGGCCAATGAGGGGATTATCACCCGTATGGCCTTTCCCGTGGAGCGGTACGACGCGGATACCCGCCCCCACAGTCACTTCCGCTGTGACTGCTGCGGCGCGGTGTACGATATGGAGCTGCCCTATCTCCAGACCCTGGACGACCAGGCCGCCGGGACCAGCCCGCATCACATAGAGGGGCATGAGCTGATTTTTCACGGGCGCTGCGTCCGGTGCCTGAACGCGGAGGACGCGCTGGAGAAAACGTCCTGATGAATGGACCGGAAAAACGAAACCGTCCGGCCGTTTTATAAAAAGAAGGAGGTCATACCTATGGAACTCAAGGGAAGCAAGACCGAAGCCAATCTGTGGAAAGCCTTTGCGGGGGAGAGCATGGCCCGCAATAAGTACACCTATTTTGCCAGCAAGGCGAAAAAGGAGGGCTTCGAGCAGATCGCCGCCATTTTTGAGGAGACCGCCGGCAATGAGAAGGAGCACGCCAAGCTCTGGTTCAAGGAGCTCTCGGGCATCGGCGACACCGCCGCCAACCTGAAGGCCGCCGCCGCCGGCGAGAACGAAGAGTGGACCCAGATGTACAAGGAAATGGCCGAGACCGCCCGGGAGGAGGGCTTCACCCGCCTGGCCGCCCTGTTCGACGGGGTGGGCAAGATCGAGAAGGAGCACGAGGAGCGCTATCTCGCCCTGCTGAAGAATCTGGAGGAGGGCAAGGTGTTCGAAAAGGACGGCGAGTACGTCTGGAAGTGCCGCAACTGCGGCCACCTCCACTTCGGCCGCACCGCGCCCCAGGTCTGCCCTGTGTGCGCCCATCCCCAGGCCTATTTTGAGCTCCAGGCCAAGAACTACTAAGATACGAAAAGAACCCATCCGGGAGCGGCCCAGGCCGCTCCCGGATTTGATTTACGGGGAGCGTACCGTTCTCCCGGACACCCAGGGCCGCAGCAGACGCAGAGCCTCCGGCGTCAGCAGCAGCAGGGCCAGCAGATTGGGCAGCGCCATCAGGCCGGTCCACAGGTCGGCCAGGTTCCATACGGCGCTCAGGTCGCCCACGCTGCCCAGCACAATGGCCCCCAGAAACAACGGGCGGTAGAGCGTCCGGCCCCGGCTTCCGCCGGTGAGCCAGGCGAGCCCCCGCTCTCCGTAGTAGCTCCACCCCACCAGAGAGGTAAAGGCGAAGAGCAGCAGGCAGACGGCCACCAGAAGGCCTCCCCACCGGCCCAGCACGGTGGAGAAAGCGGCCGCGGACAGCGGCGCGCCCAACATGGCATCGGCCACCGTCCCCGACGCAATGGCGGAGAGGGCCTCTTCCGGGTTGTAAACCCCGGTGGTCAGGATGACCAGCGCGGTCACCGTGCACACCAGCAGGGTGGCTACAAAGACCTCAAAAACGCCCCACATCCCCTCTTCCGCCGGGTCGTCCACCCGGGCGGCGGCGTGGGCCATGGCGGAGGAGCCCATTCCGGCCTCGTTGGTAAAGACGCCCCGGGCCACGCCGTAGCGCAGAGCGGCGCCCATGCCGTAGCCCAGGGCCGCCCGGGGGGAAAAGGCCCCCTCCCAGATGGCGGCCAGGGCGGCGGGAACGGCAGAGGCCCGGGCGAGGAGCACGGCCGCGCCGCCCCCCAGATAGAGCAGGGCCATGAGAGGAACCAGGCGTTCGCTCACCCGGCCGATGCGCCCCACGCCCCCCAGGATCACCGCCCCGCAGGCCAGGGCCACCCCGAGGCCCACGGCCAGGGGGTCCCAGCCCAGGGAGGCCCTCAGCGCGGTGGAGATGGAGTTGGCCTGAACCAGGTTGCCCCCAGCCAGAGAGGCGCCCACACAGCACAGGGAGAACAAGGCGGCCATGCCCCGCCGGCCCAGTCCACGGGCCATATAGCACATGGGTCCCCCTTGCCAGCCGCCGCCCGGAGCCCGCTCCCGGTAGCGCACCGCCAGGGTCTTTTCGGCACAGCTGGTCATCATCCCCAGCAGGGCGGATACCCACATCCAGAACACCGCACCCGGTCCGCCGTAGAAAATGGCGGTGGCCACCCCGGCAATACTACCCGTGCCGATGGTGGAGGCCAGGGCGGTGGCCAGCGCCTGGGTCTGACTCAGGCCGCCTGTCTCCCGGGAGCCGGAGGGCCGGAGCAGTTTGCCCAGCGTGGCCTTCAGCCAGCGCCGGAGGCCGAAGAGCTGAAAAAATCCCGTGGCCGCCGAGTACCAGAGTCCCGTAAACAGAAAAAGGCCCAGCAGCCAGGGTTCCCAGAGCCGGTCCGTCCATGTGTTCAGCCATTCCATGTCCCCACCCCCCGCACCTGAGAGGTATGCGCCGGAGGCCCCATTCATGCCGGAAACCGGGCCGCCGGGCGCGCATACACTGGGAGCAGACTGGTTTGGAGGTGGCTATGGATACCCTTTCTCTGTGTCTCATCGTCCGCAACGAGGCGGAGGTCCTCGCCCGCTGCCTGGAGAGCGCCGCCGGGCTCTACGACGAGCTGGTGGTGGTGGATACCGGCTCTGAGGATGAAACCCGGGCCATTGCCCGGCGTTTTACCGGACAGGTCTACGACTTCCCCTGGCGGGACGACTTTTCCGCCGCCCGGAATTTCTCCTTTGACCAGGCCCACATGTCCTACTGCATGTGGCTGGACGCCGACGACGTTCTCCTCCCGGCGGACCGGGCGGCCTTCCTGGAGCTGAAGCGGGACCGGCTTCCCGGCCCCGACGTGGTCATGGCCCCCTACCACGCCGGGGTGGATGAGGCGGGGCGGCCCGTTCTGACGTATTACCGGGAGCGCATCCTCCGCCGGGTCCCGGAGCTGCGCTGGGAGGGAGCCGTCCACGAGGCCGTCACGCCCCGGGGCGCGATTGTGTATACCCAGGCCGCCGTCACCCACCGCAAGGAGCGCCCCTCCGACCCGGAGCGCAACCTGCGGATTCTGGAACACGCGGCCGCCTCCGGGCGGAATCTGACGCCCCGGGAACAGTTCTACTACGGCCGGGAGCTCTCCGCCCACGGGCGGTACGCGGAGGCGGTCCGGGTGCTGGAGGACTTCCTCACCGTGGGCTGGGGCTGGAAGGAGAACAACATCGAGGCCTGCCGCACGCTGGGGGCGTGTTACGAGGCTCTGGGCAAACCCCGCCACGCCCTGCGGGCCCTGCTGGAGAGCCTGGCCTTCGACCCGCCCCGGGCCGAGGTGTGCTGCGACCTGGGGCGGCTGTGGATGGAGCGGAGCGATTATGCCCAGGCCGCCCGCTGGTACGAGCAGGCGCTGGACTGCCCCTGGGACCTGCGGTCGGGGGCCTTCTGCATCCCGGACTGCCACGGATTTCTGCCCTGCATCCAGCTGTGCGTGTGCGCCTGGAACCTGGGGGAGCGGGAACGGGCGGTCTACTGGAACGAGCGGGCGGCCGCCTTCCGGCCCGACCATCCCGCCTGCCGCCAAAACCGGGCCTTTTTTGCCGGCGAGATGGATTCGTCTCAAGAAAACGCATCAAAAAGGGAAGATTCGGGAAAATAATACTTGCATCCGGCGGAAGAGTGCGATATAATACCAGAGCATGATTCCACACATCCGCCGATTCTGTGCCCGGTGCCCGCAAGGGTGGGCAGGGAAGAGGACGCGGGTGGAGGTACAACAAAAGGAGGAAAAAAATCATGGCAGTCGTTTCTATGAAGCAGCTTCTGGAGGCCGGCGTTCACTTCGGCCACCAGACCCGCCGGTGGAACCCCAAGATGGCCACCTACATTTACACCGAGCGCAACGGGATCTATATCATTGATCTCCAGAAGACCGTGAAGAAGCTGGAGGAGGCCTACAACTTCGTCCGTTCCCTGGGCGAGAGCGGCCAGACCCTGCTCTTCGTGGGCACCAAGAAGCAGGCCCAGGAGGCCATTAAGGAAGAGGCCACCCGCTGCGGCGGCTACTACGTCAACGCCCGGTGGCTGGGCGGCATGCTCACCAACTTCAAGACCATGCGCGGCCGCGTGGACCGTCTCAACCAGCTCAAGAAGATGCAGGAGGACGGCACCTTCGACATGCTGCCCAAGAAGGAAGTCATGAAGCACCTGGGCGAGATCGCCAAGCTGGAGAAGTATCTGGGCGGCGTCACCGAGATGAAGAAGCTCCCCGGCGCCCTGTTCGTGGTGGATCCCCGCAAGGAGCGCAACGCCATCAACGAGGCCCGCAAGCTCCACATCCCCATCGTGGCCATCGTGGACACCAACTGCGACCCCGATGAGATCGACTATGTGATCCCCGGCAACGACGACGCCATCCGCGCCATCCGGCTGATCTCCTCCGTCATGGCCAACGCCATCATGGAGGGCAAGCAGGGCGAGGACAACGCCGCTGAGGAGCAGCCCGCCGCTCCCGAGGCCGTCAAAGAGTAAGCTCTCTCTCCTATTGGGCTCTCAGCGCCCGCCGGCGCGGCGGGCGCTTTTTTAAAGATGTAGAAAAATATTGGAGGTTTTTGATATGGCTATCACTGCAAAAGACGTGCAGGCCCTGCGCGAGATGACCGGCGTAGGCATGATGGACTGCAAGAAGGCCCTCACCGAGGCTGAGGGCGATATGGACAAGGCCGTTGAGATCCTTCGCGAGAAGGGCCTGGCCGCCTCCCAGAAGAAGGCCGGCCGCATCGC
>DWYC01000022.1 GCA_019118925.1 Candidatus Flavonifractor intestinipullorum | reverse complement strand
CAAGCCCATGAACTGCCCCGGCGGCATGCTGGTCTACGCCAGCGAGCCCCACTCCTACCGGGAGCTGCCCCTGCGGGTGGGCGAGCTGGGCCTGGTCCACCGGCACGAGCTCTCGGGCGCCCTCCACGGGCTGTTCCGGGTGCGCTGCTTCACCCAGGACGACGCCCACGTCTTTATGACCCGGGAGCAGATGAAGCAGGTCATTCAGGAGACCGTGCGCCTCTTCGACGAGGTCTACTCCGTCTTCGGCCTGAGCTACCAGATTGAGCTGTCCACCATGCCCGAGGACCACATCGGCACCGTGGAGGAGTGGGAGCACAACCAGGATATCCTGAAAAATGCCATCCTCGAGATGGGCAAGGATTTTGTCATCAACGAGGGCGACGGCGCCTTCTACGGCCCCAAGCTGGACTTCCACCTGGCCGACTCTCTGGGCCGCACCTGGCAGTGCGGCACCATCCAGCTCGATTCCCAGCTGCCCGAGCGCTTTGAGCTGGAGTATATCGGCGAGGACGGCCAGAAGCACCGCCCCGTCATGATCCACCGGGTGGTGCTGGGCTCTATCGAGCGCTTTATCGGCGTGATCACCGAGCACTTTGCCGGGGCCTTCCCCGCCTGGCTCGCCCCCGTGCAGGTGAAGATCCTCACCGTCACCGACCGCGTGGACGACTACGCCTCCGACCTCGCCGCCAAGCTGGACGCCATGGGCTTCCGTGTGGAGGTGGACGAGCGCAACGAGAAGATCGGCAAGAAGATCCGCGAGGCCACCCTGATGAAGATCCCCTATATGCTGGTGGTGGGCGACCGGGACAAGGAGAACGGCACCGTCTCCGTCCGGCACCGCACCGGCGAGGACCTGGGCGCCATGGATCTGGACGCGTTCTCCGCCCTCCTGCGGGAGGAAGTGGACGCCATGGCCATCAAGTAATCCCTTTCCGCAACGATTCCGCCGCCCCGGCGCTCAAAATCAGAGCGCCGGGGCGGCGGTTTGTTATCCCGTATAGACGTACATATCCGGGTTGGTCTGGTGGACCAGCTCGGCCAGGGCCTGCATTTCTTCCGCAGTGGGCTCCCGGACTTTTTCAAAGAAGTAGACCGTAATGCCGTCGCTCTCCAGGGTATAGGTCTCCTCCAGCCGCCGGTAGGCCCCCGCGATGGCCTCCCCCTCCAGTAGGCAGTGGGCCGGGGCCCAGATGGCCTGCTGGTTCTCCCGCCCCAGGTGGAGCTGGATGGGGTCGGCCACCGCCAGAATATCACAGGCGTACAGCGCGCCGCTCAGGCCGTCCCGGGAGTCCACCTCCGAGAGGGTCGCCAGATAGCTCCGGTCCACGTCGGACACCCGGCCGGCGTTCAAAGAGTCCTCCGCATAGTGCAGCAGGGAGGCGTTGAGGGTAAAAGAGGAGGCCAGCAGCCCCACCTGCTTCCCCTCCGCGCCGAATTCGTCCAGCCGCCGCAGCAGGCCCACCACCTCCCAGGCATCCTCCCGTACCGGCGGGGCGTAGGAGAAGGTAGGCAGCGGCATAAAAAGGGGGTAGTCCTGGATGACGCTCCCCTGTGTCCGGGGGAGCGCGGGGCTCACCGCCGTAGGGACCACCGCCGCCGCCACCGCCAGCGCCCCCAGCCTCCTGCGGTCCGCCAGGCGGTCAAAGCCCAGAATCAACAGGCAGGCGAGGGCGGGTACATAGAGCAGCAGGTGCTGCTGGCCGTGGCTCTGGACCTGCACGAAAAGGAAAAAACACACCGATGGCTCCAACAGGAGAAATACCCCCTTCCGCCGGTCCTCCCGCCGCAGAGCCAGCCATACCCCCAGAGCCAGAGCCGCCAGCAGCAGCCAGATTCCATAGTACCGGAAGAGCATCCGGAAGTCCACTCCCAGCCCTAGGTCGTAGGCGGCGTACTGCACGGCGTAGTCGGAGAGCAGGCGTTGGGAGACAAAGGTCTGGAGAAAAAAGAGCAGCGGAAACCCCATGCCGCACAGATACCCCAGTACCGGCGCCGGGGAGCGGCGGAAGGCAGCCGCCTCCACCAGCAGGGCCAGCAGAACGCTCAGGGCGTAGAAGGCATACCACCGCCGCAGCACCACCGCCAGCGCACAGAGCACACCGATGAGCAAAAAGCGGGAAAAACGGCCCTTTCCTTCCTCCCGCAGGCAGAGGATCAGTCCCAGCGCCGCGGGTATAGCCCCGGCAATGTCCACAAATCCGGTCACCGCGGTGTAAAACAGGGAGGGCAAGGCCAGGATGGCCGCCAGGGCCAGCCACAGCCCCGGCCGCCGCCGGCTGCGGGCGAAGGCCCACAGCAGCGTCAGCAGCGGGAAGAGGCAAAAATTGCCGATGGACATGAGGTACACCCGCCGGGAGGGGCCGAAGAGCAGGGCAAAGGGCACGCAGAGAAGTCCAATGGTGTCGTTGTAGTCGCTGGTGAAGATGGACTCGTACACCTGCCTCAGGGCGGCCAGAACACCCTGGTCCCGGAAGGTCTCGGCCAGGGCGTAAGTACTGCGCCAGTAGATGGCGCTGTCCCAGCCGTAGAGGGTCTGGCTCCCGGAGGCGTAGGCGAACACCGCCAGATTGACCGCCAGCCACAGCCCCAGAAGGGTCAGCCAGTCCCGCCGCCGCAGGCCCCGCACCCACCGCGCAAGGCCCGGCAAACACTCCCCCAGGGCGAAGAGCAGATGGAGAAGAAACACCCCCAGCAGCACGCCTCCCCCCGCCAGCGCCAGCAGATTCACCCACCCCGGCAGCCAGAGCCCGGCGCCCTCCAGCGGGCGGTCCAGGACGATCCCCCGCCAGCGCAGGCAGCCGGCCACGCTCAGGGCATACACCCCCCAGCGCCAGCGCGCGCTGCCCAGGGCCCACCGGCACAGATGGCCCCGCACCGCCGGAGACAGAAGGGCCCCCAGCAGGGCCAACCCCGGAGAGAGCAGTCCCACCAGGCGCAGCGGGAGAACTATCCCCCAGCTCTGTACCAGAAAGGCCCGCAGCCGCAGCGCCAAAAAGAGGCCCATCAGCCCCCCCGCGGCCAGATAACACAGCCGGGTGCTCCCGTTCTCTCCCGGCCGGTGCAGCACTCTCCGTCCCTGCATACACATCTCCTCCTGCGAAAAAAGCGCCGCGGGGCTCAAGAGCTCCGCGGCGCGCCGGTGTTCTTACGCTTTCTTGCCGTCCTCCGGCTCCACGCCGTCGAAGATGCCCTTGGCGCTGGCACACAGTCCGGCCAGAGCCTGAATCTCGCTGGGAACGATGATCTTGGTCGCCTTGCCGTTGGCCGCCGCCTGGAACGCCTCCAGGGCCTTGATGGTCAGGACGCCCTCTCCGGGCTTGGCCTCGTTGATGAGACGGATGGCGTCGGCTGTGGCCTGCTGTACCTTCAGGATGGCCTCCGCCTGGGCCTCGGCCTCCAGAATTTTGGCCTGCTTGGCGCCCTCGGCCTGGAGAATGGCCGCCTGCTTGGCCGCATCGGCCCGCAGGATGGCGCTCTGCTTCTCACCCTCGGCCACCAGAATCTGGGACTGCTTCTGTCCCTCGGCCTGGAGAATGGCCTCCCGGCGCTCCCGCTCGGCCCGCATCTGCTTCTCCATGGACTCCTGAATGTCCCGGGGCGGCATGATGTTCTTCAGCTCCACCCGGTTGACCTTGATGCCCCAGCTGTCGGTGGCCTCGTCCAGGATGGCCCGCATCTGGGTATTGATGTGGTCCCGGCTGGTGAGGGACTGGTCCAGCTCCAGATCGCCGATGATGTTGCGCAGGGTGGTTGCCGTCAGATTCTCAATGGCCCCCATGGGGTTCTCCACACCGTAGGTGTAGAGCTTGGGGTCGGTAATCTGGAAGTAGATGACCGTGTCGATCTGCATGGTCACGTTGTCCTTGGTGATGACGGGCTGGGGCGGAAAGTCCACCACCTGCTCCTTCAGGGAGACCACTTTGGCCACCCGCTCGATGAAGGGGATCTTCAGATGGGGTCCCACCTCCCAGATCGTCCGGAAGGCCCCCAGGCGCTCGATGACATAGGCCTTGGACTGCTGCACAAATTTGACGTTGAGTACCAGAATGACCAGGATGAGCACGCACAGAATGGTAATGATAACCGGTCCCATAAGCGATTCTCCTCTCTTCCTCTCTTATTCTTCCTCGCTGCATCCGCCTGTCCCGGCGGGAACTGGGCGGCAGGCCGGCTCCACCAGGAGCTTGACCCCCTCGATCCGCACCACGGTGACGGTTTCTCCGGCGGGGATGGGCTCCCCTCCGGCGCTGCGGGCGGTCCACTCCTGGCCCAGCACCTGCACCGCGCCGGCGCCCGCCAGATTGTCCACCGCCTGGGTCACCCGGCCCTCGGCCCCGATGACCCGGTCGGCGTTGGTGGGCTGCTTCCGTCCCGCCAGCAGACGGCGGCTCATGGGCCGCAGGGCGGCCAGCGCGGCGGC
>DWYC01000005.1 GCA_019118925.1 Candidatus Flavonifractor intestinipullorum | reverse complement strand
CGCTGGTCAAAGACCTCATAGAGGGCGTTGCCCCAGGTCTTGTCGGCCGTCTCGGGCAGCTCCACGCCGATGGACTTGGCGGCGGCCACCGCCTCTTCGTCGCTGGAGATGGCCATGAAGTCCAGGCCGGTGTACTCCTTCACCGCCTCGTGCATGGTCAGCCGGGGCCAGCCGGGGGTCAGATCGATCTGCTCCCCCTGCCACTCCACCTGATAGGTACCCAGAATCTTCTGGGCCGCCGAGGAGAGCAGCGCCTCAAAGAGGTCCATCATGTCGTTGAAGTCGGCGTAGGCCTGGTAGAGCTCCACGGTGGTGAACTCCGGGTTGTGCTTGGGATCCATGCCCTCGTTGCGGAAGATGCGGCCGATCTCATACACCCGGTCCATGCCGCCCACAATCAGCCGCTTCAGGGGAAGCTCCGTGGCGATGCGCAGATACATATCGATGTCCAGGGTGTTGTGGTGGGTGATAAAGGGCCGGGCGGTGGCGCCGCCGGAGATGGTATTCAGGACGGGGGTCTCCACCTCCATATAGCCCCGGCCGTCCAGGAAGTCCCGGACGTGCTTGACAAACTGGGAGCGGATGACAAACGCCCGCTTTACCTCCGGATTGACGATCAGATCCACATAGCGCTGGCGGTAGCGGGTCTCCCGGTCCTGGAGCCCGTGGAACTTCTCGGGCAGGGGCAGCAGGGACTTGGAAAGCAGGGTGACGTTCTTCACCCGCACGCTCATCTCCCCGCGCTTGGTGCGGAAAACTTCGCCGTCCACTCCCACGATGTCGCCGATGTCGTACTTCTTGAACTGCTTGTAGACCGCCTCGTCCATCTCGTCCTGGCGGGCATAGAGCTGGATGCGGCCGTCCCGGTCCTGGAGGTCGCAGAAGCTCACCTTGCCCATACCCCGCTTGCTCATCAGGCGGCCGGCCACCTTGACTTCCTGTCCCTCCAGGGCGTCAAAGCGGTCCTTGATCTGCTGGGAGGTGTGGTCCCAGTCGAACTTGGTGATCTGGAAGGGGTCCTCCCCCGCCGCCTGGAGCTCCTTGAGCTTATCGCGGCGGATCTGTAACAGTTCCGAAAGGGGGGTCTCCTGCTGAGGGGCGTTCTTCTCGTTGCTCATGTCCAACCTTCCTTTTTATCTCTCGGCCTTCTCAATGTTCAGGATGCGGTAACGCAGCATACCGGCGGGGGCCTCCACCTCCACCTCGTCGCCCACGGAGCGGCCCAGCAGGGCCCGGCCGAAGGGGGAGTCCTCCGAGATGCGGCCGTTCATGGGGTCGGCCTCCTGGGAGCCCACCACCTCGTACTCCTCTTCCTCGTCGAACTCATGGTCCAGGACTTTAATGCGGCTGCCCAGGCGCACCATGGTGTGGTCGCCCTCGTCCTCCGCCTCCTCCAAGACCACGCAGTTGGCCAGGATGTTCTCCACCTCCGCAATGCGGGAGTAGAGCTTGCCCTGTTCGTTTTTGGCCTCGTCGTACTCGCTGTTCTCGCTCAGGTCGCCGAAGGAGCGGGCCTCCTTGATTTGGTCGGCGACTTCCTTTTCCCGGACGGTTTTCAGGTAGTTGAGCTCCTCCTTGAGCTGCTCGAAGCGCTCCGGGCTGAGCTTATATTCCTTTGCCATGACTGTGCACACCTTTCTGTTTGACGGATATATGAGAAATGAGCCGTCTCCGGCTCGCAGCTTCTCAGGGCATAATTTTGTTTCTACATTATAGGTTAGTTTGTCCCGTTCTGTCAAGTGATTTGCCCGGCTGGATCCGGATTTCCTCTTTTTTCAGCCGTCCCTCTTCCCACAGCAGGGCCAGCAGCGGCAATCGCTCCAGCGTCCCGGGCAGCTCCTCCGGTCCCGCCGGCACCAGGCCGTCCAATCCCGCCTCCGTCCCGGAGAGGTCCAGGGCGGCCCCTGTTCCGGCCGGCGCTCCCGGAAAGCGGAGGGTCAGATCGGCTCCGCCCCGTGCGCCCTCCAGGGCGGGCAGGCCCCACTCCCGCTCCAGCAGGCGCAGGAGCGCCTCTCCCTCCCGGGGCACTTCCACCGCCAGGGCCCGCACCCGGGGCGCCAGCGCGGCGGCAGTCTCAAACAGCGCCCGGTCCACCCGGCCCCCGGCCAGGGCCACCGTGGCCCGCTCCGGGGCGAGTCCCTCCCGCGCCAGCCAGGCCAGGGCCAGCGGAGCGGCCAGGGCGGCGCACAGCGGCCCGGGGTCCACCGGGCGCAGCCCCGCCGCACGGAGGAGGGCCCAGGCCGGAAAACCGGGGGCGGCCAGGACCCGGCGGCAGCCCGCCCGCCGGAGCCGCCGGGCCCCCCGCTCCAGCGCCCGGCGGGAGGGACGCCGTCCCGCTTTTCCAGCCGGGACGCCCACATAGTGCAGGCGCAGCCCCGCCGTTGTCCGCACTTCCTCCGTGACCGCCCAGCCCCGCCGGGCCTCCAGCGCCATCCATCCCACCAAGAGCCTCACCTCGGGGGAGGATATGCGCATTCTGCGGGGCTTATGCGCCCTCCTGCAGCAGCTCCAGGGCCGCCTGAAGCTGGGGATCCTCCCCGTGCTCCAGGGTTCCGGCCGCCAGCTGGGCCGCCTGCTCCTCCGTGAGGGCCACCTCCCGGTCCAGCGTCAGACCGGTGCCGATGAGGCTCACTCCCTCGCCGGTGAAGTACGCCGCGGTGGACAATCCCACCGCGCCGCCGTTGGGCAGCAGGAACGTCTGCTGGGAGTAGCCCTTTCCGCTGGTGGGCACCCCGACGATCACGCCCACGCCCCGCTCCTGGAGCTCTCCGGCGAAGATTTCGGCGGCAGAGTAGGTGTCGGCGTTGACCAGCACCGCCATGGGCAGGTCCACGCACGCCGCGTCAGACTCCACCACCTCCTCCGCGCCGGTGTGGCTGCGGGTCTGGAGGATAGGGCCCTCGTCCAGGAGGTAGTCCAGCATCGCGGTGAGCTCATCCAGATAGCCCCCTCCATTGTTGCGCACGTCAAAGACCAGCGCGCGCGCCCCCCGGCTCTGGAGGTCGTCCACCGCCGCCTTCAGCCCGTCGGCGCTGCGGGAGAAGAAATTGCTGATTTGGACGTAACCCACGTCCCCCTCCAGCATCTCATAGGACACCGGGTCGCTCTCAATGTTCCGGCGCTCCACGGTGACCTCCCGTTCGGTCCCGGCTTCATCCTGTACGGTGAGAACCACGGTGGTCCCCTCCTCGCCCTGGATGAGATCCATAGCCTCCTCCCGGTCCTCTCCCGCCGCGGAGACCCCGTCCACGGCGGTGATGAGCTCCCCGGGCTGAAGTCCGGCCTCCTCCGCCGGGCCGCCGGCGGTAACCCCGACGATGGAAAGCCCCTCCTCCCGGCTGTAGTCCACCGTGACGCCGATGCCCACATAGGCGTTGGCCCGGTGTTCCATCTCCGCCTGATAGGACTCCGGCGAGAGGTAATAGGACCAGCGGTCCCCCGTTCCGGCGATCATTCCCGCCATGGCGTTGTCGATCACGTCGCTCTCCTCATACTCCCCCACAAAGCTGGTGCGGATCAGGCCCAGTCCCTCCAGCAGGGTCAGCCCTCCCGGTCCCAAAACCGTCCAGGCCGCCAGGGCCACCCCCGCCAGGGTGAGCAGCAGTGTGACCACTACAGCCGCTGTCAGGTGAAGGAGGGAAAAACGCCGATTGCTCCAAGTATATTTTTTCATAATTGCTCCTTTTTGTCATCGTTCAAGTCCGCCAGACAAGCAGATGCGGAGCGGGCCCAAAAGCCCGCTCCGCAGGAAAATCAAGCTCCCTCTTACCAGTTGTAGGCGCGCACAAAGGGCAGGTCGTAGAACTGCTCCGGGTCCACCCGCTGGTAATTGATACGGACCTCAAAATGGAGGTGATTCCCGGTGGAAGAGCCGGTGGTCCCCACATAGCCCAGAACCTGGTTCTGACTGACCATCTGCCCTTCGCTCACCGCCCGGGAACTCATGTGGGCGTAGAGGGTGGACTGTCCGTTGCCGTGGTCCACCACCACATAGTTCCCGTAAGAGCTGTGATAGGCCGAGGTGACCACCTGTCCGCCTCGCGCGGCGTGAATTTCGGTCCCGCCGGGGGCGGGGATGTCGATGCCGGTATGGCTGTTGGGCCGCTGGGTGATGGGGTGGATGCGGTAGCCGAATGCCGAGGTGAGACGGTAGTAGCCGGGCAGCGGCCAGGCGTAGCCTGAGCCGGTGTTGATGACCACGTTGTTCTGCCGGCGCTCCTCCTCCAGCTGTTTCTGCTTGGCTACGATCTCCTGCTGAATTTCGGCGGCCGCGGCGCTCTCGGCCTCCAGGGCGGCATTGAGCTTCTCGGCGTTGGCGTTGATCTCGGCCAGAATGGCCTGCGACTCCGCCACCTTGGTCTGCTGCTGGGCCAGGGCCTCTTCCTGGGCGGCTTTGGCCGTCTCCTGCTCGCTGCGGGCGGTCTCCAGCTCCCCCTGAAGGCGCTCAATCTGCTCCCGGGTGGCCACCAGGTCCTCCATGATGGCGTTATCATAGTCCATGATCTCGTTGATGTCGGCCAAGCGGCTGAGCAGGTCGGAGAAATCTTCCGAGTTAAAGAGAATCGACCAGTACGAGACGTTTCCGTCCTCTTCCATGGCCCGAACCCGCTGGCAGAAGAGCTCATACTGCTCCTCCTCCCGGGCTACGGCGGCCTCCCGCTCCACTTCCTTCTGGGCGATCTCCCCGTCGTAGTAGGCGATCTGGCTCTCGATGCTCTCGATCTCGTCGGCGATGGCGTTGAGCTGGGCCGTGAGGACACTCAGCTGCTCCTCGGCGGCAGCCTGCTCGCTCTCCAGATCGTCCAGCTGGGCCTGAAGCTCCTCCTGCCGCGCCTCGGACTCCTCCTGCTTGTCCTTCAGCGCGTCGATCTCCGACTGGGTCACCGCCCCTGCGCGGCCCACAGCCATGGTCAGCATGGGCAGGAAGAGGGACAGGGCCATGGCCGCCGCCAAGAGGATGGTCAGCAGCCGCCGCCAGTCGGGCTTGTGGTTGTGCTTGTGGTTTTTCTTCTGAGACATGGCTGATTTCTCCTCTATCCGGGCCGCTGCTTAGACCTGAAGGAACCGGCGGATGGCCAGAAGGCTTCCGCCCACGCCGATGACGAACCCCGTCCCCGCAAAGATGGCCATGACCCGGCCGGCCAACTGGGTAAAGGGGAGCACCGTGATGAGCTGAATCGTGTCCGAGCCGGCAATGGCCCGGCCGATCAGCGTATAGATTCCCCACTGGAGGAAGAACGCGGCCAGCGCCCCCGCCAGGCCGATGATAAGTCCTTCGAATACGAAGGGCCAGCGGACAAAGCCGTTGGTGGCGCCGCACATCTTCATGATGGCGATCTCGTCCCGGCGGTTAAAGGTGGCCAGGCGAATGGTATTGGTGATGATGAACAGGCTCACCAGCAGCAGGGTGACCACCAGAATCACGGCCACGCCGCTGGCGATGTTGCGCACCACCACGAACCCCTCGGCAATCTCGGGCGCGGCGCTGATGTTGACCACGCCCGGAATCTGGGAGACCTGGTCCACCGTCTGCTCCAGCTGCTCCAGATTCACCACATGAATGCGGTACCGGTCCCGGAACACGGTGGCGGGCAGGCTCTCAAAGAGCTCGTTTTCCTCCTTGTCGGCGGCAAAATCCTCCTGGGCCTCCTCCTTGCTCACGAAGGTGGCGTCGGAGACGTTGGACACCGCCTCAATGCTGCTCTCCAGAGCCTGGGCCTCTTCCTGGGTATAATTCTCATCGATAAAAGCCAAAAATTCGTTCTGCTGTTCGTAGCGGCCCCACATATCGTCCAGGTTGATGGCCACCAGGGAGAAGGAGCCCATGATGAGCAGACAACACACAATCATGCACAGCGCCGCGAAGGACATGAGTCCGTGGGTAAAGATACTCCGGAAGCCCTCCAGAAAGAAATATCCAAGGTTGCTAAAATGTCTCATTGATATAATACCCGCCCGTTCCGTCGCTGATAATGCGTCCGTTTTCGATGGCCACCACCCGCTTGTCAAAGCGGTTGACCAGCTCTTTTTCGTGGGTGACCACCAGCACGGTGGTGCCCAGCTCGTTGATCTTCTCCAGGAGCATCATAATCTCCAGCGAGCGCTGCGGGTCCAGATTTCCCGTGGGCTCGTCGGCGATGATCATATTGGGGTTGTTCACCAGGGCCCGGGCAATGGCCACCCGCTGCTGCTCACCGCCCGAGAGCTCGTCGGGCCGGCGGTCCCCCTTGCTGTCCAGCCCCACCAGCTCCAGCACATACTGGATGCGCCGCTTGATTTCCCGGGGAGAAGCCCCCACCGCCCGCATGGCAAAAACCAGGTTTTCATAGACCGTCTTTTTGTCAATGAGGCGGAAATCCTGGAAAATGACCCCCAGGGTGCGGCGCATATAGGGCACCTGCCGGGGCCGGATGGTGTTGAGATTATAGCCGTTGACCATGAGGCGGCCCTCGCTGGGGGCAATCTCGGCCGTAATGAGCTTGATAATCGTGGATTTTCCCGACCCCGAGGGTCCCACCAGAAAGACGAATTCCCCGTCGTCAATCCGCATGGAGACCCCTTTCAGGGCCTTTGTGCCGTTGTCGTAGGCCTTATAAACGTCAATGAATCGGATCATAGCTACCTCGTATGTACAAAATCCCGCAGGTGCAAACAGAGATGCAGAACGGCGGCCCATGGGTTCCGGCGCCGCATTCTGCATCCCCGTCGGTCAGTTGTCGATGCCCCGGGAGATCAGATATTTCTTGACCATCAGCGCGACTTTAAAGGTGATGGCGTCGTCAAACTCCCGCAGGTCCAGTCCGGTCAGCTTTTTGATCTTCTCCAGCCGGTAGACCAGGGTATTCCGGTGGACGAAGAGCTTTCGGGCCGTCTCGGACACGTTCAGGTTATTTTCAAAGAACTTATTGATGGTAAACAGCGTCTCCTGATCCAGGGCGTCAATGGGGTTTTTCTTAAAGACCTCCTGGAGGAACATCTCGCACAGGGTGGTGGGGAGCTGGTAAATGAGCCGCCCAATGCCCAGATTTTCGTAGTTGATGATGGACTTCTCCGTATCAAAGACTTTGCCCACCTCGATGGCCACCTGGGCCTCCTTATAGGCCCGGGCCAGATCGCGGATATGATTCACCACCGTGCCGATGCCGATGACCACTTTGATGTTGAGCTCCTTGGTGAGGGCCTCTTCCACCTGTTTGGCAACCTTATACAGGTCCTTCCCCTCGCTGCTCTCCGAGAGCTGCTTGATGAGAGCCACGTCGGTCTCACTGATGGAGAGGACGAAATCGGTCTGCTTATCCGGGAAGAGACTCTGGATTACATCGATGACCGACGGGTCGCTACTCTCCATCTGGCGGATGAGGAAAACCGCCCGGGGCTGCTCCGAGACGAAGTGGAGCTCTTTGGCCCGGACATAGATGTCGCCCAGGAGGATGTTGTCGGAGATGATATTTTTAATAAAGGTGGCCTTGTCGTGCTTTTCTTCATAGTAGGTCTTGGCGCCGTTGAGGGCTACTACCGCCATGGAGCAGACCAGACGGGCCTCACTGTCGTCTCCCTCCACAAAGGCGGCGTAGTCGAACTGGGCCCCCCAGCCGGCCAGCGTCTTGAAGGTGCGCCCTTCATAGGACACCACGTTCCCCTCGCTCCGATTTACTGCATCCACCACACCGGTCCAGCGCTCGCCGATGCAGGTCAACTCGTTGCAGGCCACGACCGTTCCCTCGGAATCAATGACGCCGATGGGCCGGTCGGTGCTGTCTTTCAGTTGGAGAACGATACTCTGAAAAATCCTGCTAGACATGTTGGTATGCCTCCCTCAATTATTCCTTGCGCTGGGATACCACTTCATCGACTTCACCCAGTTCACAACACTCATATAGACCTATTATAACGGCTCTTTTCTCTCTTTTCAATAGGCGGCGCCAATTTTTTTGTTCAAAATGCCGAAAAGTTGCTTGTCAAACCCGCCTCAGCCGCTGGATTGCCGCCTGCTCTTCGCCGGTCAGGGGCCGCCACTCCCCCGGCGCGAGGGCGGGGTCCAGCCGGAGCGGGCCCATGGTCAGGCGTTTGAGGTACCGCACCGGCTTGCCCCGGTGGGCGAGCATCCGCTTGATCTGGTGATACTTTCCCTCCCGGAGGGTCACCAGTCCCTCGTCCGCCCGCTCCAGCCGCTCCAAACCGGCGGGGAGGCAGACCAGTCCGTCTTCCAGCGTCATTCCGGCGGCAAAGGCGGCGCAGTCGTCCTCGTCCAGGACGCCGTCCACCCGGACGAAATAGGTCTTGTCCACATGGCTGCGGGGGGAGAGCAGGCTGTGAGCCAGCCCCCCGTCGTTGGTCAGCAGGAGCAGGCCCTCGCTGTCCTTATCCAGCCGTCCCGCCGGAAAGAGCCCCGTCCGCCTCAGATGGCCGGGCAGCAGGTCCAGCACCGTTTTCTGCCGGGCGTCTTCGGTGGCGGAGAGCAGGCCGGCCGGCTTATAGAGCATGAGGTACGTAAATTTTTCCCCGGAAATGGACGCTCCGTCCACCCGGAGCTCCAGCCCCTCCCGCGCATATTTTTCCTCGGGGTCGTGGGCGGTCCGGCCGTTTACCTGCACCCGGCCCGCCCTGATGAGTTCTTTGACCTCCCGCCGGGACCACCGCCCGGTGCCCGCGAGGATTTTATCCAGTCGTTCCATCCGCCTTCCTCCTCCACGCCGGGCATACTCTCCGCCGCCGACGCATATCCTCCCTGTACCAGGAACAGAAAGGAGCGTTGCGCTGTGTTTATTTTCACGGCCCGCCTGACCCGGGGGCGCATTGCCGCCGGCGTGGCGGCGGCCGCCCTCCTCTGCGGCGCGGCGCTGACGGCCGCGGGCCTGCTGGGGAGCCGCGGCGTGGCGGCCTCGTCCGCCGTCAGCCCCGAGCACATCCAGACCAACGAGGACCGGGTGGCCTACCTGACCTCCTACGGCTGGCAGGTCTCCCCCGATCCGGTGGCCGTGGAGGAACTCCTCCTGCCGGAGACCTTCGAGGGGGCCTATCAGGAGTACGCGGACCTCCAGGCCAGTCAGGGGTTTGACTTGACCGCCTACCGCGGCAAACGGGTCAAACGCTACACCTATACCGTGGCCAACTATCCCACCGGCGAGCAGGGCATTCAGGCAAATCTCCTCCTCTACCGGGACACCGTGGTGGGGGGCGATATCTGCTCTCCCCAACTGGACGGATTTCTCCACGGTCTCGCCATGCCCTGATAAGAGCGGCGCGCCCTCCGGGGCGCGCCGCCTGTACCGCCGTTATTCCCCCGGGCCCGGCACCGCCCCCATCAGCTTCCGGCACTGGAAGAGGAAGCGGGCAAAGTAGGCTGCACAGGCCACCTGAAGGATCGAGGCCAGCAGCGCCACAAAGCTCGCTGCACCCAGCGAGAGCAGATCCAGCGCCAGGCTCGCCACGCTCGCCGCCAGTACCACCAGGATCAGCATCCGGATCATGCTCCCCTGCTCCGCCGCCTGGGGCGCGATCGGGCGGATGAGCTCCATCGTGCCGCCGCAGCACAGGTACATGGCCGCCAGCTCCAGCGCCATGACAAAGATGGACACCAGGGACATCGTCTGCAGCATGGCGGCCACGCTCACCATCATCCCTGCAAACGCGCTGACGGTGCCGCCCAGAAAGGCCAGCACCAATTCTCCGATGGTCAGCCGGTAGGCCCAGCGGTAGCCTCCGTTCTGGGTCCGCAGCGTATTCAGGCCGGCCACCATCAGCACCAGCCCCGCAATGCTCGCAAGGCTGACCAGGTTTAAAAGGCCGTCGGGAAGGGGCAGAATGGCCGCCAGGCTGGTCGCCGCGGCAAATACCTGGGCCAGAAACAGCAGCTCCACCCCGCGCTGTTTCCTCTGGTTCTGATTCAAAGAGACTCCCTCCTAGCTTTTCTGGATATGGACGTTCATATGGGGATAGGTCATGGTAATTCCCTGCTGGTCAAAGGCGTCCCTCACCTGCTCCAGCAGATCGTAATACAGGTCCCAGTAGTCCTCCGTCTCACACCAAACCCGCACGGTATACTCCACGCAGCTGTCCTTGAACGCGGACAGGCGGACAAAGGGCTCCGGGTCCTGAAGGGCCTTGGGGTGCGCGTCGATCACCCCGCGGATGGCCCCCACCACGCGGGCCGTAGGGTCATCGTAGGAGGCGCTGAACACCAGATCCACCCGGCGCCGCTCCTGAGGATTGTAGTTGAGAATTTTGGCGCTGGCGATCTCGCTGTTTGGAATATAGATTACCTTGTTGTCGATGGTCGTCAGTTTGGTGTGGGCCATACCGATCTCGGCCACGGTTCCGGAGACGCTGTTGGTCTCGATGTAATCCCCCACCTTAAAGGCCTTGGAAGTAAGCACCTGGAGTCCTCCGGCCAAATTGGACAAGATCCCCTGCACCGCCAGAGAGACCGCCAGGCCCGCTACGCTCAGTACCGCCACCAGGGAGGTCACATCAATCCCCAATGCGCTGGCCATGATCAGGAAAAAGAGGAACCAGAGCAGAATTTTTACCGTAGCCCGGATGAATGCGTGCAGGCTTTTTTCGATGGTCCCCCGCTTCAGGAGGTTCCGGACAAAGCGCTGCACCAGTTTCATCACGACCAGGCACACCGCCGCCAGGGCCACGAGAGAGAGGAACCGGCTCAGCGTCATACCGGTCAGATTATGGAGCAAACCCGTCAGGCCGGTGCTCTCCGCCACCTCGGTAAAGACGTCGCTGACGGGATTTCCGGCGCTGCTGGTCACATTGTCCAAAATTTCCGTAACCGCATCGGCGCCTGCGGTGGGAAGGGGTGTTGCTGCCATGGCGCTTCCTCCTGTGGACAAGGATTCAATTTAGTTTATCATATTCCCCCTCAAAGGGCAAGACCCGCCTCCTTTCTGCACAAGAGAAAACCCGCGCTGTTACTGCGCAAAAAGGCCCCTGCCTTGCGGCAGGGGCCTTTTCAGGCGGAAATTACTCCTCGATGTCGATGACGACGCCGGAGCCAACGGTGCGGCCGCCCTCGCGGATAGCGAAGCGCAGGCCCTTCTCGATGGCGATGGGGGTGATCAGCTCCACCTTCATGTCGACGTTATCGCCGGGCATGCACATCTCGGTGCCCTCGGGCAGGGTGATGATGCCGGTCACGTCAGTGGTACGGAAGTAGAACTGGGGACGATAGTTGTTGAAGAAGGGGGTGTGACGGCCGCCCTCGTCCTTGCTCAGGACGTACACCTGGCCGGTGAACTTGGTGTGGGGATGAATGGAGCCGGGCTTGCAGAGAACCTGGCCGCGCTCCACGTCGGTCTTGGCAATACCGCGCAGCAGGGCGCCGATGTTGTCGCCGGCCTCAGCGTAGTCCAGGGTCTTGCGGAACATCTCCAGACCGGTGACGACGGTGGACTTCTTCTCCTCGGACAGGCCGACGATCTCCACGG
>DWYC01000021.1 GCA_019118925.1 Candidatus Flavonifractor intestinipullorum | reverse complement strand
GGTCGGGGTAGTTGTGGGGGTTGTCCACGTGGACCACCGTGCCGTCGGTCTTGGTGATGTCGTCGATCACCGAGGGCAGGGTGGTGATGAGGTCCAGGTCGAACTCCCGCTCCAGCCGCTCCTGGACGATCTCCATGTGGAGCATCCCCAGAAAGCCGCACCGGAAGCCGAAGCCCAGGGCCACGGAGGACTCGGGCTCGAAGGAGAGGGCCGCGTCGTTGAGCTGGAGCTTCTCCAGGGCGTCCCGCAGGTCGGGGTATTTGGAGCCGTCCTCGGTGTAGATGCCGCAGTAGACCATGGGCCGGGCGGGGCGGTAGCCGGGCAGGGGCTCCGCCGCCGGGGCCTCCGCCCCGGTGACCGTGTCGCCCACCCGGGTATCCTTCACGTCCTTGATGGAGGCGGTGAAGTAGCCCACCTCCCCGGCGATCAGCTCCCGGCAGGGCTCCATGCCGATGGGGAGCAGGTGGCCGCACTCCAGCACCTCGTATCTGGCCCCGGAGGCCATCATCTTCACCGGCATCCCGGTGCGGATGGTCCCCTCCATCACCCGGAAGTAGACGATGACGCCCCGGTAGGGGTCGTACTGGCTGTCGAAGATCAGGGCTTTCAGGGGGGCGGCGGGGTCCCCCTTGGGGGCGGGGACGTTCTGCACGATGTCCTCCAGCACCGCCGGGATGTTGATGCCCAGCTTGGCGGAGATCTCGGGGGCGTCCAGGGCGGGCAGGCCGATCACGTCCTCCACCTCCTGCTTCACCCGCTGGGGGTCGGCGGCGGGGAGGTCGATCTTGTTGATCACCGGCAGGATCTCCAGGTCGTGCTCCAGGGCCAGGTAGGTGTTGGCCAGGGTCTGGGCCTCGATGCCCTGGGCCGCGTCCACCACCAGGATCGCGCCCTCGCAGGCGGCCAGAGAGCGGGACACCTCATAGTTGAAGTCCACATGCCCCGGCGTGTCGATCAGGTTGAGCTCATAGGTCTCGCCGTCCTGGGCTTTATAGTTGAGCCGCACCGCCCGGGCCTTGATGGTGATGCCCCGTTCACGCTCCAGGTCCATGTTGTCCAGGAGCTGGCTCTCCATCTCCCGCTCGGAGACGGCCCCGCACAGCTCGATCATCCGGTCGGACAGCGTGGACTTGCCGTGATCGATGTGAGCGATGATAGAAAAGTTGCGGATCTTCGATTGGTCAGTCATAGGCAGTTACCTCCGAAAAGGGATAGGGGATACCAGACCGGAGCCCAGCGGAGCGGGTCCGGTCTGGAGAGGACGAGCAGCGGAATGAGAGCGCTCTCCCCGCAGGGGGGAACGCTCGATATGGAGCTTGTGAGGACGAGGCGGCGCGGAGCGCCGGAAATAAAGTCATAAAAGAGGGGCCCACGGACGCCGAAGGCGGCTGGGGAAAGGAGCCGCAAGGGAGCGGACCGCCTTTTCACCGGAGGTGGAAAGGAAGGGGAGCGGACTTTGCGGCGACGTGATCGATGTGAGCGATGATGGAAAAGTTGCGGATCTTCGATTGGTCAGTCATAGGCAGTTACCTCCGAAAAGAGATAGGGGATACCAGACCGGAGCCCAGCGGAGCGGGTCCGGTCTGGAGAGGACGAGCAGCGGAATGAGAGCGCTCTCCCCGCAGGGGGCGCGCCCGATATGGAGCTCGTGAGGCCGAAGCGCCGCCGGGCCATTCTCTCCTATTTTAGCATATCCCTGTGGAAAAGGGAACCGAAAGGGGGGCTATTTCTCCTCCAGCCGGCGGCCCACCCGCTCCCCGGTGTTGTGGATGATCTGGAGGAGGGACTGGTAAGCGCCGGGGTAGGACTGGGTGAGGGCGTCGTGGTTGATGGGGGGGAGGCTCCCCGACTCCTTGACCTGGGCGGCCAGGGCGTCCACATAGCGCACCTCGCTGACGCTCATGTCGGCGTTGGCCAGGCCGGAGACGAAGTTCCGGGCGGGGACGGCGAAGAAGTCCTCGTTGTTGTTGCCGTCGGCCCGGTACAGGTGGCGGAACATCTTGTACACCGCGGTGCCCAGGTAGTCGGCGCAGTACTTGATGGCATCCTTGCTGCCCGCCTTGCCCAGCAGGTCGAAGAGCACGCCGATGGAGTTCACCAGCAGCTTCTTGGACAGGGTGGCCATGATGCTGCCCCGGAGGACGTTGTCCTTCTCCGCGCTGTAGTCATAGAGGGCCTCCGCGTCCACGATGGTGGTGCCGTCCCGGGTGAGGGTGCGCCCCAGCAGGAAGTCGGCGGACACGCCGTAGTAATCGCAGGCTTTGATCACGAAGGCCAGGCCAGGCTCCCGTATGCCGTTCTCATAGTGGGACAGGAGCGCCTGGCTGATGCCCAGATCCTTGGCCACCGAGCGCTGGGACACCCCTTTCTCTTTGCGGAGCAGCGTGAGGGACCGTGAAAAATCGGAAGACATAGTATGACACCTCGCAAAAAACAGTAGGTATAGTATATGAGGTAAAATACGAAAAGTAAAGAGGTAGGACAAATTTTTTCCCTTTCCCCGGCAAAAAGGGGGATCGGCACAAAAATAAATTCCGAATTTTTGGATTTTTCTCAAATTCTGTCCTTGAGATATGGGGCGGGGGTGCTATAATGAAGGATAGGATCGGTCTTTTCAGACCGCAGGAAGAGGACTATCAAATCTATCAATGGAGGCCTGATCGCTATGCCCATGCATATGTTCCAGCAGCTCATCGACACCCTGAAGAAGAACCCCAAGAAGATCGTCTTTACCGAGGGCACCGACCCCCGTATCCTGGAGGCCAGCGCCCGGCTGCTCTCCGGTACCTGGCTCACCCCCGTCCTGGTGGGCAACCCCGACGCCATCCACGAGGCCGCCGAGAAGGCCGGCTTCAACGTCCGCGGCGCCATCATCATGGACCCTGACAACTATCCCCGCATGGAGGAGATGGTCCAGACCATGTGCGAGCTCCGCAAGGGCAAGATGACCGAGGAGCAGGTCCGGGCCTATCTGAAGCGGGCCAACTACTTCGGCACCATGCTGGTGAAGCTGGGCGAGGCCGACGCCCTCCTGGGCGGCGCCACCTACTCCACCGCCGACACCGTCCGTCCCGCCCTCCAGCTCATCAAGACCAAGCCCGGCCACAGCATCGTCGCCTCCTGCTTCATCATGGTCCGCGAGGACGTGGGCGGCAACACCGTGCTGGCCATGGGCGACTGCGCCATCAACATCAAGCCCACCGTGGAGCAGCTGGTGGAGATCGGCATCGGCTGCGCCGACTGCGCCAAGGTCTTCGGCATCGATCCCCAGGTGGCCTATCTGAGCTACTCCACCAAGGGATCCGGCTCCGGCGAGGACGTGGACAAGATGCGGGAGGCCGCCGCCAAGGCCAAGGCCGCCCGGCCTGACCTGGCCATTGAGGGCGAGCTGCAGTTTGACGCCGCCGTATCCCCCAAGGTGGCTGAGACCAAGTGCAAGGGTCTGCCTGTCGCCGGTAAGGCCAACACCTTTATCTTCCCTGACATCAACGCCGGCAACATCGGCTACAAGATCGCCCAGCGGCTGGGCGGCTTTGACGCCTACGGCCCTGTGCTCATCGGCCTGAACGCCCCCATCAACGACCTCTCCCGCGGCTGCAACGCCCAGGAGGTCTATTCCATGGCCAACATCACCGCCGCGCTGAGCTGAAAAGGCGGGAAAGAAGTACATCCTGCCGGCGCTCTGCCGCCTGCGGAGGCCGTGGAATAGACCGGGGCCCCGCGCAGCGGGGCGGCGCGGAAGCGCCGTTCGAGGGTCCGGCTCTGCCGGACCTCGGCGCAGGCGGAATTCAGTTCCGCCGCGCAAGTGCAATAAAAGTGGACCCCCGGGGACCGTAAGGTCCCTGGGGCCTGTTCCATGGCCATCATCACCGCCGCGCTGAGCTGAAGAGGCGGGAAAGAGTACATTTTACCGGCGCTCTGCCGCCTGCGGAGGCCG
>DWYC01000020.1 GCA_019118925.1 Candidatus Flavonifractor intestinipullorum | reverse complement strand
GGCGCCTCTTTGTTTTCACTTCTCCTCCCGGCGGAAGCGCTCCAGCAGCGCGGCCTCCCACCGGTCGCCGTATTTCAGCGCGACGGCGAACACCGCCAGACCCGCCAGGCCGATGAGAGCCATCCCCCACCAGGGGATCTCAATGGCCGACCCTCCCAGGGCGCAGGCCACCAGAAGCCCCCAGGGCCGGGTCAGCGTTACCAGCACCAGAAAGCGCAGCGGGCGGATGTCGGTGAGCCCCGCCAGAATGCAGATCAAATCGTCCGGGAAAAAGGGGAAGAGAAACACCAGAATGAGAAACACATCCCGTTTCCGGCGGATGAGATCCAGGTAGCGCTCCGACACCCGCCGGCTCACCATCCGGTCCACAAAGGGCCCGCCCAGAATCCGCGCCAGCCCAAAAACCACCATGGACCCCAGAATCACCGCCCCCGCCGTAAGCAGGAAGGAGATCCATGTCCCGAAGAGCACGCCCCCCGCCAGGGCCGTCAAATTGCTGGGGATGGGGGCCAGGATCACCGAGGCCACTTGCAGGGCAAAATAGATCAGGTGGGCATAGGGGGAAAAGTCCTCCATGTACGCCCGCATTCCCTCGATGGAGGAAGCGGCCTGAAAAAAGCCTGTGCTCCACAGGAACCATCCGCCGCCCCCCAGCAGGGCCAGGGTCAGCAGCAGCGTCAGACACCAGGTATAATTTCTTCTCATCACCTTGCGCTCCATTTCCTGCGGCGGATGTTCACCGCGTATTGCTGCCAGTGTAACACAGACGCCAGGTGATTTTCTTTTCCATTTTATTAAGATTTTTATAATTTCGCCGTCTTTCGACCGCTGAATAAAAAACCGCGGGTACGCCTGAGGCGTATCCGCGGCTGGGTTTGGGCGAAATCTCTCTATCTGAACGGCCGGAATTCCAGCCGGAGGGCTGCGTTCGCTCACTCCGCCCTTCGGGGCGGAGAAAACAAAAAACCCACACCAAATACTCTTTTGGTGTGGAGGTCACAGGAGTCCAAAATCAGCGCTCGCTGCGGATGACCTGTTCGTCGCTGCCAAAAATGAGTTCGTCCACATCCGTGCCATGTCGTACCATAGAAATCATTCTTTATTCCTCCTTCTTTAAAATCTATGGTCATTATACTCTTTTCAGGACCCGTTCGCAAGTATAAATTTTGTCATTTTGATGAATTTTTTGTAAAATCAGCTCCCTCCCCCCTGTGCGGGAGAAGGGAGCGCAGCGGGTTATCCACCGGCCGGCAGCTTCCGGTAGACCGTAACATACATCGTCAAAATGCAGGCCAGTCCGCCCAGAACATTGGAGATGGGCTCGGCCAGAAACACCCCGTTCACGCCCAGGCCAAAGCAGAAGGGCAGAAGCAATGTCAGGGGCGCCACAATGAACGCTTTGCGCAGCAGGGAGAAAAACACCGCGTTTTTCGACCGGCCCAGGGCCACAAAGACGGCCTGACCGATGAACTGGAAGGCCATGAAGGCAAAGGTGGCGAAGTAGATGCGAAAGGCGGGGATGCCCGCGTCCAGCAGCTCCGCCTCGTTGTTGAAGATGCGGATAAGCGCCCCCGGTACGGCCAGGGTCAGAATCCACACCGCCACAGAGTAGAGCATTCCGATGGCCGCCGTAAAGCGGATGCCCTGCCGGACCCGGTCGCCGCGGCCGGCGCCGTAGTTGTACCCCAGCACCGGCTGGCAGCCCTGGGTGATGCCGGTAATGGGCATGGTGATGGCCTCCCGGATGGAGTTGATGACCGTCATCACGCCCACGTACAGGTCGCCGCCCCAGACCTTCAGCGTGGCGTTGCACAGCACCTGTACCAGGCTGTTGGTCATGGACATGGCAAAGCCCGAGGACCCCAGGCCCAGAATGCGCCGCACCAGAGGCCCCTCCAGGGCCAGGCCGCCGGGAGTCAGGCGCAGCTCCGTGCGCCTCCCGGTGAGGAACCGGAGCACCCACACCGCCGAGGCCCCCTGAGAGAGCACCGTGGCCAGAGCCGCCCCGCGCACCCCCAGGCCCAGCCCGAAAATAAACACCGGGTCCAGCACAATGTTCAATACGGCCCCGAGGGCTACCGTACCCATACCGATGGCGCCGAAGCCCTGGGCGTTGATGAAGGGATTCATACCCAGGCCGATCATCACAAAGACGGTTCCCAGCACATAGATGGACATGTAATCGGCGGCATAGGGGTAGGTCACGTCGCTGGCCCCAAAGAGGTAGAGAATCGGCCGCTGAAAGACCAGACAGACGGCGGTCAGCCCCACCCCAAAGAGCAGGAGAAGGGCAAAGGAGTTTCCCAGTACCTTCTGGGCCCGCTCCCGCTCCCCCCGGCCCCGGTAGATGGAACACAGGGGGCTCCCCCCGCTGCCGCAGAGGTTGGCAAAGCCGATCAGGATCGAGATGACGGGCAGGCACAGGCCCAGCCCGGTCAGCGCCAGCCGCCCCTCCCCCGGAATGCGCCCGATGTACATCCGGTCCACCAGATTATAGAGGATGTTGATAAACTGAGCCGCCGTCATGGGCAGTGCCAGGCTCAGAATGTTGCGGGGAATACTCCCCTTGGAAAAGTCGTGGATGGTGTTCTGCGTAACAATGCCTCCCGCTCCCCGCTCTCCCGGCGGAGAGCGCCATGTTATTTTTTATTATACCGGATGCGCGCCCCCTGTGCAAGAAAGAACCCGCCTCCCTGCACATAAGATAGCGGGAAAGGAGGCGTTCCCTTGTACCAGAACCGCCCTCGGGACCTGGTGGTCCAGGTCCGGCCCCCGCCGGAGGGGGTCTCCCTGGCCGGGGCGGTGGACCAGGTGTACCTGCGCGCCCTTCTCCGCCGTCTGGAGGCGGCGGAACTCTCCCCCCGGCAGCGCGGGGAACTGCTCCGCCGCCTGCGAAACCGATAACAGCCGCCGTGCGCCTTTGTGCGCACGGCGGCTGTTTTTTGCCCTGGGGTTGGAGGGGGGAAACGCCCGTTGCAGGGGACAAAGGAGTTGGTGAGCACGGCGATGAGCCGCTCCCGGGGTGAGTCGATGATCCGGCAGCCCACCACCCCCGCGGCGTTGCACCCCAACCCCATGCACATGCCTGCCGTCCCCAGGGGACGCGGTCAAAGGGCGATCTCCCGCTCCAGGGGCGGGGCCGGAAAGCGCAGGAAAACCTCCACCCGCTGCCGCCACACCCGGCCCTGTTCCTCCCGGACCCAGGCGCCCTGCTCCACCCGCACTTCCTCCACCAGGGCCCGCAGGGCGCTCCCATCCAGGGGCCCGTCCAGCCAGGCCCGGAGGTCGGGGACGCTTTGAGTCCCCTCTGCGGGGCGGTCCAGCGCGCCCAGTGCGGCCAGCCGCCCCTGGGTCCGCTCCAGCAGGGCCCGGAAGGCCTCCTCCCCCAGCCGCCCCGCCGCCCGGTCCTCGTAGAGCCGCTCCAGCCGCCCCTCCAGCCGGCTGCGCGCGCACGCCAGGGTCTCCGCATCCCGCTCCGCCGGGCGGAGGGCCGCCGTCTCCTCCTCGGTCAGCGCCAGATGGGGGGCCAGCGCCTCCCGGAGCAGGCGGCAGCAGGCCGCGTAGTCGATGCGGTGGCTGGAACAGGCCGCCGGGCCCGCCCGCTTATAGCGGGCGCACACCAGGGCGGCGGGGGAACCTTTTTTTCGGGTGCTGACGGCGGCCATGGGGCCGCCGCATCCGGCGCACCGGAGCAGGCCCGAGAGCTCGTTGTGAAAGCCCGTCCCCACGCTCCGCCGCCGGGCCCGGTGGGCCGCGGCAAACATCTCCGGCGTCACCAGCGCCGGATGGGTGCCCTCCACCCGGACCCAGTCCTCCGGCGCCCGGCGCACCGCCGTCCCCGCCCGGAAGGAGCGCTTGGCGCTCTTTCCCTGAACCGTGCGGCCCAGATAGACCTCGCCGTCCAGGATGCGGCGCACCGCCGCCGCCGTCCAGCACCCCGCTCCCACCCAGTCCTCTTCCCGCAGTCCCGGGTGCGTCAGACACCGCCAGCGCCCCGGGGAGGGCTCCCCCCGGGCGTTGAGCCGCCGGGCAATGGCGCCGGTGCCCTCTCCCCCGGCGGCGGAGGCGAAAATCTCCTTCACCACCTGCGCCGCGTGGGCCTCCGGCCGCAGGCGTCCCCGGTCATCCGGGTCCTTCTGGTAGCCGTAGGGGGCAAAGCTGCCCAAATACCGCCCCTCCGCCCGCCGCACCGCCAGGGCGCTGCGGATTTTGCGGCTGATATCCCGGGCGTACATCTCGTTGACCACATTTTTGAAGGGCGCGATGTCGCTCTCCCGCAGGGAGTCATAGCCGTCGTTGACGGCGATGTAGCGCACCCCGTGGGCGGGAAAGTAGAGCTCGGCGTACTGTCCGGCGGCGATGTAGTCCCGGCCCAGCCGGGAGAGGTCCTTGGTGAGGACCACATCCACCGCCCCGGCCTCCACGTCGGAGAGCAGCCGCCGGAAGGCGGGCCGGTCAAAGCGGGTGCCCGACCAGCCGCTGTCCACATACTCCCCCGCCACCTGAAACCCCTGCTCCCGGGCGTAGGCCCGCAGGAGGGCCCGCTGATTGGCGATGCTCTCCCCCTCGCCTCCGCCGTCCCGGTGGGAGAGGCGCAGGTAGAGCGCCGCCCGAGCCCCCCTCACCCTCTCCTCCTCTCCAGCGCCGCCAGAAGGGCCCGCAGGCACTCCCGCCTGGACGCCGTTCCGCCCTGAATGCGGAGGGTATAAAATGCGTTTTTCCGTGGTTGTGCTCTCATCCTATCGCCTCCCCTCCAGCCTATGCGCCGGAGGACCCGCGCCATGCTTGCGCCATGAAAACGGGGCGCGGGAAATCTCCCGCGCCCCGCTCTCCGGTTTACGTCCGCACGCCCGGCCCGCGCTGTTCCAGCACCACCGCCTGGTAGGGTTTCAGATGCAGGCTCCCCGGCTCCTGCGCCAGCTCCGGATAGTTATTCAGCAGCACCCGCCCAACGGGCTGCGCAAACGCCAGTTCGCACGGTGCGGCGGCGTAATTGCACAGCACCAGGCACGACGCCTCCGGGGCAATCCGGCGGTAGGCGAACACGCTCTTCTCCTCCCGGTAGGCCGGCGCAAAGGCCCCCTCCGCCAGAACCGGGGCCAGAGCAGGGTCTTTCCGCAGCGCAATGAGCTTTTTATAGTAGGCAAGCACCGAGTTCGGGTCGGCCTGCTCCGCCTCCGCGTTGACGGTGGGGTAATTCGGGTTCACCGGCAGCCAGGGCGTCCCCGTGGTAAAGCCCGCCGCAGCCCCGCCCGTCCACTGCATGGGGGTGCGGGCGTTGTCCCGGCTGTACTGCGCGCACACCGCCAGGGCCTGCTCCGGAGTCCGTCCCCCCGCCAGGGCCCGGGCGTACTGCTCCCGGGTGCTCAAATCGTCGAACTCCTCCGGCGAAGCAAAGGGGTAGTTGCACATTCCCAGCTCCTGCCCCTGGTAGAGGAAGGGAATCCCCCGCAGCAGCAGCGAAAGGGTGGCCAGAGCGGTAACACTGTGGAAGCCGTAGTCCTCCGCCGGAATAAAGTAGCTGGCCCCTCTGGGCTGGTCGTGGTTTTCGATGAGGTTGGCCGGATACACGCCGCCCCGCTGGGCCTCCTCCTGGGCGCGGAACACCGCCTCCCGCCAGGGCCCGAAGCGCACCGGCTGGTGCTGATACCAGTGTACGCCCGTCTGATTGACCAGACAGTGCTCGAAGTCAAACAGGGTGGAGAAATAGCCCTCCGCTCCGCCGAATTCAGGCAGGCGGTCCCGGGTGATGTCAAAGACCTCTCCCACGGTAAAGGCCCCGTGGGGGGTCAGGCATGTCTCCTTCAGCTCCCCAAGAAATGCGCCGATCTCCCGGGTCTTGGGCAGCATCTGGAAAACCGAGCAGGTTCCATCCGGGCTGTCCGGCGGCCCGGAGCGCCAGCTCAGATCTTTCTTGATATTGATGATGGCGTCCACCCGGAAGCCGGAAATTCCCTTGTCCAGCCACCAGTTCACCATATCGCAGATCTCCCGGCGCAGCTCGGGATGCTCCCAGTTCAGGTCGGGCTGCTCCTTGGCAAAGGTGTGGAAATAGTAGAGGTTGTTCCGGCCGGGAACCGGTTCCCAGCAGCTTCCGCCGAAGGCGCTGCGCCAGTTGTTGGGCGGACCCCCGGCCACCCCCTCTTTAAAGTAAAAATACCGGCCGTACCGGCCCTCCGGGTCCCGAAGCGCCGCCTGAAACCAGGGGTGCTGGTCGGAGCAGTGGTTGACCACCAGGTCCATAATCAGGGCCATCCCCCGCTTTTTGCTCTCCCGGATGAGGGCTTCCATGTCCTCCATCGTTCCAAAGCGGGGGTCAATCTGCCGGTAGTCCGCAATGTCATAGCCCTGGTCCACCATGGGCGAGACATAGACCGGAGAGAGCCAGAGCAGGTCCACGCCCAGTTCCTTGAGATAGTCCAGCTTGCTCCGTACGCCGGGCAGGTCTCCCATTCCGTCGCCATTGCTGTCGCAGAAGCTCTTCGGGTAAATCTGATAGGCAACTTTGCCGTGCCACCAGGGTGCAGCCATGTCAGTCCGCCTCCTTTTCCCGGGGCGGGCAGCAGCTGTCCCGCTCCACAATCCGATGGGGCACAATGATCTTGGTGGCCAGCAGATCCGGGTTTTCGATGTGGTTGATGATCTGGGAGGCCGCCTCAATCCCCAGCTGGAGGGCGTTGATATTCACGCTGGTGAGCTGAGGGCAGGCCAGGCGGGAGAGCAGGGAGTCGTTAAAGGCGGCCACCGACAAATCCTCCGGAATCCGCAGGCCCAGGCCCCGGGCCGCCCGCTCCAGCGCCACCGCCAGCACATCGTCGCTGGCGATGATGGCGGTGGGCCGCTCCGGCAGGCTGAAAAGGGCGGTCAGCTTCCCGTCGTTTTCCTCCGGCAGGCCGGACCCCTCCAGAATGTACTCCGGCCGGACGGGGAGGCCGTGTTCGGTCAGAGCCAGCAGATACCCGCTCTTCCGGTCCTGGGCATAATTGTGCTCCCACTCGTCGGAGATATAGGCCACCCGCCGGTGGCCCATATCCAGCAGGAGGGTGGTCAGCTCCCGGCCGGCCTGGATGTTGTCGTTGTCCACATAGATGGTCTCGCCCAGAGACTTTTTCGCCTTGCCGATGAGGACGTATAAAATCCCCTCATTCTGAAGATAGTCGATGATGGGGTCGTCCTCCCGGGCATAGAGGAGGATAAATCCCTCCGCCCGGCCGCTTTTCACCATGGACTGCACGCCCTGGAGGAGCTCCTCCTCGCTCTGTCCGGTGAGAATGGCGTTGGTATACTGCTTCTGATTGCAAAAGAGTCCGATTCCCCGGATGGCCTCCAGATAGAAGGACTTCTGATAGGCGTCGCAGTCCAGGGGGGGCAGCAGGATGCCAAAGGTGCGGGAATTCTGGGTGGCCAGACTGGTGGCCTGAAAATTGGGCTCATAGCCCAGTTGGGCCATGGCCTGACGCACCCGCTCCTTGGTCCGCTCGCTGATGGAGGGGTGATTGCTGCACGTGCGGGAGACGGTCGAGGGGGACACGCCGGCCAGTTTGGCCACATCGGAAATCGTCGCCACGGCGGTACGCTCCTTTCGCTGGGATGGTTCTTTTTCATTATGCAAGCCTTCCCCCTCAATGTCAAGCAAGTTTCCGAAAAGATTACGAAATTCTAGAGTGCAACTTTTGCGCAAATTCTTCTTCCGGCATTTGTCACAAAAAGAGAAGGCCCAAATTGTTCAACCGGTAGAATCGAAAAAATAGGCTTGCAAATCCCAGAAAACGCTGTTAAAATCCGTAGCGAAAACGGTTGCGTAAATTTGCATTCGCAACTAAGAAAAGGGGTAGGATTATGGAACACAAAAAGGAGCTCCTCATCCGGGCGCCGCTGAGCGGGACCGCCGTTCCCATCACCGATGTGCCGGACCCGGTCTTTGGGGAGAAAGTCATGGGCGACGGCCTGGCCATCCGGCCCTCCGACGGACGCATTTGCAGTCCGGTGGACGGCACCGTGACCTCGGTGGCCGCCTCCAAACACGCGTATGCCCTCCAGACGGCGGAGGGCGTGGACGTACTGGTCCATTTTGGGTTGGATACCGTCTCCCTGAACGGCGAGGGTTTTACCCCCGCCGTTCAGGAGGGCGACCAGGTGAAGGCCGGAGACCTGCTGTGTCAGGTGGACCTGGAGGTCATCCGCAGCGCCGGACTGGAGACCATCACCCCTGTGACCTTCCCGGATGCGCCGGAGGACGCCGTCCTCACCTTCCACTGCGGGGAGGTCCGCACCGGGGACCCCATCGCCACCGTCGCGCTGCCCGCGGCGCAGGAGGAGTCTCAGGCCGCGCCCGCCGCCCAGCCCGAGGCCCCGGAAAAACCCAAGAAAAAACGCAAGGGGATCAATTTTGAATTCCTTCAGAAGCTGGGCAAGGCCCTCATGGTGGTCATCGCCGTTATGCCCGCCGCCGGGCTGATGATCTCTCTGGGCAACATCATCCAGATCTTCGGCGCCAGCTCGGATACGGCGGTGCTCATCGGCACCATTGTATCCAACATCGGCTGGGGCGTCATCAACAACCTCCACCTGCTCTTCGCCGTGGCCATCGGCGGCTCCTGGGCCAAGGAGCGCTCGGGCGGCGCCTTTGCGGCGGTCATCGCCTTTATCCTCATCAATCTGCTCACCGGCTCCATCTTCGGCGTCACCGCCGACATGCTCAACACCGAGGGGGCCGTTACCCACACTCTCTTCGGCCAGGAGATCCTGGTCGCCGACTACTTCACCTCCATCCTGGGCGCTCCGGCTCTGAATATGGGCGTGTTTATCGGCATTATCTCCGGCTTCCTGGGCGCCACCATCTATAACAAATACTACAACTACCGCCGCCTGCCCGAGGTGCTCTCCTTCTTCAACGGCAAGCGCTTTGTGCCCATGGTGGTTATCTTCTGGTCGGTGGTGGTCTCCCTGGTGCTGGCGGTGGTATGGCCGGTGATCCAGGGCGGCATCAACGCCTTCGGCATCTGGATCGCCAACTCCTCCGAGACCTCCCCCATCCTGGCTCCCTTTATCTACGGCACTTTGGAGCGTCTGCTGCTCCCCTTCGGCCTGCACCATATGCTCACCATCCCCATGAACTATACCTCTTTCGGCGGCACCTACACCATCCTCACCGGCGCCAACGCCGGAACCCAGGTCTTTGGACAGGACCCCCTGTGGCTGGCCTGGGTGACCGATCTCATCAATCTGAAGAGCTCCGGCGATATGGCCGGGTATCAGGAGCTGCTCAACACCGTCACGCCCGCCCGCTTCAAGGTGGGTCAGATGATCGGCGCCACCGGCCTGCTCATCGGCATCGCCGTGGGTATGCTCCGCCGGGTGGACCCCGACAAGCGCGGCCGCTATAAGTCCATGTTCATCTCCACCATCGCCGCCGTGCTGCTCACCGGTGTGACCGAGCCCCTGGAGTTCATGTTCATGTTCTGCGCCATCCCCCTGTATATTGTCTACGCTCTCCTCCAGGGCGTGGCCTTCGCCATGGCCGGCGTCATCGACCTGCGCCTGCACTCCTTCGGCAATCTGGAGCTGCTCAGCCGCCTGCCCATGTCCTTTACCGCCGGGCTGGGCGGGGACGTGCTCAACTTCGTCCTCTGTGTGGTGGTCTTTTTCATCCTGGGCTACCTGGTCTCCTACTTCATGATCGGCAAGTTCCAGTTCGCCACCCCGGGCCGTCTGGGCAACTATATTGACGATGAGTCCGGCGACGATTCCGCCCCGGCCTCCTCTGCGCCGGCCCGGACCGGCGGCTCCAGCCAGGCCGAGCGCATCATCGCCCTGCTGGGCGGGCGGGAGAACATCGTGGACGTGGACGCCTGCATGACCCGCCTGCGCGTGACTGTAAAGAACCCCGAACTGGTGGCCGATCTGGACGGCTGGAAGGCCGAGGGCGCCCTGGGCCTGGTGAAAAAGGACACCGGTATCCAGGCGGTCTACGGCCCCAAAGCCGACGTGCTCAAATCCGACATCAACGACCTGTTGTAACCATTGATTGGGAGCGTATCATGAAACTTTTGACCCTGAATTGCCACAGCCTGGTGGAGCCCGGCTACGAGTCCAAGCTCGCCGCCTTCGCCGGCGAGATGCTGCGGCGGCAGCCGGACATCATCGCCCTTCAGGAGGTCAACCAGACCCGCTCCGCCCCTCCCGCTCCCCCGGAGGGGCGGGAGGGGTACGTCCCCTGTGAGACCGCCGTCCCCCTGCGCAGGGACAACCACGCCCTGCGCCTGGCCGCCCTGCTGCGGGACGGGGGATGGCCCATGGAGTGGACCTGGACCCCCGCCAAAATCGGCTATGGCATCTACGAGGAGGGCCTGGCCCTCCTCTCCCGGGCCCCCATCCGGGCCGCGCGGGCCTGGTACACCACCCGGGACCACGCAATGGACAACTGGCGGGTGCGCAAGGCCCTGTCCATCCACACGGCGGCGGACGGTGTGGACGCCCAGTTTCTGTGCGTCCACATGGGCTGGTGGGCGGATGAGCCGGACCCCTTCCCCGCCCAGTGGAGGCAGGTGGAGGCGGGGGTGGACCCCGCCCTTCCCTGCTTCATCCTGGGCGATTTGAACAGTCCCGCCGGGGAGCGGGGAACCGGTTATGACTATGTAACCCGCCGGGGCTGGCGGGACGCCTACCGTCTGGCCCAGACGCGCTCCGGCGAGGCCACCGTCCCCGGAGCCATCGACGGCTGGCGGGAGCGGCCCGAGCAGGGCGCCATGCGCATCGACTACATCCTGTGCAGCCGTCCCACGGCGGTGGAGCGCTGCCAGGTCCTGCTGGACGGAATAAACGGTCCGGTGGTCTCCGACCACTTCGGCGTGATGGCCACCGGACGATTGGAGGAACATCCATGCGAGCAAGCGGAATCTTAATGCCCATCAGCAGCCTCCCCTCCCCTTACGGAATCGGCTGCTTCTCCAGGGAGGCCTACGCCTTTGTGGACTGGCTCGCCCAGGCGGGGCAGACCTTTTGGCAGATTCTCCCCCTGGGCCCCACCGGCTTCGGGGACAGCCCCTATCAGTCCTTCTCCACCTTCGCGGGCAATCCCTACTTCCTCGACCTGGACGCCCTGGTGGAAGAGGGTCTGCTCACCTCCGCCGAGTGCGCGGGGGCGGACTGGGGAGACGACCCGGCGCGGGTGGCCTACGACAAGCTCTACCAGAGCCGCTATCCCCTTCTGCGCCGGGCCTTTCACCGCTGGCGGGGGGCGGATGAGCCGGATTATCGGACGTTCCTCTCGGAAAACCGGGACTGGCTGGAGGACTACGCCCTCTTCATGGCCCTCAAAAACGCCCGGAACGGCGCCTCCTGGGATACCTGGGAGGACGAGCTGCGCCTGCGGGACCCCGGGGCGCTGGAGCGGGCCCGCGGGGAGCTGGCGGAGGAGCGCGCCTTTCAGTGCTTTCTGCAGTATGAATTCGACCGCCAGTGGGGAGCCTTGAAGCGGTACGCCAACGGGAAGGGCATCCGGATCATCGGGGACATCCCCATCTATGTGGCCTTCGACTCCTCGGACACCTGGGCCAATCCGGAGCTCTTCCAACTGGACGGAGACCGGCGTCCCACCGGGGTCTCCGGGGTGCCGCAGGACGGCTTCTCCGCCACGGGCCAGCTCTGGGGCAACCCGCTCTACGATTGGGATTACCACCGCGCCACCGGGTTTGCCTGGTGGATTGCGCGCCTGGCGCGCTGCTACCGGCGCTACGACGTGGTGCGCATCGACCACTTCCGCGGCTTTGACGAGTACTTTGCCATCCCCTACGGCGCGGAGAACGCCCTGAGCGGCGTATGGAAGCCGGGCCCCGGGTCCGCGCTCTTTGACGCAGTGCGCGCCGCCCTGGGGGAAAAGCCCGTCATTGCCGAGGACCTGGGGTATCTGACCGACTCGGTGCGCCGGCTGGTGCAGGCGTGCGGTTTCCCGGGGATGAAGGTGCTGGAATTTGCCTTCGACTCCCGGGACTCCTCGGGGGCGGCGGAGTATTTCCCCTACAATTACACCCCCAACTGCGTGGTCTACACCGGCACCCACGACAACGAGACCGTCGAGGGCTGGTATGAGACCATCCTCCCGGAGGAGCGGGCCCTGGTGCGGGAGTATCTGGGCCGTCCGGAGGGCACGGCGCAGCCCCTGCACTGGGATTTCATCCGCGCGGCCATGTCCTCGGTGGCCAAATGGTGCGTGGTCCCCATGCAGGACTACCTGGGGCTGGACAACCGCGCCCGGATGAATCAGCCCTCCACCGTGGGAAAGAACTGGCGCTGGCGCGCCTCGCCGGCGGACTTCTCCCCGGAGCTGGCCGGGCGCATCCGGCGGATGACCGCCTGCTACGGGCGCATGCCCTGAGCCGGCCGCCCATTTGACAAAAAGGAGTGTTCCCATATGAATCTGTCCCAGCGCCTGCGGGCCAAAACCATGGAGCGGTATCAGCTCCCCCCGGAGGAGTGCGGCGACGCACAGCTTTTTCACGCCCTCATGGCGGTAACCCAGGATCTCTCCACCGCCCGGCCTGCGCCGGACGGGGCGCGAAAGCTCTATTATTTCTCCGCGGAATTTCTGATGGGCAAACTTTTGAGCAACAACCTGCTGGCTCTGGGACTCTTTGAGGAGGCCCGGGATCTGCTCGCCGGAATGGGCCGCTCCCTCGCCGGGCTGGAGGAACAGGAGCGGGAGCCCTCTCTGGGCAACGGCGGGCTGGGCCGCCTGGCCGCCTGCTTTCTGGACTCCATCGCCGCTCTGGGCCTGAACGGGGATGGAGTGGGCCTCAACTACCATTACGGCCTCTTCCGTCAGAAACTGGCGGACCTCAAACAGCAGGAGGAGCCCGACCCCTGGATGGAGGCCGAGAGCTGGCTCATCCCCACGGGGAAAACCTTCTCCGTCCCCTTCGGCGGCTTCTCTCTCCCGGCGGTGCTCTACGACATCGCCATCCCCGGCGCCCACACCGGGACAGCCGGGCGCCTGCACCTCTTCGACGTCCCTGAGCCCGCCCCGGCCCCGGCCCACGGCATCGACTTTGAGAAGGGGGACATCCCTCACAGCCTGACCTCCTTCCTCTACCCTGACGACAGCGACCGCGCCGGGCAGCTTCTGCGGGTTTATCAGCAGTATTTTCTGGTCTCCGCCGGCGCCCAGCTCATCCTCTCCGAGCTGGAGGAGCGGGGCTATTCTCCCGAAACCCTGTCCGAGCACGTCGTCGTACAGATCAACGACACCCACCCCTCCATGGTCATCCCGGAGCTCATCCGCCTGCTTCTGGAGCGGGGTCTCTCCATGGATGCGGCCGTCGAGCAGGTCTCCGGCGCCTGCGCCTACACCAACCACACCATCCTGGCCGAAGCGCTGGAGAAGTGGCCCCTGGAGTTCATTGAGACGGCGGCCCCCCAGCTTGTCCCCATCCTCCAGGAGCTGGACCGCCGGGCCCGGGCGCGCTCCGCCGACCCCCGCACCGCCATTCTGGACGGGGAGGGGCGGGTCCACATGGCCCACCTGGACATCCATTTCGGCCGTTCGGTCAACGGCGTGGCCGCCCTGCACACCGAGATCCTCAAGCACACGGAGCTCAAGCCCTTCTATGAGCTCTACCCCGAAAAATTCAACAACAAAACCAACGGCGTCACCTTCCGCCGGTGGCTGGAGGTGTGCAATCCGGCCCTCTCGGAGTGGATCACTGCCCACATCGGTCCGGAGTGGAAAACCGCGCCCGGGGCGCTGGAGGGGCTGCTGGCCTTTCAGGAGGACACCGCCGCTCTGGAGGAGCTTCTGTCCATCAAGGCGGCCAACAAGGAGCGCCTGTGCCGCGCTCTGCGGGAGCGCCAGGGCGTGGAGCTTGACCCCGCGTCCCTCTTCGACATTCAGATCAAGCGCCTGCACGAGTATAAGCGCCAGCAGATGAACGCCCTGTATGTCATCTACAAATATCTGGAGATCAAGGGCGGCCGCCTCCCCGCCCGGCCCATCACGGTTCTCTTCGGAGCCAAGGCCGCCCCGGCCTATCAGATGGCCAAGCACATCATCCATCTGATTCTCTCCCTCCAGGCCCTCATCGACGCCGACCCCCAGGTGCGCCCCTGGCTGCGGGTGGTCATGGTGGAGAACTACAATGTCTCCTGGGCCGAGCAGCTCATCCCTGCCTGCGACCTGTCTGAGCAGATCTCCCTGGCCTCCAAGGAGGCCAGCGGCACGGGCAACATGAAACTCATGGCCAACGGCGCGGTGACGCTGGGCACTCTGGACGGGGCCAATGTGGAGATCGCCCAGCTGGTGGGCCCCGAGGCGGTCTACACCTTCGGCGCCTCCAGTCAGGAGGTCATCCGCCTCTATCAGGAGGGGAGCTATCGGAGCCTGGAGCAGTATCACCGTCCCGGGGTGGAGTACCTGGTGGACTTCCTGGTCTCGCCGGAACTGCTCTCGGTGGGGGACCCCGCGGCTCTGGCCACCCTGTGGCGGGATATGAAGCACAAGGACTATTTTATGGCCCTGCTGGACACGCAGGACTATATCGCCGCCAAAGAGCGGGCGCTGTCCGATTTTGAGGACCGTACCGCCTGGGCCCGGAAAATGCTGGTGAATATCGCCAAGTCGGGCTATTTTTCCTCCGACCGCACCATCGCCGAGTATGACCGGGATATCTGGCATCTGAGCTGAACCAAAACGCCGCCCCCGCGCCGATGGCGCGGGGGCGGCGTTTTTTCCAAGCGGGTCTGTCAATCCCGGGGCTGCCAGAGAACGACCGCTCCGGCCGCCCGGGTGGCCTTCAGGTCGATGAGCCTCTGGTTGGCGGAGCCCCGGAAGAGAAGGGTGATATCCTTTTCCTCCTCCACAAACTCCCCGTCCACCAGCACGTCGACGAGGGAGAGAAGCTCGTCCGTGACCTCGCACCGGGCCCGGCTCTCCCGGAGGAGCTCCTCCTCATAGACGTAGCCCGTATAGGCCCACACGTCTTTTTGAGGAAAGCGCTCCCTGACCCGGCGGAGGAAGGGCAGCAGCGCGCGCTGGTTGACCGGCTCAAAGGGCTCCCCGCCCAGGAGGGTGAGCCCGTCCACGTAGTCGGGGGCCAGGTCCTCCAGGAGGGCCTCTTCCACCGCCGGGGTGAAGGGCTCCCCGTAGGAAAAGTTCTGGGCCTCCTCATTGAAGCAGCCCTTGCAGCGGTGGGTGCACCCCGAGACGAAGAGCGACACCCGCACACCGGGGCCGTCGGCGATATCCCGGCGCTTGATGGCGGCGTAATTCATAAATGTCCGCCCCTTCTCTTACAGGTGCAGAACCCGCTCCCGGATCTCCTGGGTGCGGCCCTGATTCCAGAACTGGGTGCCGATGTATCCGCAGGTCCGCCGGGCCACGTTCATCTTGTCCTGATCCCGGTTGTGGCAGTTGGGGCACTCCCAGACCAGCTTGCCGTCCTCGTCCTCCACGATGCCGATCTCCCCGTCGTAGCCGCAGACCTGGCAGTAGTCGCTCTTGGTGTTGAGCTCGGCGTACATGATGTTGTCGTAGATGAACTGCATCAGCCGCAGCACCGCCGGAATGTTGTTCTGCATGTTGGGCACTTCCACATAGCTGATGGCCCCGCCGGGAGAGAGGGTCTGGAACTGGGCCTCGAAGGAGAGCTTGGTGAAGGCGTCGATCTCCTCGGTGACGTGGACGTGATAGCTGTTGGTGATATAGGCCTTGTCGGTGACCCCGGGGATGATGCCGAAGCGCTTTTGCAGGCACTTGGCAAAGCGGTAGGTGGTGGACTCCATGGGGGTGCCGTAGAGGGAGAAGTCGATGTGCTCCTTGGCCTTCCAGCGGGCGGTGGCCTGGTTCATATGCTCCATGACCTCCAGCGCGAAGGGGGTGGCCTCCGGGTCGGTGTGGGACTTGCCGGTCATGTACTTGACGCACTCGTAGAGGCCGGCATAGCCCAGAGAGATGGTGGAGTAGCCGTTGTAGAGGAGCTTGTCAATGGGCTCGCCCTTCTTCAGCCGGGCGATGGCCCCGTACTGCCACAGGATGGGGGCCGCGTCGGAGAGGGTGCCCTTGAGGCGGTTGTGGCGGCACATGAGGCCCCGGTAGCACAGCTCCAGCCGCTCGTCGAAGATCTTCCAGAACTTCTCCCGGTCCCCGCCGGAGGAGAGGGCCACGTCCACCAGGTTGATGGTCACCACGCCCTGGTTGAAGCGGCCGTAGTACTTGGGCTTTCCGGTCTCCGGGTCCACATAGGGCGTGAGGAAGGAGCGGCAGCCCATGCAGGTGTAGCAGTGCCCCTCCCCGTTCTTGTCCACCTTGTTCTGGAGCATGACCTTTTCCGAGATGTAGTCGGGGACCATGCGCTTGGCGGTACACCGGGCGGCCAGCTTGGTGAGATAGTAGTAGGGGGAATCGGGGTGGATGTTCTCCTCCTCCAGCACGTAGATGAGCTTGGGGAAGGCGGGGGTGATCCAAACGCCCACCTCGTTCTTCACGCCCTGGTAGCGCTGGTTCAGGGTCTCCTCAATGATGAGGGCCAGATCCTTTTTCTCCTGCTCGCTCTTGGCCTCTCCCAGGTACATAAACACCGTGATGAAGGGGGCCTGTCCATTGGTGGTCATGAGGGTGACCACCTGATACTGGATGGTCTGCACGCCCCGGCGGATCTCCTCCCGCAGGCGCTTTTCCACAATGCGGTGGACCACCTCCGGCTCGGTAGAGCCGCCGCAGATGGCCAGGTCGGCCAGCACCTCGGAGCGGATCTTCTGGCGGGAGACCTCCACGAAGGGGGCCAGGTGGGTCAGGGAGATGGACTGCCCGCCGTACTGGTTGGAGGCCACCTGGGCGATGATCTGGGTGGCGATGTTGCAGGCGGTGGAGAAGCTGTGGGGCTTTTCAATCATGGTGCCCGAGATGACGGTGCCGTTCTGGAGCATGTCCTCCAGATTCACCAGGTCGCAGTTGTGCATGTGCTGGGCGTAATAGTCCATGTCGTGGAAGTGGATGATGCCCGCCTCGTGGGCCTCCACAATCTCGGGGGGCAGGAGCAGCCGCCGGGTGATGTCCTTGGAGACCTCGCCGGCCATGTAGTCCCGCTGGACCGAGTTGACGGTGGGGTTCTTATTGGCGTTCTCCTGCTTGGCCTCCTCGTTGTTGCACTCGATGAGGGAGAGGATCTGGTTGTCGGTGGTGTTGGCCGCCCGGCGGAGGCTGTGGTCGTAGCGGTAGCGGATGTAGTGCTTGGCCGTCTCATAGGCGCCGTAGCGCATGATGGCGGTCTCCACCATCTCCTGAACCTCCTCCACCGAGGGGGCCCGGCCCAGCTCCTGGCAGTCGGCCTCGATCTGGGCCGCAATCGCCTCGATCTGCTCGTCGGTAAGCTCGGGAGTCTGTCCGGTAGAGCGGTTGGCCTTGCCCACCGCCGCGGCGATCTTCTCCCGGTGGAACTGGGCCTCCACGCCGCTGCGCTTCATGATCTTCATATGCTCTCTCCTTTTTTCTATGGAAAAGAAGCGCCATCCCCCCACAGCGCTGGAGGGATGGGCTGTTTCTGTTTGCCTGTACATTATATAGTGCCTCTCCGCATTTTGTAAAGCACATTTTGTGTCCTGTGCTCGGCTTCCCCCACACCGCCCAAATCCGCGTCACGGCTGGATTTGCGGCCGGTTCTCCTCCCGCTTCCCCCGGCGGGCGGGGCGTATTTTCTACATCTGGACACCCTCCGGCCTGTACGCGCGCCGGTTTGGCAACCCAATTCCCCCAAATATCCCCCATTTGGCGCCGGGAGCGTGGATTTGCGCCGGTAAAATCGTCAATCTCCTCTGAGTATTGGAAAATATTTGAAGATTATGGTCCCTTGCCTCGCCCTCTATCCGCCGCAGGCGGACGCCGCGTCCCCTGGGGACGCCAGGCACATGGTCAGCGCCTGTTTGCCGCAGGCCCTGGCCCTTCGGAAAGCGTGGTCCAGCACAAACGCCACCCGGGGCAGGTAGCCGAAATCCTCCAGCAGGGTAAACAGGGGGAAGAAAATGGCCATGGGCGGCAGCATGACCGACACCACCCAGACCAGCACCCGCCACACCCCCTGAATCAGGGCTTCCCGCAGCCAGAGCGGCGCGCCCGCTGTCCGCAGCAGCACGCGGAACTGCTCTCCCAGCCAGAAGAGCCCGTCGGAGAGACACTGGGAGGGGTAGTTGGCCCCCGCGATGGTAAGCCAGAGAATGCCCGCCAGCAGCAGGAGCATCAGGGGGATACCGGTGGACCGGCTGGTGAGCAGCCGGTCCAGCCGCCGGTCCCTCCAGTCGTCTCCGGCGGGGGCCGAGACTGCGGCATGGGCCAGGTCCTCCCCCGTCCACACCAGGCAGGAGGCCATCCGCTCCCCCACCGCCCGGCCCTCCAGCCCTGCCCGGGCCAGGTCCCTCCGGACTTTTTCCTGGCACTCGTCCGCCTTCTCCTCCTGCCAGGCCTCCCCCGCCCCCTGCCGGAGGGTATCCAGCGCCCCCTCGTCCCCCTCCAGGAGTCTGGCCGCCGCCCACCGGGCGGGGAGGGGGCCTGTGCGCCCCTCCAGCGCCGCTGTCAGCTCCTCCAGCGCCCGCTCAATGGGGGGTAAGTACCGTGGCGGCGGGGCCTGGAGGTTTTCTTCCACCACCCGCTCCACCGCCGCCAGGAGCTCCTCCAGCCCCTCTCCCCGGCCGGCCGATGTGCCCACCACCGGGACGCCCAGCCGGTGGGAGAGGGTCTCCAGATTCACCTGGACGCCCCGCCGGGCCGCCTCATCCAGCAGATTCACGCACACCACCGTGCGGGGCATGACCTCGATGGTCTGGAGCACCAGGTTCAGATTCCGCTCCAGGCAGGTGGCGTCGCACACCACCACCGCTCCGTCCACGCCCCCCAGGCACAGAAAATCCCGGGCTACCGCCTCCTCGGCCGAACGGGTTTTCAGGGAGTACGTCCCCGGCAGGTCCACCAGGCGGTAGTTCTTCCCCCGAAATGCGTACCGCCCCCAGGCGGCGGCCACCGTCTTTCCCGGCCAATTTCCCGTCGGGAGTACGTCTTATACCAAATAACTCCCGCCCCTCAAATGAGAGGCGGGAGTTCCCTATCTGGCTTTAATATAGCACTTTTTGGCCCGGAAAGCAAGCGGAGGAAGCTAGATTTTTTGCGCGGGTTACCGGTGCTCCAGGACGCTGATTCGGGTCTCATGGTCGTCCAGGCGCTGGTCCTGGGCGTCGTTATGGGCCCAGAGGCGCTTGTGGCTCTCCTGGCTGTGGGCGGCCTGCTGGGCCAGCTCCCGCTCGACCCGCTCCACCACCACGGTGAGCTTGGTGATGGACTGGGTGAGGGTCACAATGGGCTTGATGATGGACGCGCCCAGCCCCACCAGGGCGATGAGCACCCCCACGACGGTCCACTCCACGCTTACGCTCCCTTCTCCTGCCGCATGAGGGCGTCGCCGTCCAAAGCCGCCCGGGTGAAGCTGTTGTTCTTCCACCAGGCCGCGAGGGACGCACACACCGTCCACAGGGTGGTCACCAGGGTGTTGATGTCCTCATCGGCGATGGGGATGACCTGGATGCCCGCCATGCTCAGGCACTGGTTCACCAGGGCCAGCAACAGAACAATGGTGCGGGCGATGGTGCCCGCCGTGATTTTATGTTCCATATGTACCTCCTCGTCTCAGTCCAGCAGGCCCAGCCGGTCCAGCGCGCAGGCCAGCTCCTGCCGGGTGGCGGGGTCCGTGGGCCGCGTGCCGTCCAGGGCGCCCCGGGCCGCGGCCTTGTCCCAGCTCTCCCGGGCCCACTCCGCGGGCTCCTCCGGGGCGGCGGGGACGCCGGGCGCCTCCTCCACGGCCACGCCTAACCAGCCGCAGATCCCGTCCGCCGTGGCCCGGGCCAGCTTGTCCCGGTAGGCGCCGCTCTTGAGCAGGGACACGTCCTCCTCGTTGGTGTGGTAGCCGTACTCGATGAGGCAGGCGGGGGCGCTGGCCTGGACCAGTACCGTGAGATTCAGGTTGTGCTTGACCGGCTCCTGCCGGATCTTGACCCCCGCCGCCCGGAAGCGCGCGACGAGGTCCGCCGCCAGCACGTTGCGCGCCGCAGTCTCCGGCCCGGCGCTGGTGTAGATCTCCAGGCCCTGGGCGCTGGTCCAC
>DWYC01000019.1 GCA_019118925.1 Candidatus Flavonifractor intestinipullorum | reverse complement strand
CGGCGCCTATAAGTTCACCGCCGACCAGTGCACCCGCAACGAGAAGGGCATTCTGGTTCCCCCTCCGCTGCGCTTCGACGTGCTGGAGGAGGTCTCCAAGCGCCTGCCCGGCTTCCCCATCGTGCTCCACGGCTCCTCTTCCGTGCCTCAGGAGTATGTGAAGATGATCAACGACAACGGCGGCAAGATGCCCGACGCCGTGGGCATTCCCGAGGAGCAGCTGCGCAAGGCCGCCAGCATGGCCGTGTGTAAGATCAACATCGACTCCGACCTGCGTCTGGCCATGACCGGCACCATCCGCCAGTTCTTCAACGAGCATCCCGACAAGTTCGACCCCCGCGAGTACCTCAAGCCCGCCCGGGCCAACATCAAGGAGCTGGTCAAGCACAAGATCATCGACGTGCTGGGCTGCGACGGAAAGGCCTAATCGTTCCAGCCAGGTGGAACAGAAAGCGCGCCCCCGCCTTTACGGCGGGGGCGCGCTTATAACTCTCTCTGCACAGAGGAAAGCGCCCATGCCGGCCGGCATGGGCGCTTTCCAAAAGCCTGTGTGAATCCGAACTAAATTACACAGCGCGGGTGACCTTACCCGAACGGAGGCATCTGGTGCACACATAGACGTGCTTAGGCGTACCGTTGACAATCGCCTTGACACGCTTCACGTTGGGCTTCCAGGGGCGGTTGCTGCGGCGGTGGGAGTGAGAAACCTTGATGCCGAACACAACGCCCTTATCGCAAAACTCGCATTTGGCCATTCGCTTGAACCTCCTCGCTTGTCAATATCACGCTTACAAAGCATCGGCTATTAGAATAGCAGATTTTAATCGAAATTGCAAGAGAAAAATGAAAAAAATTCTGCCGCCTGCCTGCGGTTGCCAAAAGGCGGCGGCCGGTGGTATACTAGGAACAAATGACTGGGACTGGAATCAAAAGGAGGGCGTGCCTATGGCCACCAATTACAGCGTCAAGCTGGGCAAACTCATCGACGAATTTCAGCTGGAAGTCCTGCGCGGGGCGAAGGGCTACCAGAACCGGGCCATCGCCACGGAGGATGTGAACCGGCCGGGCCTGCAATTGACGGGCTTTTTCGACTACTTCGACCCGGAGCGGCTCCAGGTGGTGGGTCTGGTGGAGACCACCTACCTCTCCGGCCTGAGCGCCGGGGAGCGGCGGGAGCGCTTCGAGACCCTCTTTCAGTATGATCTGCCCGCTTTTATCATCGCCCGGGGCATCGAACCCTTCCCCGAGTGCATGGAGCTGGCGGAAAAATACGACCGGACCATCCTGCGCTGCAGCGCCACGACCACGGATTTCATCAGCGCGGTGGTGACCTCGCTGCACAACCACCTGGCCCCCCGCATCACCCGGCACGGCGTGCTGGTGGAGGTCTACGGCGAGGGAGTGCTCTTGCTGGGGGACTCGGGCGTGGGCAAGAGCGAGACGGCCATCGAGCTGGTCAAGCGGGGACACCGCCTCATCGCCGACGACGCGGTGGAGATCCGGCGCATCAATACCCACGACCTGACGGGGACCGCCCCCGAGCTCATCCGCCACTATATGGAGTTGCGGGGCATCGGAGTGGTGGACGTGCGCCGCCTGTTCGGCATGAGCGCCGTCAAGGACGAGTGCGCCATCGACATGGCCATCAATCTGGAACCCTGGCAGGAGGACGCGGTGTACGACCGGCTGGGGGTGGACGAGAACTTTATGGACATCCTGGACGTGAAGGTGCCCGTCACCACCGTCCCCGTCAAGCCGGGGCGGAATCTGGCGGTCATCATCGAGGTGGCGGCCATGAACAACCGCAACAAGAAGATGGGCTACAACTCGGCCCTGGAGTTCACCAAGCAGATTGACGACCATTTCGAGGCGGCGGCCAACCGCTGAACCGTGGAAAAAGCCAGGGAGCCTGTGCTCCCTGGCTTTTTTGCCCGCCTCAGGGGGAGAAGAGGGCGTCCACCGTGGTCTCCAGCGCCTCGGAGAGGCGGAAGGCCAGTGCCAGCGTGGGATCGTACTTGTTGTTCTCAATGGCGTTGATGGTCTGGCGGGAGACGCCGCAGCGCTTGGCCAGGGCCTCCTGCGAGAGCCCCAGGGCTTTTCGCAGCTCCCGGATGCGGTTGTCCATGTTAACCTCCCATCTTGCGCGTGCACCAAAAGAGGTTGACGGTGTAGAGCACCGCCACCAGGGCCAGCAGAATCAGGGCGTTGAACTCCACGGAAGGGTAGTCCGCCCCGGTGAGGGAGCGGAACAGGGACTCCGCCACCCCCAGCACCAGCAGGACCACCACGGTGTAGAAGGTATGGCAGCAGGCCCGGGTGAGGATGGCCTTCCGGCGCTCGTCCCCCTGGCGGGCCAGAGAGAAAAACATCCACAGAATACAGACCAGAGAGAGGGCCAGCACGACCCAGAACAGGACGGCCAGCAGGGTGAGGCTTCGTTGATCCATAGAAGTGCTCCTTTCTGAAATGTCCAAAGCTTTTGACAAAATGAGTCTATCACACGCGGGGGAAAATGTCAAATACTTTTTACACTTCTGTCGGGAGCGGCTTCCGGTTGAGTTTTGCCGGGATTTGCGGTATACTAAATTATTCTGAGCCATCACGCAGAGAAGCGAAAGAGGAGAGAGCGCCATGAAACAGGAACGGGGTTATGCCAAAGTCACCGTGACGCCGAAAGGAGAGCGGGCCCTGACGGGGGGCCACCCCTGGGTGTACGAGGGAGAGGTTGTATCGGTAGAGGGCGCGTATGAAAACGGCGGCCTGGTGGACGTGGTCAGCGGAAAGGGCCGCTATCTGGGCACGGGTTTCCTCAGCGAGCGCTCCAAGATCCGGGTGCGCCTTATCTCCCGCAACGCCAACGACAAATTTGACGCCGCCTTCTGGGAGCGGCGCATCCGCTACGCCTGGGCCTATCGGAAAAGCGTCATGGGACCGGACATCGACGGCTGCCGGATCATCTTTGGGGAGGCCGACTCCTTCCCCGGCCTGACGGTGGACCGGTTCCACGACCTGCTGGTGACCCAGACCCTCTCTCTGGGGATGGAGCGGCTCAAGCCGGTGATTTTCCCGCTCCTCTACAACGTGCTGACCGAGGACGGCCAGTCCATCCGGGGCATCTATGAGCGCAACGACGTGGGCCTGCGCCTCCACGAGGGCCTGGAGGAGAGCAAGGGCTGGTATCCTCTGGAGGGCGTCCCCGACCCGGGCGAGCCGGTCACCACGCTGGTGGAGAACGGAATTACGTACGCGGTGGACGTGGAAAACGGCCAAAAAACCGGCTTTTTCCTGGACCAGAAGTACAACCGCCTGGCGGTGGCCCGTCTGGCGGCGGGGCGGCGGGTGCTGGACTGCTTCACCCACACCGGGTCCTTCGCCCTCAACGCCGCCAGGGGGGGCGCGGAGCACGTCACCGCCGTGGATGTGTCCGAGTCGGCGGTGGACCTGGCCCGGGAGAACGTCCGCCGCAACGGCCTGGAGGGCGTGGTGGACTGCGTGGCGGCCAACGTGTTCGACCTGCTGCCCGCGCTGGAGGAGAAGGGAGGGCACCCCTACGACTTCATCATTCTGGACCCGCCGGCTTTTACCAAGAGCCGGAAAACGGTGGACGCGGCGGCGCGGGGCTATAAGGAGATCAATTACCGGGCCATGAAGCTGCTGCCCCGGGGCGGATACCTGGCCACCTGCTCCTGCTCCCACTTTATGGAGAATGAGCGCTTTGTCCGCATGCTCCGCTCGGCCGCCCGGGACGCGGGAGTACAGCTGCGGCAGATCGAGGCCCGGCAGCAGGCCCCCGACCACCCCATCCTCTGGAACGTGCCCGAGACCGACTATCTGAAATTCTACCTGTTCCAGGTGGTATAACATAAGGAGGACCCATGGACTATTTTCACTGCAGCGCCACCCGCGACCAGCTGGCGGCCATCAGCAACCTGGGCCTGGCCCATCTGGGGGACGCGGTATTTGAGGTGATGGTGCGCACCTGGCTGTGTCTCCACGGGAAGGCCAGCGCCCGGGGCCTGCACAAGGCCACCGTGCGCTATGTGGCCGCCCCGGCCCAGGCCCGGATGGTCGAGCGCATCCTTCCCCTGCTGGACGAGGAGGAGGGGGACGTGTACCGCCGGGGCCGCAATACCAGCCCCCACTCCGTCCCCCAGAACGCCAGCCGCGCCGAGTACCAGAGCGCCACCGGGCTGGAGGCCCTGTTCGGCTGGCTGTACCTGCAGGGCCGGACCGGCCGGCTCAACGAGCTCTTTGCCCAGATGATGGAGGAATGACCCATGCCGTTAGACGCCGTATGCCTCTCCGCCGTGGTGGAGGAGCTGAAAGCCGCCCTGGAGGGCGGAAAAATTGACAAAATTTATCAGCCCGGACGGGACGAGGTGGTCCTGGCGGTGCGGGGCCCCCAGGGGAACGGAAAGCTGCTCCTCTCGGCCAGCCCCAGCCAGCCCCGGGCCCAGATGACCACCCTGAACCGGGAGAATCCGGACAAGCCCCCCATGTTCTGTATGCTTCTGCGCAAGCACCTGACCGGCGGGCGCATTCTGGAGGTGTCCCAGCCCCCGATGGAGCGCCTGGTGGACTTCCGCCTGGAGACCCTGGACGAGCTGGGGGACCGGGTGGAGCGCCGCCTCATTCTGGAGTGCATGGGCCGCCGGGCCAACCTGATCCTGCTGGACGAAGCGGGGCGGATTGTGGACTGCCTGCGGCGGGTGGACGCCGACCTCTCGGCCAAGCGGCAGGTGCTCCCCGGCCTGTTCTATCGCCTGCCTCCGGCGCCGGAGAAGTGCAATTTCCTCACCGCCACGCCGGAAGAGCGCGCCGCCGCCCTCCGGAATCCCATGGGCAAAGCGCCCGAGAAACTGCTGTTGGACGCTTTCACGGGGCTCTCGCCCCTCATCGCCCGGGAGCTGGCCTTCCGGGCGGGAGAGGACGGGGGGAACTTGCTCTGTGAAGTAGAAAACCTTGTCACACTGATTCAGGAGAAACGCTTCGCACCTTATCTCCTGACAATGGGTGACAAGGTAATGGACTTTACCTTTATGCCCGTCCGCCAGTACGGCTTTGAGGCCCGCTGTGAGCGGCAGGAGAGCTTCGCAGCTCTGCTGGACCACTTTTATGAGCAGCGGGACCAGGCCGAGCGCACCCGGCAGCGGGGACAGGATCTCATCAAGGCGGTGACCAACGCCCGGGACCGGGTGGAGCGCAAGCTGGGCAACCAGCGCCGGGAACTGGAGGCCACCCGGGACCGGGAACGCCTGCGGCAGCTCGGGGATATCATCACCTCCAACCTCCACGCCATGGAGAAGGGCCAGAGCATCCTGCGGGCGGCGGACTTCTACGACCCGGAGTACCGGGAGATCGAGATCAAGCTGGACCCCCTGCGGACCCCCCAGCAGAACGCGGCCAGGTATTATAAGGACTATAACCGGGCTAAAACGGCCCAGGAGATGCTGACCATACAAATCGAGAAGGGCGAGAAGGAGCTGGACTATCTCAACAGCGTCCTGGAGAATATCACCCTGGCCGAGGGGGAGCGGGACCTTCTGGAGATCCGGCAGGAGCTCACCGACACGGGCTACCTCCGCCGGGCCAAGACGGCCGCCAAGCGGGAGCGCCGCCTGGCGGGCAAGCCTATGGAGTTCCGCTCCTCGGCGGGGCTGCGCATCTCGGTGGGAAAGAACAACAGCCAGAACGACCAGCTCACCACCAAGGCGGCGGGGAAGCGGGATATCTGGTTCCACACCCAGAAGATTCACGGCTCCCACGTGATTCTCTGGACGGAGGGGGCCGACCCGGACGCCCAGAGCCTTCAGGAAGCGGCCGTGCTGGCGGCGTGGTTCTCCCAGGGCCGGGAGGGTAAAAAAGTGCCGGTGGACTACACGCCGGTGAAGTTTGTCAAAAAGCCGGCGGGGGCCCGGCCGGGGATGGTGGTCTATACGACCTATCAGACCGCCTATGTGGACCCGGACGGGGCGCTGGCCAGGAAGCTGCGGGTAAAATAAAGAGGAGGAAGCGCATATGGAGACCTGCCACATTCTGGTGGTGGAGGACGACCCGGACATCAACCGCCTGCTGTGTACGGTGCTGGGGAACGAGGGTTACGACTGCCGGGCGGCCTTTTCGGGCAGCGAGGCCGAGCTCTGGGCCACCCAGTACAATTACGACCTGGTGCTGCTGGACCTGATGCTCCCCGGCCTCACCGGGGAGGAATTCATCCAGAAGATGCGGAAAAAGCGCACCATGCCCATCATCGTGCTCTCGGCCAAAGCGGGGCTGGAGGACCGGGTGAACGTGCTGCGGCTGGGGGCGGACGACTTTATTCCGAAGCCCTTCGACAATGCGGAGGTTCTGGCCCGGGTGGAGGCCCAGCTGCGTCGGTATAAGGAGTTCTCGGGCGGCGGAGGGGAGGGCGGCGTGCTCACCCACGGGGCGCTGACGCTGGACCGGGAGGCGGTCTCGGTGACGGCGGACGGAAAACCGGTGAACCTCACCGCCCGGGAGTTTGAGATTCTCGCCCTGCTCATGGCCCACCCCAAGAAGGTCTTTACCCGGGAGCAGCTCTATGAGCAGGTCTGGGGCGGGGAGTACATGGGGGACGACAATACGGTGAACGTGCACATCTCCAACCTGCGCTCCAAGCTCAACAAGGCCAGCAAGGGGGACTACATCAAGACCGTCTGGGGCATCGGCTTTAAAATGGCCGACTGACGGGATTCACACATTCTTAATCTTTGCTTTAGAGGAAGTTGGGCTCTGCCTGGTACAATGGCGTCACAATCAGAAAGGAGAGGTGAATGCCACATGGCAGAACCGGTTTTGACGACCCGCGGGCTCACCAAGCGCTACGGCGGCACGGTGGCGGCGGACCATATTGACATGACGATTGAGAAAGGGCAGATCTACGGCCTGGTGGGGCGCAACGGCGCGGGCAAGACCACCATCATCCGCATGATTACCGCCCAGTCCGCCCCCAGCGAGGGGGAGCTGGCCCTCTTCGGGGCCCACACGCCCCGGGACCTGGCCCGGATGCGCAGCCGGACGGGGGCCATGGTGGAGACGCCCAGCTTCTATCCCTATCTGACGGCCCGGCAGAATCTGGAGTACTACCGCATCCAGCGGGGCATTCCCGGAAAGAGGGCGGTGGACGAGGCGCTGGAGGCCGCGGGCCTGACCAACACGGGCCGGAAGGTTTTTAAAAACTTCTCTCTGGGCATGAAACAGCGTCTGGGTCTGGCCCTGGCTCTGATGAACCATCCGGACTTCCTGCTCCTGGACGAGCCCATCAACGGCCTGGACCCGGAGGGCATTGTGGAATTCCGCAACCTGCTTCTGGACCTGAACCGGGAGCGGCAGACCACCATTCTCATCTCCAGCCACATTCTCTCGGAGCTGGCCAATCTGGCCACCTGCTACGGCTTCATCGACCACGGCGTCATGCTGGAGCAGATCAGCGCCCCGCGCCTGGAGGAGAAGTGCCGGGCCTGTCTGGAGCTCCACGTGGACGACGCCTCCCGGGCGGCTCTGGCGCTGGAGCGGCAGCTGGGATCGATGGATTATGAGGTGCTCAACGACACGGTGATCCGGCTCTACAGCCATCTGGAGGAGCCGGCAGAGGTGACCCGGACCCTGGTGGAGGCCGGAGTGGGCCTGGCCACCATTGAGAGCCGGGGAGCCAACCTGGAGGACTATTTCCTGACCCTGATCGGAGGTGCCCATCATGCGTAATTATCTCTCGGCCGAGTGCTTTAAGACGTTCCACCGGAAATATTTCTATGCGGCTCTGGGCGTCTGCCTGGTTTTGGAGGCCGTGCTTCTGTGGGGCTACTGGCTGACCCTGAACTGGGGAAACCCCACCGTGAATTTTTCCTATGCGGCCACCACCGTCTCGTTCCTGCTGAGCGTGGGGTTGTACGCCACCCTCATCACCGGCGACGTGGTCTTTTCCGATCAGTATAAGAACGACACCCTGAAAAACGAGGTCTCCTACGGTCTGCCCCGGGCGCGCATCTATCTGGGCAAGCTGGGCGTGTCCATCCTGGTGGCCCTGATCGCCGCAGTGGTTATGCTGGCCTTCTACGTGGTGGGCTGCTGGTTCCTCTTTCCCCACGACGCCCAGGACGCCCAGGGCTGGAGCCTCATGGGATACTGCCTGGCGGGGGCGCTGCCCCTGTGGCTGGCGGCCCAGGCGGTGGTTATCGCCTGCTACTTCCTGGTGGGCAGCGCCACGGTGGCGGCGTTCCTGGCGGTGGGCATCCTGGGGGTGATTCCCAGCGTGCTCCAGGCGTTCGGCCTGCTCTTCCACCCGGTATTTGAGATGCTGCGGCAGTTCACCCCCAGCGTCATGCTGGACTCCCTGCGGAATATGGCCTTTGACGGAGGTTATCTGGGTCTTTGCTGGCTGGTGGGCCTTCTCTGGTTTGCCGCGGCCACGGCGCTGGGGCTGTTCTTTTTCCAGCGCAAGGAGATCCGCTGAGATGGCGAAATGCAGGCCGCCCCGGAGGCGGACCGGCTAAAACGAGGGGGGACCGTCTGTGCTCAACTATATTCAAGCGGAGCTGTGGAGGGTTTCCCAGCGGCAGGCCCTGGCCATGTTGGCCGGGGTCCTGCTGCTGCTCTCAGGGGCCTATTCGGCGCTGATGAGCGGCGGCTCCTATGCGAACCTGCTGGCGGCGGTGATCCTGACGCCGGTGATGGGGATGTTCCTGGCCCCGGCGGTGGTACAGCTGGTGGATGGGAATGGACCGGATACGCTGAAAAACGAGCTCTCCTTCGGCCTGACCCGGGGGCGGGTCTATCTGGGAAAACTGGCGGCGGCGCTGATTCTGGGCCTGGCCCTGTGCGGCGTGCTGCTGGTTTTCTGCCTGGGGGGCGGCTGGTTGCTGCTGGCCCACGACCAGCCGGAGAATGAGCGCATCAATGCCGCCGTGCTGGCCTTTGCCCTGCTGGGCGCGCTCCCGCTGTGGTGCAGCGCGGCGGGGGTGTGCCACCTGGCCGCCATGAACATCCGCAGTCCGGGGGCGTGGGTGACGGCCTACTATATGATGTTCTTTTTCGGCCAGCCCATGCTGGTGGTGTTGGTGAACCTGTTTGTGGACCGGACCTTCAACATCGACAGCGGCGGCCTTTTACAGGCGGTGCTCTTACCCTACTCCCTGACCATGCCCCAGTATCTCAGCGGGTGGCTCTCCTGGGAGTATCAGCTCTGGTGCTGGGGAATCGGCCTGGGGTGGCTGGGCGGGAGCACCCTGCTGGGATGGCTGCTGCTCCACCGCCGGGATGTGCGGTAGACGAACGAGCCCCCGAGAGGAGGAAGAACGATGGTGATACTCTGCCTGGCGCTGGCCCTGCTGTGCGCGGGTCTGACGTTTTGGGTCTGGGCGCAGCGGCGCTCCCTGCGGGGGGCGGCGCGGCAGCTGCGGGAGCTGGAGGAGCAGGGCAGCGCCGCCCGCATTCGTCTGGCGGCCCCCAACGGTACGGCGGAGGATCTGCTGGAGGCGGTCAACCGGCTGCTGGAGCTGCGGCGGGCCGACCGGGCCGAGAGCCGGGCGCGGGAGCAGGAGCTGCGCCGTCAGATCTCCAACATCTCCCACGACCTGCGCACCCCTCTGACCTCCATTCTGGGGTATCTCCAGCTCCTGGAGGGGGAGGACCTGACGGCGGCGCAGCGGGCGGAATACCTGGCGGTGGTGAAGAGCCGGGCCCAGGCGCTTCAGAGCCTCATCACCAGTTTTTACGACCTCTCCCGGCTGGAGGGGGGCGAATTTCCCCTGGAGGTCCGCCCGGTGGACCTGCGCGGGGCCATTGCCCAGCTTCTGGCGGCCTTTTACAACGACTTTACCGACGCGGGCTTCGACGTGGAGGTGGATCTGCCCGAGGGACTTCCCAGCGTTCAGGCCGATCCGGGGGGCGTGCTGCGGGTGTTCACCAATCTGCTCCGCAATGCCCTGGACCACGGGGCCGGTCCCATGGAGATCCGGGCCTGGCCGGAGGGGGAGCGGGTGGTCACCACCTTCTCCAACGCCGCCCCGGGTCTGAGCGAGGAGGACGCGGGACACGTGTTCGACCGCTTTTTCACCGCCGACAAGATGCGCACCGGCCGGAATACCGGCCTGGGCCTGGCCATTGTCAAGAGCCTGGGGGAGCAGATGGGCGCCGGCGTCCGCTCCGAGCTGTCCGGGGGACGTTTTACCGTGCGCCTGGACTGGAAGCTCTGGGGGAAAAAGTCTGGAAATGCCGCTGCCGGAGCGTGTTAAAATCTTGACAAACGCAGCGGAAGCTGTTATCTTTTCATATGTAAGAACCGCGAAGCGGGGAGACGGTGCCGGAATCGGGCGCCGCTCCGGACCTGCGCGGTTCAAAACGCTGCGTTTGGGCCGCCCGGCGGCCAGAGAAAGCGCCGGAGCACGGATGTGGACGCTCCACTCCGCCACAGGGAAGGGGAGGGGGAGCGCGTGCATGGCTGCGGTACGGGAAAGGAAAGGTCAAAAAGTATGGTTAAAATCGTGAGAAAGAAGGTCCTCAATCCCAGCGTGACTCTGCTGGAAGTAGAGGCCCCGATGATCGCCAAAAAGGCGCAGGCCGGTCAGTTTATTATCCTGCGTCTGGATGAGGAGGGCGAGCGCATTCCCCTGACCATCGGCGACTTTGACCGCGAGAAGGGGACCATTACGATCATGTTCCAGAAGGTGGGCCTGACCACCGAGCTGCTGGGCGATCTGAACGAGGGCGACTACATCCACGACTTTGTGGGCCCCCTGGGCGTGCCCACCCGGAACGAGCTGGGCGAGGTCAAGCGCGTGATGGTCATCGGCGGCGGCGTGGGCTGCGCCATCGCCTACCCCCAGGCCAAGCACCTCCATGCCGAGGGCGTCCAGGTGGACGTCATCGTCGGTTTCCGCTCCAAGGACATCGTCATCCTGGAGGATGAGTTCAAGCAGGCCTGCGACAACTTCTATCTGATGACCGACGACGGCACCTATGGCGAGAAGGGCTTCGTCACCGTCAAGCTCCAGCAGCTCCTGGAGGCCGGCGAGAAGTACGACGCGGTCATCGCCATCGGCCCCGTGCCCATGATGAAGTTCGTCTCCGCCACCACCAAGCCCTACAACCTGCGCACCCTGGTGAGCCTGAACCCCATCATGATCGACGGCACCGGCATGTGCGGCTGCTGCCGCGTGACGGTGGGCGGCAAGATGAAATTCGCCTGTGTGGACGGCCCCGACTTTGACGGCCATCAGGTGGACTACGACGAGCTGATGAACCGCAACTCCGTGTATCGCGAGCGGGAGGCCAAAGAGAAAGAGCGCCACGCCTGCCGCATGGAGCAGCTCGCCAAAGAAATGATCCACTAAGGGAGGTTGTCGATTATGCCGAACATGAGCATGACCAAGAATCCGATGCCGGAGCAGGACCCCAACGTCCGCAATCATAATTTTAAAGAGGTGGCCATGGGCTATACGCCTGAGATGGCCATGGACGAGGCCAAGCGCTGCCTGGGCTGTAAGAACATGCCCTGCGTGAAGGGCTGCCCCGTCAATATCCGCATCCCGGAGTTCATCGCCAAGGTGGCTGAGGGCGACTTCGCGGGCGCCTACGAGGTCATCACCGCCACCAACGCCCTGCCCTCCATCAGCGGCCGCGTCTGCCCCCAGGAGACCCAGTGCGAGTGCCACTGTGTCCGCGGCATCAAAGGCGAGCCGGTGGCCATCGGCCGTCTGGAGCGCTTTGTGGCCGACTGGTACCGGGAGAATGTCAACGCCATGCCCAAGAAGCCCGAGTCCAACGGCATCAAGGTGGCCGTGGTGGGCTCCGGCCCGGCCAGCCTGACCTGCGCCAGCGATCTGGCCAAGAAGGGCTATGAGGTCTCCATTTTCGAGGCCTTCCACACCGCCGGCGGCGTGCTGGTCTACGGCATCCCCGAGTTCCGCCTGCCCAAGGCCATTGTCCAGAACGAGGTGGACAAGCTCGCCGCCCTGGGCGCCGATGTTGAGACCAACGTGGTGGTGGGCCGCACCTACACCATCGACGACATGTTTGAGGACGGCTACAAGGCCGTGTTCGTGGGCTCCGGCGCGGGCCTGCCCATGTTCATGGGCATCCCGGGCGAGGCGCTGGCCGGTGTGTACTCCGCCAACGAGTACCTGACCCGCATCAACCTGATGAAGGCCTATCGGGAGGGCTACGACACCCCCATCAAGGACTCCAAGAAGGTGGCCGTGGTGGGCGGCGGCAACGTGGCCATGGACGCGGCCCGCTGCGCCAAGCGCATGGGCGCCGAGGTCTATGTGGTCTACCGCCGGGATGAGGAGGCTATGCCTGCCCGCCGGGAGGAGATCCACCACGCCAAGGAGGAGGGCATCCAGTTCCTCTTCCTGAATAACCCCGTCCAGATTCTGGACGACGGTCACGGCAAGGTCCGCGCCATGGAGTGCGTGAAGATGGAGCTGGGCGAGCCCGACGCCTCCGGCCGCCGCCGTCCTCAAGAGGTCCCCGGCTCCAATTTCGAGCTGGAGGTGGACACCGTCATCATGTCCCTGGGCACCAGCCCCAACCCGCTGATCCGCTCCACCACCCCCGGACTGGAGGCCAATCAGCGCGGCTGCCTCATCGCCGATGAGGAGACCATGGCCACCACCCGGGAGGGCGTGTACGCCGGCGGCGACGCGGTCACCGGCGCGGCCACCGTCATCCTGGCCATGGGCGCCGGCAAGAAGGCCGCCGCCGCCATGGATCAGTATCTCCAGGAGAAGTACGGCAAGTAAGCAAAAAGGCTCCCTCCGCAACGACGCGCCCGTGCGGCCCTCTTTGGGCCGCACGGGCGTTTTGTGCCGAAGGATAGAACATTAGTTTGACAAACCGGCGGAATGGAGTATAATAAGAGGGAGAGAAGAGGAGGGGAAGCCGGTGGAGCGGGTCATCTTACACTGCGACATGAACAGTTTTTACGCCTCGGTGGAGCTGCTCTCCCATCCGGAGCTGCGGGAGAAACCGGTGGTGGTGTGCGGCGACCCGGAGAGCCGCCACGGAATCATCCTGGCCAAGAACGAGGCGGCCAAGCGCTTTCAGATCCGCACCGCCGAGACGGTGTGGCAGGCCCGGCGCAAATGCCCGGACCTAGTGCTCCTGGGGGCGCACCGGGACAAGTACCGCCACTATTCCCGCCTCATCAACGGGATCTATGGCCGCTATACCGATCTGGTAGAGCCCTTCAGCATCGACGAGAGCTGGCTGGATCTGACGGGCTCGCTGCACCTGTTCGGCGGGGACGCGGCCGCCGTGGCCGATGAGATCCGCGCTGCCGTCCGCCGGGAGACCGGTCTGACCCTCTCGGCGGGAGTGTCCTTCAATAAGACCTTCGCCAAAATGGGCAGCGACTATAGAAAACCCGACGCCACCACCGTCATCACCCGGGAAAATTTCCGGGAACTGCTCTGGCCGCTGCCGGTGGGGGCGTTGCTCTTTGTGGGCCGGGCGGCGGAGCGCACCCTGACGGCCCACGGCGTGCGGACCATCGGAGATCTGGCCCGCCTGGAGCGGGAAGAGCTGGTTCATCTGCTGGGCAAACTGGGCGGCAGCCTCCACGACGCGGCCACCGGGGCGGAGCACGACCGGGTGGTCCCTCTGCGGGATAAGCCGCCCCCCAAGTCGGTGGGCAGCGGACTGACCTTTCCCCGGGACCTGGAGGGATGGGAAGCGCTGCGCTCAGGGACGGCGCTCCTCTCCGACCAGGTGGCCGAGCGCCTGCGGGAGGCGGGGATGAAGTGCACCGCCGTTCAGGTAACCATCCGGGACCCGGACTTCCGGGACCTCTGCCGCCAGAGGCGGCTGGACGTCCCCACCTGTGTGGGCCGGGAGATCCGGGACGCGGCGTTTTCCCTCATCCGGGGGGTCTGGCGCGCCGGCGCGCCGGTGCGGGCGCTGACGGTCACGGCCCAGAACCTGGTGCGGCAGGAGGAAGCCGGGGAGCAGCTGGACCTGTTCACCGCCGGGGCGGCGGCGGAGCGGGAGAAGCTGGAGCGGCTGGCCCGGGCGGTGGACGGCGTGCGCCGGAAATATGGGCGGGAGGCCCTCTCTCTGGCCTCCGAGGCGGGGAAGCGGCAAACAAAAGCGCCGCCGGCTCCCCGCAGTTCGGAGCGTTGATGCTTCGGATTTTCTTGCGTTGAAAGGAGGAATGCCCTGTGCGGCACGATATATCATCCAATCGGACCCGCCTGCTGGTGACGGCGGCTTTGTTTGCAGCGGTCATTACCCTGACCACGGCTTATCTGCTCCATATCCCCGTGCCAACGGGATATGTCCATCTGGGGGACGCCTTTGTCTATCTGGCGGCTTCGCTGCTGCCCGCGCCCTATGCGGTGGCGGCGGCGGCCATCGGCGCGGGGCTGGCCGATCTGCTGACCTACCCGGCCTGGATGCCCGCCACCCTGGTCATCAAGGCGGTGGTGGCTCTCTTTTTCACCGCCCGGGGCGAGACCCTCCTGTGCCGGAGGAACGTCGCTGCGCTCTTTGCCGCGGCGGTATTTTCGCCTGCGGCCTACGGAGCGGCCAACGCGGTCATGATGGGTACGCCGCTGGGATTCTGGCCCCAGTTTGTCCCCACATTTATCCAGGCGGCGGCCAACGGCGTGGTTTACGCCGTCCTGGCCCGGGCGCTGGACACCGTGGGGCTCAAGGCGCGGCTCCTCTCCCGGTAACGAAAAAGGCCCGGCTCCTCAGGAGCCGGGCCTTGCTGCGTCTTAACTGTTGAGATACTGGCGGACCAGCTCCTGAAGGAGCTCGTCCCGGTCCAGCTTCCGGATCAGCGCGCGGGCGTTGTTGTAATTGGTGATATACGTGGGGTCTTCCGAGAGGATGTAGCCCACGATCTGATTGATGGGATTATAACCCTTCTCCCGCAGGGAGTTATAGACAGAGGTCAGAATGTCTTTAATCTCCTGATCCTTCTCATAGCTGAGACTGAATCTGCGCGTATAATCTGACTGCACGACATCGCACCTCCTTACCAATTCTGAGTCCTATTTTACCCGAAAACCGTTGGGGTGTAAAGAGGGCTGCTCAAAAATTTAGGAAGAATTAAGGAGTCCCCCGGACGGGAGTGCCCTCAGAGCGGGACTTAACGCAGCACCGCGCCCAGGTCTTTTTCCAGGGCCTCCAGGATGCTCTTCACATCCTCGTCGGCCTCCTCGGCGGTGAGGGAGCGCTCGTCCGAGCGGAGCACCAGGTTGAAGGCCACGCTCTTTTTGCCCTCCGGGATGCCCTTGCCGCGGTAGATATCGAAGAGGGCCACTTCTTTGAGCAGGCCCTTGGCCCCCCGGCGGATGGCGTCCTCCAGGGCGCCCACCGTGACGGCCTCCTCGCAGACCACGGCGATATCCCGGGTGACGGCGGGGAACTTGGGCAGGGGCACGTACTCGGGATCGGGACCCTTGGCGTTCATCAGCTCGTCGAAGTCGAGCTCGGCGCAGTAGAGCCCGGCGTCTACGCCGTAGTTCTGGGCCACCAGGGGGTGGATCTGGCCGAAGATGCCGATGCAGTCGCTGCCGCTCCAGACGCTGGCGCAGCGGCCGGGGTGGTAAGAGGCGTCGCTGGGCGCGCCGGTGGGCCCGGCGAAGTGCACGTCCTTCACCCGCAGATCCTTCAAAATGGCCTCGACCACGCCCTTCAGGGCGAAGAAGTCCATCTCCTCGCCGTAGGCGCCCAGGGTGAGCACCTTGGCCTCGTTGGCAAGGCCGTCCTCCCCGCCGGGCAGGTAGACCCGGGCCAGCTCATAGAGCTGGGCGGACTTGTTGCGGTAGTTGTAGTTCCGGGTGAGGATCTCCAGCATGGAGGGCAGGGTGGTGGTGCGCATGATGGAGGTGTCCTCGCCCAGGGGGTTGAGGATCTGGAAGCTCTTGCGGGCGAAGTAGTCCTTGGGCCAGCGGATCTTGTCGTAGCAGGTGGGGGAGATGAAGGAGTAGGTGATGATCTCGTCGTACCCGCAGGCGCGGCACAGCTCGCCCAGGCGGTTCTCCAGTCTCTGCTCGGGGGAGTAGCCGCCCAGGGTGGTCTCGCCCCGCATGAGGGTGG
>DWYC01000018.1 GCA_019118925.1 Candidatus Flavonifractor intestinipullorum | reverse complement strand
TCGCCGGCAATCTTGATGGAGGTGGACTCCACGATGCCGGACAGAGAGATGACGGCGATATCGGTGGTGCCGCCGCCGATGTCCACGATCATATGTCCGTCGGGCTTGGCAATGTCGATACCGGCGCCGATGGCGGCGGCCACGGGCTCCTCAATGAGGTAGACCCGGCGGGCGCCGGCCTGGATGCCCGCGTCGATGACGGCGCGCTCCTCCACCTCGGTGATGCCGGAGGGGACGCAGATGACGATGCGGGGCTTGAAGAGCCGGAAGGAGGTGACCTTCCGGATGAACTCCTTGAGCATCCGCTCGGTCATGTCGTAGTCGGAGATGACGCCCTCCCGCAGGGGGCGGATGGCCACAATATTGCCCGGGGTCTTGCCCAGCATCTGCTGGGCCTCGGTGCCCACCTTCAGGAGCTTGCCGGTATCCTTATGAAGGGCCACCACGGAAGGCTCCCGGAGCACGACGCCTTTGCCGGCCACGTACACCAGGATGGACGCGGTACCCAGATCAATGCCAATATCCTTACTGAACATACCCACACCTCGAAGTCGTCTAAACTTTGCCTTTAATTTTTCCCAGAATTTCATGGTTTATCACCCAGTAATTATCTTCTTCTCATTATAGAGAGATTTCGGCCTTATTTCAACCGTATTTTTCACCAGATTACAAAATCTTTCTCACCGCGCTCTGGCTAAAGTGGCGCAAAATACGGCCTTTGCACCGTTTTGGCGCAGGATACGGGCGCATTCCGAGGACGTAGCGCCGCTGGTAATGATATCGTCCACCAGCAGGAGGCGCCGGCCCGCCGCCCGTTCCGGGTGGGGACAGCGGTAGGCGTCCCGGGCGTTGGCCCGCCGGGCGGCGGCTTCCTCCAGGCCGGACTGGGCGGCGGTGTGCCGGGTTTTGACCAGAAGGGCCTGGGCCGGAACGCCCAGCCGCCGGGAGAGGGCCCGGGCCAGGAGCTCGGCCTGGTCATAACCCCGCTCCCGCCTGCGGCGGGCGGAGAGGGGCGCCCAGGTGATGACCTCGAACCGCCCGGCCAGGTGTTCTTCCACACAGGGGGCCATCAGGGCGGCGTAGGCCCCGGCATAGGAGGTCTGCCCGCCGAATTTGTAGCGGTGGAAGGACTCCCGGACCTTCCCCTCGTACCGCAGGGGCGAGACGGCCAGGTCCACCCACTCCGGGGTCTGCTCCGCCGCGGGGCCGGAGAGCCAGGGAAGCTCCCGGCGGCAGGCGGAACACACCTCCCGCTCCCCGTCCGGGAGGAGTTGTCCGCAAAAGACGCACTTTGGTGGAAAGAGAAGGTCCAAAACGCCCGTCCAGAGGTTCATTTCAGGTCCTCGGGGGTGATGGGGCCGTGCTCCTTTTCAAAGTCGCGCACACATGTGGTGATGAGATATAAAATTTGCTTACTCATGGAGCGGCCATCATAAGCAGCTACGTATTGAAGCTTATCATGGAGTTCCCGGTTCATTCGGATGCTAAGATGCACTTTGTCATTCATAGAGATAATACTCCCCAACTTTGGATGAGTAAAGCATATCTTGAATGACTTATTTCAAGTTTATTTTTAGTGCTTTCTTAGTGCAACATATTTTCTGGTAATGCCATCCGCCGGGCGGCTGGGTAGAGTGTGCTCGCCGCACGGGCCGCCTGCGCGGCGGGCGCCCCCTTTCTTTTTCCGAAAAGAAAGGGGGAAAAGAAACGGCCAAAGGGGAGGCTCCGCCCCCCTTTGGATTCCCCCCAAAGGGGGCGCACCGAGCCGGGAGCAGACTTCCCCCGCTGGTACAGCGCCCCAGACGCCCCGGATCGGCACAGACTTGAACTTCCGGCAGAAAGCCGGGCAATCGGCAGGGGGTGGAGGGCACGCGATAGAACGCCCTTGGGGGAGTCCAGAGGGGCAGACAGCCCCTCTGGCCCTTCTTTCCCACCCCTTTCTTCGGGAAGAAAGGGGTGTCCCCGCCGGACAGGCGCGCCCGCCGCGGAGGCGGCCCCTGTAGGGAACTGCCCTACAGACTTTGAGCCAGCCGCCAGCGCAGGCCGGAATAGCGCCGCTGCTGGCGGTTATTGGCGGTCATCTGGGCTACGGCCTCCTCGTCGCCCACCAGGATGAGCAGCTCCCGGGCCCGGGTGATGGCGGTGTAGAGCACGCCCCGGGTCAGAAGCATGGGCGAGCCCTTGCACACCGAGAGGATCACGGCCCGGTACTCGCTGCCCTGGGCCTTGTGGACGGTAATCGCGTAGGCGGGCTCCAGCTCCCCCAGCATATCGGGGGAGTACTCCACGATGCGGCCCTCAAAGTCCACGGTGATGAGCTCGTTGCGGTTGTCCACCGCCAGAATCTGGCCGATGTCTCCGTTGAAAATGCCCATGCCCGAGGTGAGGGAGTCCCGGTCCCGCCACATGAGGTCGTAATTGTTGCGCACCTGCATCACCCGGTCCCCGGCGCGAAAAACGGACTCGCCGAACCGGCGCTCCCCCTTGCCGGGGGCGGGGGGATTGAGGGCGGCCTGAATGGCCCGGTTCAGGGCGGCGGTGCCGGCCACCGTCTTGCGGGTGGGGGAGAGGACCTGAATCTGTTCGGGCGGGATGCCCATATTCCGGGGCAGGCGCTGGGAGATGAGCTCCACAATGGTGTCGGCCGCCCGGACGGGGTCCTTGCGGCGCAGGAAAAAGAAGTCGGAACTCTGGTTGTGCAGGTCGGGGAGGCGCCCCTGGTTGACGCCGTGGGCGTTCATGACGATGGCGCTCCGGGCGGCCTGGCGGAAGATTTCGGTGAGGCGGACCATGGGGACCCGGCCGCTGCGGATGAGGTCGGAGAAGAGATTGCCCGGCCCCACGCTGGGCAGCTGGTCCGGGTCGCCCACCAGCACCAGGCGGCAGTCCCCCCGCAGGGCGGAGAGCAGGGCCCGCATGAGGGCGATATCCACCATGGACGTCTCGTCCACAATGACCGCGTCCACAGGGAGGGGATCGCTCTCATCGTGGGCAAAGACCAGCCGTCCGGTCCCCGGGTCAAACTGGGTCTCCAGCAGGCGGTGGATGGTGGCGGCCTCTACGCCGCACAGCTCCCCCAGGCGCTTGGCGGCCCGGCCGGTGGGGGCGGCCAGGGCGGTCTCCAGCCCCAGAGCGTCGAAGAGAGCCAGCACCCCCCGCAGGGAGGTGGTCTTGCCGGTGCCCGGCCCGCCGGTGAGGAGCATCACCTGACGCGCCGCGGCCAGGGCCACCGCCTCCCGCTGCTGGGGGGCGTAGGTGATGCCCTGTTCCGTCTCGATGCGGGTTAAAAGGGCCTCCAGACCCTCGGGCGGGAGGAGCTCCCGGCCGGCCATCTCGGCGATGCGCTGGGCCACATAGCTCTCCGCGTCCTGGAGGTCGGAGAGGTAACAGGCCTGCTCGCCCGCCACCGCCTCCTCCACCACGTCGCCCCGCTCCAGAAGGGCCTCCAGGGCGTCCTCCAGCTCCGAGGGCTCCGCTCCGATGAGCTGGGCGGTGGCCGCCAGCAGCTTGCGCCGGGGGAGAAAGGTGTGGCCGTTGGTCAGATTGTGGGAGAGCTCAAAGAGAAGGGCGGCCTCCAGCCGCTGGGGGTCGTCCCCCTCCAGCCCCAGGCTCAGGGCCAGGGCGTCGGCCACGCCGAAGTCCACCCCCAGCTCCTGGTCCACCAGCAGGTAGGGGTTGCCCTTCAAAACCTCCAGCGCCCGGTCGCCGTAGCGCCGGTAGAGGGGCATGGCCAGCTGGAGGGGGATGGCGTGCTCCCCCAGAAATTCCAGCAGGCGGCGCATCCCCAGCTGGAGGCGGAAAGCCTCCCCCATGGCCAGGGCCTTTTTCCGTGTAATGCCCCGGATGCGGGTGAGCTGCTCCGGGTGTTCCTCCAGGATGGTCAGGGCGTCGGAGCCGAACTCCTCCACCATCCGCCGGGCGGTGGCGGCGCCGATGCCCCGCACTGCGCCGGAGGCCAGGTACTCATAGATGGCCTTCTCCCCGGCGGGCATCCGCCGCTCCACGAGCTCGGCCTTGAACTGCTCGCCGTAGGAGGCATGGCGCATCCAGCGTCCCCGCACGGCGATGCTCTCCCCGGGGGCGATGCCGGGCATACAGCCCACCACGGTGATGCCGCCCTGATCCCCCGCGTCCACCCGGAGGACGGTGTAGCCGTTCTCCTCGTTCTGGTAGATCACGGCCTCCACGCTGCCCTCGATTCGATTGAGTTCCTCCGCTGCTTCCAATGGATTCAGTCCTTTATGTAGGTGTCCTCACCCGTTGTTTAGATATTCCCCCAGGCGCTCCAGGGGGCAAAGCGCCGTCCCGCGGTAACGGGAGAGCAGCCGCTGGGCCAGACGCCGGCCCTGGGGCGTGAGTCCGGCGTCGGCGATGACCACCGCCACCGCCGTTTCCCGGCCCTCCCGCAGCCAGAGCAGGCGGCGCAGATCCTGCTCCAGGCGCTCGCCGTCTCCCCGGGCGGGCACCACCGCGTAGAGCGGGGCGCCGCCCCGCGCCGGAAAGAGCAGCCGTCCATAGACCCACCAGAGCGCCGCCGCCAGCCCCAGGGCCGCCAGCAGGGCCAGAAGAGCCTCTGCGATCCATTCCATCCCCTTCACCTCCGCCCCATCCTATGACGGCGGGGGCGGAGTGGTTCAGACGATGGCGATTTTGACCACATAGGTCAGGAACGTCACCAGGAATCCGGCGATAAATACGCCCCCCACCAGAGCGGGCATGGCCTTCCGCAGGGGCATATTCAAAAAGGCGGCCACCAGGGCCCCCGTCCAGCCTCCGGTGCCGGGCAGGGGAATGGCCACGAAGATCATCAGGCCCAGGTACTTGTATTTGGTCACCTTGCGGCCCTTGATGTGGGCCTTTTGTTCCAGCTTGTCCACCAGGGCGTTCAGCCGGGGCATGTGGCGGCGCATCCAGAGGAAAATGCGCCGGATATACACCAGAATAAAGGGAAGAGGGAGAATATTGCCCACAATGCTGGCGGCAAAGGCCACCCAGGGGTTCAGCCCCAGGGCAACGCCGAAGGGAATGCCGCCCCGCAGCTCGATGACGGGGAGCATGGAGACCAACATGGTAAAGACGATCTCGCCGCCCTGCTGCTGGGTGAGCCAAGTCATCAGATCCAAAACGGGTTCCTCCAGGTTCTTACAAAAATTCTGCCGGAAGGGGCCTGGGACAGATCCGGCAGAGCCTATTGTACCATAGATTTGCGTCCAAGAGACATAAGATTTTATGAAATTTTCCCGCAACAGAAAAACCGGGCGCCCCGCACTGCGGGGCGCCCCTTGGGATTGCAAGAAAACCAGCTTACGCGGCGGGAGAGATGCCCAGGTCAATGGGCGTGGCGTTGACACCGGCAGGCAGAGCGATCTCGGGGAGCTGCGTGGTGGCGGACATATCCATGTTGACCGACAGGTCCAGGGTGATCAGGCCGCCCAGATCCATGGTCATGGCCACGTTGCTCTCGGCGGCGCTGGCGGTCATGTCCATACCCATCTCCATCCCCTCGGCGGTGGCGGACATCTTCATGGTCATGGAGACGATGTCGTCGCCCTGGGCGGTGAGGGTGGTGGTGCAGGTGATGTCGGCGCCGTCGGCGCTCTCGGTGTAGGTCGCGGTATAGGTGTTGCCGCTCTTGGTGAAGGCGTCGTCGCCATAGAGCTTGGCAAAGACGTCGGCGCTCTGGGTGAGCATGGCGTAGCCGGTGGCGCTGTCGGTGATCTCAATGGCGGAGAGACTCTGCCGCAGCACATCGGACATGGTAATGTTCTGCTGGGCCATGGTCATGAGCTGGGCCATATCCAGGCCGCTCTGGGCGAAGAGGCCGTTGAGGTCCATGGAGTACCAGCCGCTCTCGCCCTCGCCGGCGGCAAAGGGCAGGTACATGTAATAGGTCCCCTTGTCCAGATCCATCCGGACCTCCAGCTCCAGATTGGCCAGAGTCTCCTCCAGGGCCTTCAGCTCCTCGGCGGTCATGGACGCAGGGTCTCCGGCGGCCAGGCCGGCCAGATCCGACAGATCCAGGTCCATCTTCACCTGGGCGGCGGTCTGGCTGCTCACGCCGGTGAGGCTGCCGGTGACGGCCATATCCACATCCTCCGCGCCGGTGAGGGAGCTGTCCAGGAACAGGGAGAGGTCCACATCGCCGGTCATGGACTGATTGGAGCTCTGGGTCTGGGTCTGAAGATAGGCGAAGTAGTTGTCCATGAGCTCATAGGTGGTATCGCCCAGGAGATGATCCACATCCACGATGACGGCGGTCATCGCCTCCTGATCCCAGCCCACGTTGCAGCCGAAGGCCTGGGCGGCGAAGCGCACGGGCACATAGGTCCGCCAGGTGGTGCTGTCCACATAGGGGGCCACATCCATGGTGATCGTAGTGGTCTCGCCATTTTCCTCCAGAGTGGCGGTGGCGGAACCCACGGTCATGGTCAGGGTCTTGCCGTCCCGGGTGGCGGTGATGACGTTTCCGTCGTTGGTCACCACGGCGCCCATGGCCTCAAACACGGCCCGGAAGGGCAGGAAGGTGCGGTTGTCCCTGGCCTGGGGGACGGCGTCGGTAAAGGTCAGATTTTTCCCGTCCAGCTGGACGGAGATCCCCGCAGGCGCCTCCGCAGCCATGGCGGACCCGGTCAGCGCGGCGGTCAGCACCAGCGCGGCGCCCAGACCGGGCAGATAGTTACGCAGTTTCACAGGGGATTCCTCCTTCTTTCGTTTGATACCTCTATGTTACACCACACATTGGGTAAAATGTCAATAGGTTCTGAGAAATCTTAATCATATTTTTAAAAAAGTCCCAAAACAAAGGGGGGCGCTCCCGCGTCTGTTCCGGAACGGGTTATTTCAGCACCCGCTTGAGGTACTCGCCGGTGTAGCTCTCCGGACAGGCGGCCACCGCTTCCGGCGTGCCCGTGACGACAATGCGCCCGCCTCCGTCGCCGCCCTCGGGGCCCAGGTCGATGATGTGATCGGCGGTTTTGATGACGTCCAGATTGTGCTCAATGACCACCACCGTGTTGCCCACGTCCACCAGCTTCTGGAGGACCTCGATGAGCTTGTGCACATCGGCGGTGTGCAGGCCGGTGGTGGGCTCGTCCAAAATATAGATGGTCCGCCCGGTGGAGCGCTTGGAGAGCTCGGTAGCCAGCTTGACCCGCTGGGCCTCGCCGCCCGAGAGGGTGGTGGAGGGCTGGCCCAGCTTTACATAGCCCAGGCCCACCTCGTAGAGGGTCTGGACCTTATTGTAGAGGCGGGGCAAATTCTCGAAGAAGCTCAGCGCCTCCTCCACCGTCATCTCCAGCACCTCATGGATATTCTTGCCCTTGTAGCGGACTTCCAGCGTCTCCCGGTTATAGCGCTTGCCCTTGCAGACCTCGCAGGGCACATAGATATCGGGCAGGAAGTGCATCTCGATCTTGATGAGTCCGTCGCCGGAGCAGGCCTCGCACCGGCCGCCCCGGACGTTGAAGGAGAAGCGCCCCGGCCCGTAACCCCGGGCCTTGGCGTCCTGGGTGGAGGCGAAGAGCTCCCGGATGTCGTTGAAGAGCCCGGTGTAGGTGGCCGGATTGGAGCGGGGGGTGCGGCCGATGGGGGACTGGTCGATGTTGATGACCTTGTCCAGAAACTCCTCCCCCTCCATGCCGGCGTGCTGGCCGGGGCGGGTCTTGGCCCGGTTCAGGTCGGCGGCCAGGCGTTTATAGAGGATCTCGTTGACGAGGCTGGACTTGCCCGAGCCCGACACGCCGGTGACGCAGGTGAAGGTCCCCAGAGGGATGGACACGTCCACATTCTGGAGGTTGTTCTCCGCCGCCCCCCGGATGGTGAGGAAATTCCCGTTGCCCTTCCGCCGCTCCTGAGGCACGGGGATCTTCTTCCGGCCCGAGAGATAGTCGCCGGTAATGGAGCCGGGGGTGTTCATGACCTCCTCAGCGGTGCCGCAGGCCACCACCTCGCCTCCGTGGACCCCCGCGCCGGGGCCGATGTCCACAATGTAGTCGGCCGAGCGCATGGTGTCCTCGTCGTGCTCCACCACCAGAAGGGTGTTGCCCAGATCCCGCAGGTGCTTCATGGTGGCCAGGAGCATGTCGTTGTCCCGCTGGTGCAGTCCGATGGAGGGCTCGTCCAAAATATAGAGCACCCCCATCAGAGAGGAGCCGATCTGGGTGGCCAGGCGGATGCGCTGGCTCTCGCCGCCCGAGAGGGTGGCCGCCGAACGGGAGAGGGTCAGGTACTGCAGCCCCACGCTCTGCAAGAAGCCCAGGCGGGACTTGATCTCCCGCAGAATGCGCTCGGCAATGCGCATCTTCTGTTCGCTCAGCTCCAGGTGCTCCACAAAATCCAGAGCCTCGGTCACTGATTTCCGGCAGAAGGTGTCGATGTTGATCCCTCCCACCGTGACGGCCAGGGCCTCCTTCCGCAGGCGCTTGCCGCCGCAGTCGGGGCAGGGGCGGTCGCTCATGCACTCCTCCAGCTCCCGGCGGGAGGCGTCCGACTGGGTCTCCTTATAGCGCCGCTCCAGATTGTTGCAGATGCCCTCAAAGGCCTGCTCCAGGGTGCCCTTGCCGTTGGCGCGCTCGTAGGTGAGGGAGAGCTTCTCCCCTTTGGTGCCGTAGAGGATCAGGTCCAGCACCTCCGGCGGCAGGTCCGCCACCGGGGTGGTGAGCTTAAAATGGTACTGTTTGGCCAGGGCCTCGAAGTACATGCGGGAGATGCCGTCGCTCTTGATGTTATTCCAGCCGGGGGCGGTGATGGCCCCCTCCAGAATGGAGCGGGAGCGGTCGGGGATGATGAGGTCGGGGTCGGCCTTGAGCTGGGAGCCCAGGCCGGTGCAGGTGGGACAGGCGCCGTAGGGATTATTAAAGGAGAACATGCGGGGGGAGAGCTCCTCGATGGAGATGCCGCAGTCCTCACAGGCGTAGTTCTGGGAGAAGAGGATATCCCGGTCCTCGCCCACGATGTTGACCACCACCAGCCCCCCGGCCAGGTTGGAGGCGATCTCCACACTGTCGGTGAGGCGGCGGTGGATGTCGCTGCGGATCACCAGCCGGTCCACCACAATCTCAATGGAGTGCTTTTTGTTCTTGTCCAGAGGGATCTCCTCTGTCAGGTCGTAGAGGGACCCGTCCACCCGCACCCGCACGTAACCCGATTTCCGGGCGTCCTCCAGGAGCTTCTGGTGGGTGCCCTTTTTGCCCCGGACCACCGGGGCCATCACCTGGATGCGGGTGGCCTCGGGCAGGGCCATGACCTGGTCGATGATCTGGTCGATGGTCTGCTGCTGGATCTCCTTCCCGCACTTGGGGCAGTGGGGGGTGCCCACCCGGGCCCACAGCAGGCGCAGATAGTCGTAGATCTCCGTCACGGTGCCAACGGTGGAGCGGGGGTTTTTGCTGGTGGTCTTCTGGTCGATGGAGATGGCGGGGGACAGGCCGTCGATGTAGTCCACGTCCGGTTTCTCCATCTGGCCCAGGAACATCCGGGCGTAGGAGGAGAGGGACTCCACGTACCGGCGCTGGCCCTCGGCGTAGATGGTGTCAAAGGCCAGGGAGGACTTGCCGGAACCGGACAGGCCGGTGAGCACCACCAGCTTGTCCCGGGGGATGTCCACGTCGATGTTCTTCAGGTTGTTCTCCCGGGCGCCTTTGACGAAAATATGGTCGAGCATAGAAATCGTTTTCTCCTTTGGAAGAATGACAATCGGCCCGGCGGGCCGGACTCAGAACAGGGGGCGGAAGATAAAATGCCACAGGGCCCACAGCAAAATGGCAGTGCCCAGCGCCCCGGCGGGTATGCGCACCCACCTGGATGGTCTGGGCCAGGCGGCCAGGCAGATCAGGGCGAAAGCGGCCAACCCCAGCAGGAGCGGGGCATAGATCGTCAGTAGCACGCCCCAGTCTACGGTCCATTGGCCCATGTCAGCGGCCGAATACCTTGGCCACATCCATCAGCATTTCCCGGATGGGCAAGTTGTAAGGGCAGCGGCTCTCACACGCGCCGCACTGGACGCACTCTCCGGCGTGGTGGGCCAGGGATTGGTAGCGGCTCTCGGCCCAGCCGCCCAGACCGTATTTCCGGCGGTAGTTGACCATGAGGAAATTGCTGGGGATGTCGATGCCCACCGTGCAGGGGGCGCAGTAGCCACACCGGCGGCAGAACTGGCTGCCCAGCTCCTTGCGGATGGCGGCGCACTGCTCCAGTTCGGCCCCGGTCAGGGGAGAGGAGAGGTCCACGGCGGCGTTGCGCGCCACCTCCTCCACCGAGCCCATGCCCGGGATGGCGATGTCAACCACTCCGGCGGCGGCGATAAACCGCAGGGCCAGTTCCCAGTCGTCCAGATTGCCCCCGGCCAGGGGCTTCATGGCGATGACGCCCAAACCCTTCTCCCGGGCCCGGGCCAGGACGTCGTGTCCCTGGGTCTCCACAATATTATAAGGGAACATGACGGTCTCCAAACGGTCGGAATACTGTTCCACCAGGATCTTCAGGGCGTCGGCGCTGTGGGCGGTGACGCCGATGTGACCGATTTTCCCGGCGGCCTTGGCCTCCGCCAGGGCCTCGTAGGCCCCGCCGGGGCCGAAAACCGTCTCGATCTCCTTCTCGGGCAGGTTGTGGATCTGGTAGAGATCGATATACCCGGTGCGCAGATTGGACAGACTGATGCCGATGTCCCGCTCCATGGCCTCCCGGGTGCGGCTCATGCTCTTGGTGGCCAGGAGGAATTTCTCCCTCCGGCCCTCCAGCGCCGCGCCCAAATACTCCTCCGAGACGGTGTAGCCCCGGGCGGTGTCGATAAAGTTGATGCCCAGTTCCTCCAGCTTGTCCACCACGGCCTTTGTGTTGGCCGCGTCGGCGCGCTGGATGGGGATGCCGCCGAAAGAGACGACGGCGGCCTTCAGGCCGGTTTTACCCAGTGTGACGTAGTTCATAATCGCTTCTCCTCCACATTCAGATACATAACAGAACCGATAACCGACAAGACGGTTACGACTCCCCCCGCAGCTCGATGATCCGGTCCCGCAGCACGGCGGCGTACTCGAATTCCAGGCGCTTGGAGGCCTCCTTCATCTCCTTTTCCAGCTTGCGGATGGCCTCCTCCCGCTGGGCTTTGGTCATCTTGCCCGCGTGCTTGGCCTCCCGGTCGGCCTTCTCCTCCTCGGAGAGGCGGATGAGCTCCCGGACCGACTTGATGACGGTCCTGGGCACAATGCCGTGGGCCTGGTTGAAGGCGTCCTGCTTGGCCCGCCTGCGCTCGGTCTCGTCGATGGCCCGGCGCATGGAGGGGGTGATGGTGTCGGCGTACATGATGACCAGCCCCTCGGCGTTGCGGGCGGCCCGGCCGATGGTCTGGATGAGGGAGGTCTCGCTGCGCAGGAAGCCCTCCTTGTCCGCGTCCAGAATGGCCACCAGACTGACTTCGGGGAGGTCCAGGCCCTCCCGCAGCAGGTTGATGCCCACCAGCACGTCGAAGGTACCCATGCGCAGGTCCCGGATGATCTCCATGCGCTCCATGGTGTCGATGTCGTGGTGCATGTACCGCACCCGGATGCCCGCGCCCTGGAGGTAGGTGGTCAGGTCCTCCGCCATCTTCTTGGTGAGGGTGGTGACCAGCACCCGTTCCTTCCGGGCGGTGCGCTCGTTGATCTCCCCGATGAGATCGTCGATCTGGCCGTTGACGGGCCGGACCTCGATGCGGGGGTCCAGCAGGCCCGTGGGCCGGATGACCTGCTCCACAATCTGGCCCGAGCGGGTGCGCTCGTACTCCCCGGGGGTGGCCGAGACGTAGATGACCTGATTCACACGCTGTTCAAACTCCTCAAATTTCAATGGCCGGTTATCAAAGGCGCAGGGGAGCCGGAAGCCGTAGTCCACCAGGGTGCTCTTGCGGGCCCGGTCGCCGTTGTACATGGCCCGCACCTGGGGGAGGGTCACATGGCTCTCGTCGATGAAGAGGACGAAATCGTTTGGAAAGTAGTCCAGCAGGGTGTGGGGGGGCGAGCCCACCGGCCGGCCCTCGATGACCCGGGAGTAGTTCTCGATACCCGAGCAGTAGCCCAGCTCCTGCATCATCTCGATGTCGTAGAGCACCCGCTGCTTGAGGCGCTGCTCTTCCACAAGCTGGCCGTTGTCGTGGAAGAATTTCAGGCGTTCCTCCAGCTCTTTGTAGATCTCCCCGATGGCGGCGTCCATCTTCTCCTTGGGGGTGACGTAGTGGGTGGCCGGCCAGATGGGGATGCTGTTCAGGCGGCGGATGGGGGCGCCGGTGACCACGTTGATCTCGCTGATGCGGTCGATCTCGTCCCCGAAGAACTCCACCCGCACGGCCGAGTCCTTCCAGTAGGCGGGCCAGATCTCCACCGTATCCCCCCGGACCCGAAACATGTTGCGCTCAAAGGCGATGTCGTTGCGCTCATAGCGGATGTCCACCAGACGCTTGAGCAGCGCATCCCGCTCCAGCGCGTCGCCCACCCGGAGGGAGACCATCATTTTGGCGAAGTCCTCCGGCTCGCCCAGGCCGTAGATGCAGGAGACCGAGGCCACCACGATCACATCCCGCCGCTCCAGCAGGGCGCAGGTGGCCGAGAGGCGCAGCCGGTCGATCTCCTCGTTGGTGGCGGCGTCCTTTTCAATATAGGTATCGGTGTGGGGGATATAGGCCTCGGGCTGGTAGTAGTCATAGTAGGAGACGAAATACTCCACCGCGTTGTGGGGAAAGAACTCCCGGAATTCGGCGCAGAGCTGGGCGGCCAGCGTCTTGTTGTGGGCCAGGACCAGGGTGGGGCGCTGGATGCGCTCGATGGTCTTGGCCATGGTAAAGGTCTTGCCCGAGCCGGTGACGCCCAGGAGGGTCTGCTCCTGAAGGCCCATCTCAACGCCCCGGGCCAGGGCCTCGATGGCCTCCGGCTGGTCGCCGGCGGGCTGGTATTCGGATACGACCTGGAATTCCGGCATATGCGGCCCTCCTTTTTAAAGATGAAGGTAAGGTTCCGTGATTTCAAAAAAACCGGTGGGACGTGTGGACACGTCCCACCGGAGGCGTGGCGTCTCTATCATAACAGAACGCACGTTCGGATGCAAGCCCCAGTTATAGGGCGGAGAAAAAGCCGCTGTCCCGGAGGGAGACCGCGTCGTCATCGCTGAAGATGATATGATCCACCAGCTCCACGCCCAGCTTGGAGAGCACGTCCCACAGGTGCCGGGTGGTGGCTTTATCCTCGGGAGAGGGGAAGGCCAGGCCGCTGACGTGATTGTGGGCCAGGATCACCTGCGTGGCATTGAGGGAGAGGGCGGTCTCCACAATGCGGCGGGTGGTCACCTCCACGGCGTTGACATTGCCCTCGGCCACCTGCCGCACACCCAGGAGCTTGCGCTTGCCGTCCATACAGAGCAGACACACCCGCTCGTGCCGGGCGCCGAAAAAGTGCGGCCGCAGCAGCGCGCAGGCCACCGACGTCCGGTCCACAATGTCCTCCAGACTGGTCCGGGCGGTCAGATAGCGTCCGCTGAGTTCCTTGACGCATTTGAGGAGCACGGCGGCGTGCTCCCCCACGCCTTTGACCTTCTGCAGCTCCTCGGGCGCGGCGTCCAGCACTCCGGACAGACTTCCAAAGCGCTCCAGCAGCGCATGGGAGAGGGGATTGGTGTCGCTTCTGGGGTTGGCGTAGAACAGGAGCACTTCCAGCACCTTGTGATCGGGGAAGGACTCCGGCCGGGCCAGAAATTCGGCCTTCAGCCGCTGCCGGTGGCCGTCGTGGATGCCCATGGATCAGGCCCGGGGGCCGTATTCTGCCAGATAGGCCTCCATGCGGGCCTTCATGGCGTCGTCAATGTAGACCCTGCCGTCGATCTCCCGGTTGTGGAGGAAGGCGATGATCTCCCGCACGGTGACGATGGGATAGACGGCGATGCCGTGGTCCTGCCGCAGCTCGTCCAGGGTAGAGCACTCCCGGGTGCCACGCTCCATCCGGTCCACCGAGACGATGAGGGCCTTCATGTGCACGGGGGCCACCTGCTTGAAGAGCTCGATGGACTCCCGCACGGCGGTGCCGGCGGTGACGACATCTTCCACAATAACCACGTCGTCCCCCGCCTGAGGCTTATAGCCCACCATGGAGCCGCCCTCGCCGTGGTCCTTGGCCTCTTTGCGGTTGAAGCAGTAGGGCAGGTCCCGGCCATAGTTGCGGTACAGGGAGGCGGCGGCGGTCACAGCCAGGGGGATGCCCTTGTAGGCGGGCCCGAACAGGCAGGTGACGCCCTCGGGAAGGTTCTCCTGAATGCACGCGGCGTAATAGTCGCCCAGTTTGGCGGCCTGGGCGCCGGTTTTGTAGTTGCCCGTATTGATAAAATAGGGGGTCTTGCGGCCCGACTTGGTGGTGAAGTCGCCGAAGGTCAGCACGCCGGAGCGCACCATAAAGGTAATAAATTCTTCCTTGTAGGTCATAAAACTCTCCCTCTCTTCCGAGATATTCAGCACATTATACCACTTTTTCCCGGCACTTACAAGAGGGAGAGGGCTCATCGGGGCGGGAAACGCCGGATCTCCCGCCGGGAAGAAAGAGTGGACAAACGGCGGCGGGGACGTTACAATATAAGAACAGGCCTTCGGGCCGGAAAACGGAGAAAAGGAGGGCGCCTTCCATGATGAAGGTCCTCTATCTGCTCAACTTCGCCGGAAAGGCGGGGACGGAGCGCTATGTAGAGACGCTGGTGCGCTATCTCAACCATACCCGGGTGGAGGCATACTTCGCCTATAACGAGGCCGGGTTGCTGGTGGAGCGGCTCCAGGAGATGGGCGTACCCTGCCGCCGGGTGGAGATGCGCCGCCGCTTTGACCGCAAGGCCGCCAAGGAGGTGGCCAAGCTCTGCGAGGAGTGGGGGATCGACCTGGTCCACTGCCACTACCTGCGGGAGCACTACACCGCCCTGCTGGCCAAGCAGTATAACCCCCACATCCGGGTGGTGTATACCAATCACTTTGTCCTGGCCAACGACGCCATCACCCGGCTCTCCAACCGCTGGATGGACAAGCGCCAGGACTGGATGATCGCCGTGTGCAACAAGGGCAAGGAGCAGCTCATCGCCAACGGCTGGTCGGGGGAGCGCATTCAGGTCATCTTCAATGCGGTGGACCTGGACGCCTGGGCCGGGGAGCGCAGCGAGTCCACCCTCCGGCAGGAATTGGGACTGCCGGAGGACCGCTTTGTCATGCTCTGCGCCTCCCGCTTTGCCGAAGACAAGGGGCATAAGTACCTCATTGACTCGGTCAAACGGCTGACCACCATCACCGATGTGCCCTTCACGCTGGTGCTGGCGGGGGACGGCCCCCTGCTGGAGCCCTCCAAGGAGCAGGTGCGCGCCCTGGGCCTGGAGGAGCAGGTGAAGTTCATCGGCTTCCGCAAGGACATCAAGAACCTCTACAAGGGTTCCGACCTCTATGTGAACTCCTCCCAGCACGAGGCCCTTTCCTTCCTCATCATTGAGGCCATGGCCGCCGGGCTGCCCGTCATCGCCACCGATATGGGAGGCAATTCGGACATCGTCAATCCGGAGGCCGGCTGCGGCCTTCTGGTGAAGTACGACGACCCGGTGTCTCTGTCGGAGGCCATGAAACGGATGCTGGAGGACCGGGATTTCCTGGCCCGGTGCCGGGAGGGGGCCCTCCGCACGGTGGAGGAGAAGTTTGAGATTCACAAGTGGGTGGAACAGACCTACGGCGTGTATGAAAAAGCGATCAACAGATAGGAGAATTTCATGATTATACAACACAGCGTATTTTTGCGGTTTTTCGCCCGGCTGTGGCTGGTGCTGTCCGGCGCCTGGGAAGGGAGCGTACTCGGCTCCGCCCTGGACCGGATGGGCCTGGCTGTTCAGCGCTGGCTGCGGGGGAGCGGGCTGTTCCGCTTCCTGTGGCGGCCGGGCGCGCTGGTCCGGGGGTGGCCGGAGAGCCGGGTGTGCCTGCTGTTTGTGGCCATCCTCAATTTGCCCTGCGCCCTGGCCCGGTGGATCTACCGCGTCGGGAAGGGCGTGTGGGACGGCAGCGCCGTTTTCCGCCTGGTCTCCTCTATGGGCGGGGCCACCTATGTGTTCCTGGGTCTGCTGATGCTGGTGATGCTGGTGGCGCCCCATGACTACTGGAACAACCTTTACGGCCTCATCGGAGCGGCGGCGGTGTGCGCCCTCTTCGCCGTGGGCAGTGCCAACCACTCCCACATGCGGGTGGAGGGGGAGCGGGTCGGGCCCTATCTGGTCTTTTTCCTCCTGTGCGTGGGTGGAGCGCTGGTCAACAGCCTCTCCACCAGCTTGTCGATGCGCTTTTTCGCGTTCCACCTGACCTCGTTCCTTCTGGTGCTGCTGGTGGTCAGCGCCGTGCGGAGCGTGGACGATCTGCGCCGGGTGGTGGCCCTGGCGGTGGCCGGTCTGGCTGTGGCCTCCCTCTACGGCTGCTACCAGAGCTATGTGGGTGTGGAGATCGTGGCCTCCCAGCAGGACCTGACCCTCAACTACGGCATGCCGGGCCGGGTCTACTCCTTCTTTGATAACCCCAACAACTTCGCCGAGATCCTGGCCATGCTCCTGCCTCTGAATCTGGCCCTTTTGTTGATCTGTAAGACGTGGAGGGGACGCTTCTGGAGCCTGGTATCTCTGGCGCTGGGCGTGGCAGCCATCGGCTTTACCTACGGCCGGGCCAGCTGGATCGGCCTGGCGGTGGCCATCTTGGTGTTTTTGGCCCTGGAGAACTGGCGCCTGGTGCCGGTTATGGTGCTTTTGGGCCTGTGCGCCATCCCCTTCCTGCCTGAGACCATCTACAACCGTATTTTGACCATCGGCAACCTGAAGGACAGCTCCACCGCCTACCGCTTTTATATCTTTGACGACACCTTTACCCTCCTGAAGGACTACTGGTACCGGGGCGTGGGCCTGGGCAGCGATGTGATGAAGCAGGTCTTTATGGGCTATCCCTCCATGCCGGACGGCAGCTTCCCCATCCACACCCACAACAACTACCTCCAGATGTGGGGCGAGACGGGGATTGTGGGCCTGCTCTCCTACCTGGGCGTGATCTTCTACGGGCTCAAGACCGGGGTCAAGGCCTTTTACCGCAACACCGACCGGCAGGTGCGCCACCTCCTGGCCGCCGCCATCGGGGCCTTCTGCGGCATCCTGGTGGTCAGCTTGGCCGAGTACACGTGGTTCTATCCCCGAAATATGTTCACCTACTGGTTCCTCTTCGGCGTCATTCTGGCCTGTGTGAAGCTCTCCCGCAGCGGACAGAAGGGGAATGCTTAAAAAAGAAACAATTTATGACAAAACCGGATTGGGCATTGTGCCCGGTCCGGTTTTGTTGTACAATAGCAGATGTTGACATAATTTGTGGAGGGAATTGCCTCATGATGAACCGTTTTGCACGCCGGGCGGGGGCGTGGGTGCTGGCTGCGGCACTCCTGTCCGCCCCGGCGCAGGCCCTGACGGCCGAGCAGGCCGCGGGCCTTCTGGAGGAGTATTACGTAGACGACGTGCCGGCGAGTGTGCTGGAACAGCCCACGGTGGAGGCCATGCTGGCCGCCCTGGGAGACCCCTACACCGAATATCTGACCGCCGAGGAGTATCAGGCCTTCCTGGATTCCATGGAGGACACCGGCTTTGTGGGCATCGGCATTGCCAGCCAGATGGGGGAGGAGGGGCTGACCATCACGGCGGTGCTCGCCGACTCCCCGGCCCTGGAGGCCGGACTTCAGGCGGGCGACATCATCACCGCGGTGGACGGGCAGTCCGCCGCCGGAGTGGAGGCCGCCACGGTGACGGGCTGGATTCAGGGGGAGGAGGGCACCCGGGTGACCCTCGCCTGCCTGCGGGACGGGGAGGCCTTTACCGTCACCGTGGAGCGCCGGCCCATTACGCTGGCCGCCACTGCCACGGAGTTGCTGGAGGACCATGTGGCCTATCTGGTGTGTACCACCTTCGGCAACGACACCATAGAGCACATGCGGGAAGGCGTCACCCAGTACAGCGGCCAGGCGGACCACTGGATTGTGGACCTGCGGGACAACGGGGGCGGCCTGACCCAGGCGGCGGTGCAGGGCGTGGGCCTTTTCTCGGGGCCGTCCACTGTGGGCTACCTGCGGGATAGCACAGGTACGGTGTACGCCTACCAGCAGGAGGAGGAGGCCGCCACCATCGAGCCGGTGATCGTCCTCTCCAACCGCAATACCGCCAGCGCCTCGGAGCTCTTCGCCCGGGGGATTGCCGACCTGAACTGCGGCATCGTGGTGGGCGGAAGGAGCTACGGCAAGGGCGTGGCCCAGACGCTGCTGGACCAGAGCGTATTTCCCGACTACTTCTCCGACGGGAGCGCGCTGAAGATCACCACCAACCGTTTTTACTCCCCCACCGGGGCCACCACCCACGTGGTGGGGGTCATTCCCGACCTGCTGGTGCCGGAGGACCTGGCCGACGAGGTGGCTATGCTCCTCTCGGCGTCCAACCCGGGCCCGGATACCTCCAGCTGCTACCGCCTGGACCTGGGCTGGCGCTGGTACATCGACCGGGAGCGGGCGGCCGACCCGGACTACGCCCCGGCCATGGCCGCGCTGCTCTCGGCCATCCCCGCCACGGCCAAGCTGTGGGTGGGGACCGGCGGCGCCGACGGCTGGCGGAGCACCACCCCGGAGGAGGTGGCCCGGGAGGTGGGGGTGACCTTTGAGGACCGCTCCTTCCGCGATACGGAGGAGAGCCCTTACGCCCTGGCCATCGACCTTCTGGCCACGTACGGGCTCCTCTCGGGCAGCGGGGACGGCACCTTCCAGCCGGAGGGGACCCTGACCCGGGCGCAGCTGTGCGCACTGCTGGCCCAGGCGCTGAACTGCGATACGGCGTCCGTCCGGGAGAGCGCCTTCTCCGACGTATCTCTGGAGGCCTGGTATGGCCCGGCGGTGAACGCGCTGGCCCAAATGGGGCTGGTCTCGGGCGCAGGGGACGGAACCTTCCGGCCCGACGAGCCGGTGAACCACGAGCAGTTCTTCTCCATCATGGGCCGCCTGGCCCGGTATCTGAACCTGCGTTTTGACCAGGCGAGCCAGAACATGCCCCAGGATGCCACCGCTGTGGCCGGCCTGCTCTCCTACTCGGACTGGGCCCGAGACGAGGTGTGGCTGCTGGCCATGAGCCAGCGGGGACTTTTCGGCAATACCATCAATCTGCTCTGGGACGACGCCTCGGACATCGAGCCCCAGGCGGTCACCACCCGGGAGGAGGCCGCCGCTCTGCTCTACCAGGTGCTCTCCTACACGGATATCATCCCCTCGTAACATACTCCGCCGGTCCGGTGCGTCTGCGCCGGACCGGCGGAGTGTTTTTTCCATAAAATTATCCTAGGATAATGCGAAGGAAGATGTTTCAAGCTATAATAAAATAGGTTTTTTATACAGAAATCCATCCGGGGAAAGAGAGGTGAACGCTCATTTTGGAATTAGAGCGTTTATTTGGGGAGATATGTCAGATTTCCGATCCGATTCTGGTGGCCCGTCTGGTGGAAACGGCGCAAGTGACCACCCTGAAAAAAGGGCAGCTGCTCATCCGGCAGGGGGAGCGGCAGGGAAACCTGTTTTTTCTGCTCCACGGCATCCTGCGGGGCTATTTTCTGGACACCCGGGGGAGGGATATTACCGACTGCTTTGCCTTTGAATTCGGAGCGCCTGCCATGCCCAGTTTCGAGTTCGGGGAGTCGGCGCCCATCAATATTGAGACCATTACCGACAGCGAACTGGCCAGCCTTCCGCTGGCGGTGGTGGATCAGGTGCTGAAGTCCAGCCCGGAGGCGGTCCAGACCTACGCCAATCTGGTGCTGCGCTCAGCCAAACGGCACTGGGAGATTAAGACCGTGCTCTACCAGTACACCGCGACGCAGAAGTACCAGTGGTTTTTGCAGGCCTATCCCGAGCTTATCTGCCATGTGAGCGGACGCCACATCGCCTCCTTCCTGGGGATGACGCCGGTGACGCTCAGCCGGTTGAAGCGGACCCTCCACGAACAGGCCCGGAAGCGCTGAAACAACGCCCCCGTCCGCCGGAATCCGGCGGACGGGGGCGTTTGATGCGAAAGGGAATCCTTTTTAGGAGAGGAGCATTTTGTCGTCGGCCTCGTCCGAGCCGCTGACCTTGGTAAACTGCTCCAGAAGATCCTCTACCGTGAGCTTCTGCTTGGCCTCCCCCGAGATATCCAAGGCAATCCGGCCCTCATACATCATGATGAGCCGGTTGCCGTGGGCGATGGCGTCGCGCATATTGTGGGTGATCATCAGGGTGGTCAGGTGGTCCCGCTGGACGATCTTCTCGGTGGTCTCCAGCACTTTGGCCGCCGTCTTGGGGTCCAGGGCGGCGGTGTGCTCGTCCAGAAGCAGGAGTTTGGGGCGGTTCAGGGTGGCCATCAACAGCGTCAGGGCCTGCCGCTGGCCGCCGGAGAGGAGCCCTACCTTGGTGGTCAGGCGGTCCTCCAGTCCCAGCTCCAGCGTCTTGAGCAGCTCCTGATACCGCTCCCGCTCGGCCCGGGTGATCCCCGGACGGAGGGTGCGGGGCTTTCCCCGGCGGGCGGCCAGGGCCAGGTTCTCCTCAATCTGCATGGTGGCGGCGGTGCCCATCATGGGGTCCTGAAAGACCCGGCCGATATAGGGGGCCCGCTTGTGCTCGGGCAGACGGGTCACATCCACCCCGCCGATGGAGATGCTGCCCGAATCCACCGGCCAGACCCCGGCCACCGCGTTGAGCAGGGTGGATTTGCCCGCGCCGTTGCCGCCGATGACGGTGACAAAGTCCCCGTCGTTCAGGGTGAGGGATACGCCGTTGAGCGCCCGCTTTTCATTGACGGTGCCGGCGTTGAAGGTCTTGTAGACCGACTGGAGCTCAAGCATTGCGGACGCCTCCTTTGTTCACGCTCTTGGAGAAATACCGGCCCTTCCAGTAGGGAATGGCCAGGAATACGGCCACCACCAGAGCGGTGAGCAGCTTCAGATCGTTGGTATCCAGACCCAGGCGCAGCACGAACTGGATGACCACATAGTAGATGATGGCGCCGATGACGGCGGAGAGGAGCTTGAGGGCAAAGTTGCGGAAAACTTTACCGAGGATGACCTCGCCGATGATGACGGCGGCCAGGCCGATGACGATGGCGCCCCGGCCCATGTCGATGGTGGAGCTGCCCTGGTACTGGGCCAGAAGGGCGCCGGAGAGGGCCACCAGGCCGTTGGAGACCATCAGGCCCAGCACAATGTTGAACTTGGTGTTGATGCCCTGCGCCCGGGCCATGCTGGGATTGGAGCCGGTGGCCCGCAGAGAGGAGCCCAGTTCCGTACCGAAAAACCAGTAGAGCACCGCGATGAGGATGACCGTCATCACCAGGAGCAGCAGGATCGGGTTGTTGAGGGCAATATCCCGGATATACCGGGAGGAGACCAGCAGGTCAAAGTCGTTGACGCTGACGGCCAGGCTGGCCTTGGTGCCCGCGTCGGTACCGAAGCCCATGATGCGCAGGTTGATGGAGTAGAGCGCCAACTGGGTCAAAATACCGGAGAGAATGGCCGGAATGCCGCAGGCGGTGTGGAACAGTCCGGTAATCAGCCCGGCGAGCATTCCCGCCAGAAAAGCGGCCAGCACCGCCACCCAGATGTTGCAGCCGTTGACGGTCAGCAGCACACACACCGCGCCGCCGGTGGCCAGCGAGCCGTCCACCGTCAGATCGGCCACATCCAGGATGCGGAAGGTGATATACACGCCGATGGCCATAATGCCCCAGATGAGGCCCTGTCCCACTGCGCCCGGCATGGAGCGCAGCAGGGTGAGAAGGAAGTCCATTTCAATGCCTCCAAAAGTCAATAGATAACGCTAGTATAACAAAAAGCGGCGGGAAAGGGAAGTCCCTTTCCCGCTGTTTTTGAAGAAACGCGCCCGTTACGCGATGGGCTCGTAGCCGTCGGGCGGCGTGATGCCCAGAGCCTCACAGTTGTCGGGGTTATAGAGCTTGGTGAGGGTGGTGTCGTATTCGATGGCCATCTCGGACACGTCCTCCTCGCCGGTGAGGATACGCGCGGCCATCTCGCCGGTGATCTGGCCCAGCTCGTAGTAGTCGATGGACAGCGTCGCCACGCCGCAGCCCGAGCAGATGCCCGACTCGCCGGCCACCACGGGCACCCCGGCGGGGATGACCACGTTGGCGATGGTCTCGGTGTTGTTGGCAGCGGTGTTGTCGGTGGGGATATAGATCACGTCAGAGCTGTCACAGGCGCTCTGCGTCACCGAGGAGAGGTCGTTCACATCGGTGAAAGCGTAGGTGGAACAGGTATAGCCCATGTCCTCCAGATAGCCCTGGATGGTCTCCACCTGGAAGATGGAGTTGGGCTCGGCCGAGCAGTAGAGCAGGCCCACATTGGGGTACTCGGTCTCGGGGAAGAGCTCCTGGAGCAGAGCGGCCTGCTGGTCCAGGGGGGCCAGGTCGGAGGTGCCGGAGATATTGCTGCCCA
>DWYC01000017.1 GCA_019118925.1 Candidatus Flavonifractor intestinipullorum | reverse complement strand
AAGAGCAGCTGCGGACCCAGACACCCCCAGCAAATCGCTGTTCATCATCACATCAAAGTGCTCGGGATCCATCACCGGATATCCGGCGTACCGCTCGTGATACCGCGCTCTGGCCCGGTCCACATCCGCGCGCATTTTATAGGCCTGCTCCCGGTCCATGTGCAGCTGCTCCACACAGTTGCGAATACGGGCCTCCTTAGGGGCGTAGATAAACACCCGCAGGAGATTCTCCCGCCCCTGCATCACATAGTCGGCGCACCGGCCCACCAGAATGCAGGGCCCCCGGTCCGCAAAATCCCGCAGGACACACTCCTGGACGAAAAAGGTCCGATCCTGCAGCTCCCGGGTACCGTCCCCCAGGGGGAAGAGCATTTTGCCGAAGACGCCGAAGCGGCTCTTAGCCTCCTCTTCCACCTCGCTGATCACCTTGACCGGCTGCTTCATGCGCTTGGCCACTTCTTCCACGATGTCCCGGTCGTAATACTGAATGGACAGCAGGTCCGCCGTCTCACGGGCAATGGCCCTGCCCAGACTGCCGAACTGTCGCCCAATGGTAATGATATAGTTGTCCAAAGTTCTGCACCTCCGTCAACAGGATCAATTCGGATGGTTCAGGCTGATGATCTCCTCCGCGCTGCCGCAGAGGGGATGAAAGCCGGTGATCTGCGGCTGCTCCTCCAGAAAGTCCATCGTATAGGCCACTGCGCTGGCCACTCCCACGGACATGGCCGCCTCATCCAGGTCAAATTGGGCATCCGGTCTACACCCCGGCAGGAGAGCGGGTAATGCTGACGATCGAGGACGCCTGCTCCTACGGGGAGACGGCGGACGGCACCCGGTGCATCGACTGCGGCTCCTGCGTCCACTACCGTCAGGCCCCGGACACCCTTCTGGGCGTGTGCGGCCATGAGAGGCGCCGCGCATGACGGCGGACACACGCAGCACATATCAAGACGGGCCATGGCCCGTCTTCGGGATGGGATCCCCCATCCCGGGGCGGCCCCCAGACACCTGCGGAAATCACATTTCAGAGGAGGAATACGATGCAGAACCTGAAAAAACGACTGCCGGCCCTGGCACTGACCCTGATCCTGGCGCTCTCCCTGCTGCCCACTGGGGCTGTGGCCTATGTGGGGGCCATGTCGGACAATTTCACCGTCTCAAATGCCTACGAGTATGGTGACCACTATGCCATCGAGAACGACTATATCTACATGGGCGTCAACACCACCTCGCCGGACATCTATCTCAGCCCCAAAGATCCGAATGGCGACGCTATAGCGCGCGAGGTGATCTCGCTGGAATTCTTTGTGGATTATCCCGGTCAGGAGAAGCGGGAGATGGTGTTCCAGGCGGCAGAGCAGTTTTCTACGGAAGAGGCCCTGACCGGCGGCGTGATCCACGCCGTGTATACCTTTGCGGACGACCATTACCAGACGCCGGGGGACATGGACATCACCTACACGGTGGACTTCCGCCTCGTCTGCCTGGACGAGGGCGGCAGCAGCGGAAACACCGAGGATCCGCTCTTAAAGGTTGAGGGCGACGCGGGCACCACCTGGGGCGTGTTCGTCGACGGCGAGTTTTCCTGGGACGGCAGCATGGATGAAGACGACCGCCCATGGGATGAACTTGACCCCACTACCGTCTCCGTTCGGGCCAACTTCGTCTATTTCTCCAGCCTGGGACACTCGGAATATGACCGTGAGGTCCCCCAGGCGCCCGTGATGATCTCCAAGGCCCACGGCTCCAACCTCGACGGGTACCAGCACAGCGCCACCAACATCAGCCAGGGGCTGGACTGGACGGCGACCAACCGTGAAAACACCGATTACTCGATCACTGAGGTGTTTGTGGACAGCTACTCCTACGCCAATCCCTTCGTGGCCACCTCACAGTTCTATAACTATTTTGAATCGGCATTCGGCACCAGCGGCGTAGAGGGCTTTGAAGATGTCCGGCTGCCCACCCACATCTACTATGAGCGGGACGACGACTTCGGCGCCAACTATGCTTACAGCTGCCTGTCGGCGGAGACCCAGGTATTTCTGAACGAAAAAAACGTCCCGCACTCCGCCGACCTGCTCTTCGGCTACTGGGACCTGGTCAATACGGCGAGCGATCCAATCCCCACCGATCCGGATAAGGTCACCGTCTCCCCCAACGCCGACCGGCTGGCCGTCTACGCCGACGGCACCGTCACGCCCTGCGAGGGCAGCGCCGGCATCACCGGTGATCCTGTGGCGGTGATCCGGGGCAACTTTGAACTGAAAGACGGCGCCTACAACTTCACCGGCGGCGCGGCGGCCCTCTCTCCCACAGTGACCGCCACCTGGGGCAACGGCGGCTACTTCCGCGTCAGAACCAACGGCACCGTGGAGCAGAGCGGCGTCCACCTGAACGCCCCCAGCTTCAAGTTCTATCAGCCAAAATCCGGCTCTGAGAATGCGCTGCGGCTCAGCTTCGGCAGCGGCGGCGTACAGATGGCGAACATGGGCAACAACGACGCCGTGCTCAGCGTGGACCTGCCCGGCTCCACCACCTCCGTCACCAGCGGCACGGCAGACAGAAACGGCGGCCTCACCTTCAAAGGAGAGCTGTCCTTCGACAACATGTTCAGCCAGGAGCCGCTGGAAATGACCGAACTCAGCTACGCCCTCAAGAATGGGGTTTTCACGGTGAACGGTGTGAGGGCCAATGGCAAATTTGCCAGCGTCAGCCTGCTGGGCATCCAGCTGGGCGACGTGGACGGCTCCATCGACACCTTCACGGACACCTATGACTTTGAGGCCAACATCAACGTCTTCAACCTGCTGGAGGCCTATGGCGAGCTGCAGCTCAAGCGGGCCGACAGCGGCGAGCTGATGCCCAACAACCTCTACTTTAATGTGTCCAGCGAGAAGCTTGGAGGCATCTCCCTGGTGCCGCCGGTCCCGGTGGTCAGCCTCACCGGCGGCGGCGCGGGCTTCTACGGCCTGGTGGACACCATCAACGGCGACTGGTACGCCATCCCGCCCCTGAAGTTCCGGGGTACAGTGGACGCCGAGATCGTGGAGATCCTGGAGGCGGAGGGTGCGAGCATCATCCTGGCTCCCAGCGAGTATGAACTCTCTGTGGAAAGCCTTGAGTTTGCGGGCACCAACTTCGGCTTCTTCAGCGGCGGCATCGGCATGTACCTGGGCGGCGACCAGGTGGAGTATCAGGGCGATACCTACAAGGGCCTCTCCGCCAACGGCAAGATCTGGCTGGAGGTGAATCTGCCCAGCAATAGTCTGAACTTCCTGGTGTTTGACGGCAGCGCCGCCGCAGGCATCTTTGGCGGCATGAACGGAAACAACCTCTACATGCGGGCCTACGGCAACTCCAGTTCCCGTGCCGAACTCCAGTTCCCGGACAGCTGGCCCCTGGTGGGTGGCTGGAACCTGCTGGGCGTGGGCGTGGACATCGCCGTTGTGGGCGAGACGCTGATCGAGGGAAGCAGTAATTTTGACAAAACGCTGCAAAGCGCCTTTGAGAACCTGGATCTCCAGATCGGCCTGGCGGGCACCGGCTCCTTCTTGGGCAGCGACGTGCGGGTGTGGGTCATCCTGCCCGACGTGGCGAAGAACTCGAGAGAGGATGTCAACTGGGGCTGGGACTTCAAGTTCTGGGGCAGCCTGCCGCAGTGGAACTGGTCCTCCAAGCTGGACATCCCCGCCAACTCCTCGATGTCCCTGCTGCACGCGGATCCGGTGGGCGGCAGCGGCACCTTGGACGGCTTCACTGATGCCAGAAGCAGCCAGAGCATCGAAGTAACGGTCAGCAATGACGAGGAAAACGGCTACCTGGTCCTGGTGTTTGACGAGAGCGTCAGCGAAGAGGACCTGCAGGATTCGCTCCAGGTCACCGGGCCGGAGGACGACCCTGTGTCCCTGGTCTGGCCGAATGCAGAGCGCACCAATGGCAATCAGATCAACGTCCTCACGGACGTGGTGGAGCGGACGGACGGGACCGGCAGCGACCGGCTGGTGCTCATCCACCTGGGTGAGGGCACAGGCGTGAATGGTACCTATACCGTCACCACAGGCGGCGTGGCGGAGCAGGCGCTTCTGGAGGAACCGGTCCTTCCTGAGGTGCCGGAACTCGTCGAGGACGAGGTCCCCACTGAGGACGAGACTCCCGCCGAGGACGAGACTCCTGCCGAGGACGAGACCCCCACTGAGGACGAGACCCCCGCCGAGGACGAGACTCCCGCCGAGGATGGGACTCCCGCCGAGGACGAGACTTCCGCCGGGGACGAGACTCCCGCCGAGGACGAGACTCCCGCCGAGGGCGAGACTCCCGCCGAGGGCGAGACTCCCGCCGAGGACGAGACTCCCGCCGAGGGCGAGACTCCCGCCGGGGACGAGACCTCCGTGGAGACGCTGGAGGCCGCGCAGATCCACAGCGACCCGGTCCTGACCTTCCGGGCCAAGGCCATCGCCGTGGAACCCATGGACCGGCTGGGCGACGTGAACTTTGGCAGCAACAGCGTCGAGGGCGAAATCGAGTATCCCGAGGCGGATGCCACATACATCCTGCGCACCTACCTGGCTGCAGAATCTGGCGGCACGGACTACCTGGTGGACGAGAGCCGCGTGACAAGCGCCGATCCCAGCTTCCAGGTTCAAATCCCTGCCATAGGCACCGCGGCTCCCACCGGCAGCTATTACGCCACCACCTACCTGCTGAAGGAAGTGACCTACATGCCCGAGGGCAGCGAGGAACCGGAGACCGCCTATATCGCCATCGGCTCCAGCAGCTCTTCGTCAAAGGACTTCTCCTACACCAATACCAGCGCCCCTGACGCGCCGCAG
>DWYC01000016.1 GCA_019118925.1 Candidatus Flavonifractor intestinipullorum | reverse complement strand
GGGAGGGGGAGGCCATCTCCTGGCACCTGAAGGAGCTGCTGGACCTGCCCGACGAGAAGGCCTACCGCGTGACCTTTAACGAGATCACCAAAAAGGTGGTCAACGACTCCATCGCCCACCCCAGGGCCATCGACATGGACCTGGTCAACGCGCAGCAGGCCCGGCGGGTGCTGGACCGGATTGTGGGCTATCAGATCTCCCCCCTGCTGTGGAAAAAGATCCGCCGGGGCCTCTCGGCCGGCCGGGTGCAGTCGGTGGCCACTCGCCTGGTCTGCGAGCGGGAGGAGGAAATCCGGGCCTTCGTCCCCCAGGAGTACTGGACCATCGACGTGGACCTGGCGCGCATCGCCCCCAATCAGGGACAGTTCAAGGCGGCCTTCTACGGGCGGGAGAAAAAGATGGAGCTCCACAGCGAGGAGGAGGCCGGCGCCGTCCTCGCCGCCGTGGAGCACGCGCCCTTCACCGTGCAGGGGGTGAAGCGGCAGGACAAGCAGCGCAACCCCGCGCCGCCCTTCACCACCTCCACCCTCCAGCAGGAGGCCAGCCGGAAGCTGAACATGACCCCCCGGCGCACCATGTCCATCGCCCAGCAGCTCTACGAGGGCGTGGACATCGCCGGAGAGGGCACCGTGGGCCTGATCACCTATATGCGTACCGACTCCCTGCGCCTCTCGGAGGAGGCCACCGCCGCCGCCCGGGAGTTCATTCTCGCCCGCTACGGCCAGGACTACTACCCCGGCAAGGCCCGGGTCTATAAGACCAAGTCGGGGGCCCAGGACGCCCACGAGGCGATCCGCCCCTCCGACGTGCGCCTGACCCCCGAGCAGATCAAAAAGGACCTGACCAGCGAGCAATACCGCCTCTATAAACTCATCTGGAGCCGCTTTCTGGCCTGCCAGATGGCCGCGGCGGTGTACGACAGCGTGTCCATCGACGTGGAGAGCGCCGGGTATCACTTCCGGGCCAACCACTCGGCGCTGAAGTTTTCGGGCTATACCGCCGTCTATGTGGAGGGCAAGGACGAGGACGACGAGGCCCTGCGCCAGTCCCCGCTGCCCGACCTGAAGGAGGGGGAGGCCCTCGCCCTGACGGGAAAGCAGAAGGATCAGCACTTCACCCAGCCCCCCAGCCGCTACACCGAGGCCAGCCTCATCAAGGCCCTGGAGGAGAAGGGCATCGGCCGTCCCTCCACCTACGCCCCCACCATCTCCACCATTCTGGACCGGGAGTACGTGGTCAAAGAGGGCAAATACCTGCGCACCACCCCCCTGGGGGAGGTGGTCACCGGCCTTATGAAGGAGAAATTCCCCGACATCGTGGACACCGCCTTTACCGCCCGGATGGAGGAGCGCCTGGACGAGGTGGAGGAGGGCAAGGAGAACTGGAAAGACATCCTCTCGGGCTTCTACGGGGAGTTCGAAGAGGAGCTCCACGCCGCCGAGCAGGACACCGAGCGCATCAAGGTCCCCGATGAGGTCTCCGACGTGATCTGCCCCCTGTGCGGGCGGAACCTGGTGTACAAGTCGGGGCGGTTCGGGCGCTTTCTGGCCTGCCCCGGCTGGCCCGAGTGCCCGCACACCCAGCCCATCGTTATCGAGATGCCGGGCAAGTGCCCCAAGTGCGGGGGAAAGATCCTCAAAAAGACCTCCAAGCGCGGGTTTACCTACTACGGATGTGAGAACAATACCAACAAGGACGAGAGCCGCCGCTGCGACTTCATGACCTGGGACGTGCCGGTGAAGGAGACCTGCCCCGAGTGCGGCCACACCCTCTTCAAGAAGTCGGGCCGGGGGTTCAAGAAGCCCTTCTGCATTAACCCTGCGTGCCCCAACTTCCTCCCGGAGGAGGAGCGGGGGTACAAGAAAAAGACCGCTGCCCAGACGGAGAGCCCCGCCGAGGGCGAACCGCCGGAGGAGGCCAAGAAGCCCGCCAAAAAGACGGCGGCCAGGAAAACCGCCGCGAAAAAGACCACCGCCAAAAAGACCGCAAAGACCGCCGAAAAAAAGACGGCGGCCAAAAAGACCGCCGCCAAGGCCGGGGAGAAAAAGAGCCTGAAGAAGGCCGCGGCGAAAAAGACGGCGGCCTCCAAACCGGCGGCGGAGGAGGGCGCCTCGTAAGGGAGGGGCTGCGGAGGGCCCGGCCGGTCAACGGGCGGGTGAGCCCGGCGGGAAACGCTTCACAGGCGCTCCAGCGCCAGCCCCAGCCGCAGGCCCCAGGCAAAGGCGGCCTCCGCCTCCAGGCGGGCCCCGCCGTCCAGGGCCTCCCTCAGCTTTTCGGCAAAGTCCGGCCCCAGCGCCTCCCGGAGCTGGGTGAAAAACCGCTCCCGGAGCCACCGGTATTCCCGGTATGGGGGGAGATAGTTCAGCCGCACGGAGTACCGCTCCTCCATGAGGGCGTACAGGTCGGAGCACAGGTCTTCCATAGACAACATCACATCCACTTTAAGTGTTGTAATTAGTATAACACTTAAAGTGTGAATGTCAAGGGGAAATATGGTCAGAGAACAATTTTCGGTGCGCCTGCGGCAACTGCGCCAGCAGCACGGTGAAAAAAGAGGCGATTTGGCGGACCTGCTGGATGTGGGCGTCAGCCAGATCAGCGAGATGGAAAATGGCCGTAAAGGGACAACCATGGAACGTTTGGCCCTTTTATGTGTGCATTACAATATTTCGGCCGACTATTTGCTCGGCCTGACGGACGAGGCGCGGGCGCTGCGGCCGGAGGACTAAAAGGAACGAGGTTACTGGATGGAAGCAGTGATTGTAATCGGCGCGGGCCTGGCGGGGAGCGAGGCCGCGTGGCAGCTGGCGGAGCGGGGCATCCCGGTGGAGCTGCGGGAGATGAAACCGGCAAAAAAGACCCCGGCCCACCACTCGGACGACTTTGGGGAGCTGGTGTGCTCCAACTCCCTGCGCTCGGACCAGCTGGAGAACGCGGTGGGCCTGCTCAAAGAGGAGCTGCGCCGGATGGGCTCGCTGATCCTCCGGTGCGCCGGCGAACACCGGGTGGAGGCGGGGGGCGCCCTGGCGGTGGACCGCCACGCCTTTTCCCAGGCCGTCACCCGCAGCATCCGGGAGCACCCCCTTATCACCGTGGTGGAGGGGGAGGTCACGGAGCTCCCTCCGGAGGGGAATGTGATCGTGGCCTCGGGGCCCCTCACGTCGGAGGCCCTCAGCGCCGCCATTCAGGACTTTTTCCCCGAAAACCACTATCTGAACTTTTACGACGCGGCCGCTCCCCTGGTGACCTTCGAGAGCGTGAATATGGACAAGGCGTTTTTCGCCTCCCGCTACGACAAGGGCACGCCGGACTATATCAACTGCCCCCTGAATGAGGAGGAGTACGCCGCCTTCTGGACCGCCCTGTGCAGTGCGGAGGAGGCCGGCGTCCACGGCTTTGAGGACAGCCGGGTTTTTGAGGGCTGCATGCCTGTGGAGGTCATGGCCCGCCGGGGGGTGGATACCCTGCGCTACGGGCCCCTGAAACCCCGGGGACTCCGGGACCCCCGCACCGGGCGGGAGCCCTATGCGGTGGTGCAGCTGCGCCGGGACAACGCCGAGGGGTCCATCTACAATCTGGTGGGCTTCCAGACCCACCTGAAGTGGCCCGAACAGCGCCGGGTCTTTTCCATGATCCCCGGGCTGGAGGGGGCGGAGTTCGTCCGCTACGGGGTGATGCACCGCAACACCTATCTGGACTCGCCCCGGCTGCTGGACCGGTACTACCGGGCCAAGTGCGACCCGCGGGTGTGCTTTGCCGGACAGATTACCGGCGTGGAGGGCTATGTGGAGTCCACCGCCTCGGGCTTTCTGGCGGCGGTGGAGCTCGCCCGGCGCCTCCAGGGGAAACCTCCCGTGGATTTTCCCCAGGAGACGGCCACCGGAGCGCTGGCCCGGTATATCAGCAATGAGAGCGTCGTGGACTTCCAGCCCATGAACGTGAATTTCGGCATCATCCCGCCCCTGGGCTACAAGGTCAAGGGCAAGCGGAACAAAAACGCCGCCCTGAGCCAGCGCGCACTGGAGCTTCTGGCGGGGCTGGACCTGGCGTGACCGGGGCGCCGGACGAAAACAGAAAAAAGAAGGGGAGAGCCATGAAGATCATTGTGGACGCCATGGGCGGCGACAACGCGCCGGAGTCCAACGTCAAGGGGGCGCTGGCGGCGCTCAAGGAGCTGGGCGTGGAGATCACGCTGGTGGGCCGGGGAGAGGAGATCCTCCGGGTGCTGGAGGCCGAGGGCCTCAAGGAGCCTCCCCAGGGGATGGAGATCGTCTACGCCTCCGAGGTGGTGGAGATCTGCGACAACCCGGCCACCGCCTTCCGGGAGAAGAAGGACTCCTCCCTGACGGTGGGGCTGAACCTGCTCAAAGAGGGGAAGGGGGACGCTTTCGTCTCGGCAGGCAGCACGGGGGCGCTGCTGGCGGCGGCCACCCTGATCGTCAAGCGCATCAAGGGCATCCGCCGGGCGGCCATGGCCCCGGTGGTGCCTACGGGGAACGGCGGCGCGGTGCTCATCGACTGCGGCGCCACCGCCGAGTGTACCCCGGAGTACCTGTTGCAGTTCGCCTTCATGGGCTCCTTTTACGCCGAACATGTGCTGGGCCGCCCCGAGCCCCGGGTGGGCCTTCTGAACATCGGGGCCGAGCCCTCCAAGGGCACCGAGCTCCAGCAGAAGACCTACCAGCTCCTCAAGGAGGCCGGGGAGCAGGGCCGCATCCACTTCACCGGCAATGTGGAGGGCAAAGAGGCCGTCTACGGCCAGGTGGACGTGATCGTCGCCGACGGCTACTCGGGCAACATTTTCCTGAAAACCATGGAGGGTACCGGCGGCTTTTTGGCCAAGGAGCTCAAGGCCCTGTTCAAGAAAAACCTCATCACCAAGCTGGCCGCGGTGCTGGTGTCGGGGGGCTTGCGGCGCTTCAAGAGCCTGCTGGACGCCGGAGAGGTGGGGGGGACCGCCTTTATCGGCATCTCCAAGCCGGTCATCAAGGCCCACGGCTCCTCCGACGAGCGGGCCATCAAAAACGCCATCCGCCAGGCGGTCAAGTGCGCCTCCTCCGGCCTCATTGAGGACATCGCTGAGAACGTGGAATATATGCGCCTGAGCCCCGCTCCCCACGGGGAGGAGTAAGGGCGAAAGAGAGAAATTTTGCGCTATTTGGCGAAAAATGAAAATCCCTATTGACACCGGGCTCTATCTTGCCTATTATTTTTAGTGCAATCAAACCGTTCCAGCCAGAACGTGTGATAGGAGTCGATAGCAATGGTTTTTGAGAAGATCGTGGCGCTGCTGGCCGAGCAGCTGGGTGTGGACCCGGAGAACATTACCATGGACACTTCCTTTGAAGAGCTGGGAGCGGATTCCGTGGATGTGGTAGACCTGACGATGGCGGTGGAGGAGGCCTTCCACCTGGACGATCTGAGCGACGAAAACCTGTCCGATATGACCACGGTGGGGGATTTTGTGCGCTTCCTTCAGAAAAAACTGGACGAGTAAACCCAGAACAAGCAGGAAGCTCCGCGCCGTGCGGAGCTTCCCTTTTTCAAAGGCACAGAAAAGAGGAGGAATCGACATGCAGCCCTTGGAAGAGACCCTGGGCTATACCTTTCGGGACCCGGCGCTGCTGGACAACGCCCTGACCCACAGCTCCTACGCCAACGAAAACCGCAGCAAGGGCAGCCAGAGCAACGAGCGTCTGGAGTTTTTGGGGGACTCGGTGCTGGGGATGGTCACGGCGGACTATCTCTACCGGACCCACCCCGACCTGCCGGAGGGGGACCTGACCCGGACCAGGGCGGCCCTGGTGTGCGAGGAGAGCCTGGTGGAGGTGGCCCGGGCCTGGGACCTGGGCAAATATCTGAAGCTGGGCCGGGGGGAGAGCGCCGGCGGCGGACGCAGCCGCCCTTCCATCCAGGCCGACGCGGTGGAAGCCGTCCTGGCGGCGGTCTATCTGGACGGGGGCATCGGCTCGGCCCGGAAGATCATCCAGCGCTATATTTTGGACGCCGAGGCCGAGCGGAGCAAAAACCGGGACTATAAGACGGCACTGCAGGAACTGGTCCAACGGGAGAGCGGCCAGGTGCTGCAGTATCATCTGGTGGGCTCCAGCGGGCCCGACCATGCCAAGGTGTTTTCGGTGGAGGTAACCCTCAACGGCGCGGCGGTGGGCCAGGGCCGTGGCCACAGCAAGAAGGAGGCCGAGCAGAACGCCGCCCGGGCCGCCATTGAGGCGCTGAGCCGGGAATAATGCGCCGGCAGAAAATTTGAAAATGTAACCGAACCTGTGACCCTTTTGGTGTACAATAAAAGGGAACGAGGCATAGAACTGGGAGGTGGCGTACCGATGGCTTCAGGGCAGTCGTGGCCGGTCAATTTTGTGGTACAGATCTACGGGGCGGACCACGCCAGTTGGCAGGGAACCATTCTGTGGACCCAGAGCGGTAAAAAAGAGGCGTTCCGCAGCGCGCTGGAGCTCATCCGGCTCATCGACAGCACGGTGTGTACGCCGGACGAGCCCGAGGACGACGCGCCGTAGAGGCGCGCCGTCCCGTCCCGGGACGTGTGCCGGACAGGTGAAGCGCAAGTGCCCCCTCCCGCGAAGCGGGAGGGGGCACTGTTCTGTATCAGCGTCAGAATTCCTTATCAAAGGCGATTTTTGTGCTGTTTTGAAACCAGACGGTTCCGCGGCAGGTAAAACCGTGGCTGCGGATGATATGCTGCATTTTGCGGTTGCCCTCGTCGGTGTCGATGCGCATATAGTGGACGCCCCGCGCCCGGCAGAGCGCTTCCGCCAGGTCGAAGGCGATGTGTGCGAGCCCTTTTCCCCGATGGGACGCGTCCATGGCCATGCGGTGGATGACGCCGTAGGGCTCCTCCGGGCCCAGGTCCCCTCCAGCGTGTCATAGGCCGGCTCTCCGCCGAAGTCCAGACAGAGATATCCCAGCGTGTCGTCCCCCTCTGCGAGAAAATAGCCCCGGCCGGCGGCCAGATCCCCCTGGATACAGGCCAGATCGGGATAGCCGTCCTGCCACTGATCCACGCCCTGCTCGCGCAGATGGGCCCGCGCCTGCTCAATCAGCGACATGGCCCGTCGGGCCTCCTCCGGCCGGGCGGTACGCAGCGTGTACATAACCGGTCACTCCTTTGCATCCGTCATACGGATATTATAACAGACGACCCCGCCGGGAATAAGCGAAACGGGCGCGGCAAAAGCGTTTGCAAAAATCCGGCGCGCTTGGTATAATTACTTATTACCACAGATTTGTTCCCCGAGTGAAGGAACCGCAGCGAGGTGTCGGGTTTGTATTTAAAAGCGCTGGAGATCCAGGGATTCAAATCCTTCCCGGACAAGACCGTCTTGTCCTTTGGGGAGGCCATCACCGCCATCGTGGGGCCCAACGGCTCGGGCAAGTCCAATCTGTCCGACGCCATCCGGTGGGTCATGGGGGAGCAGTCCTCCCGGGCCCTGCGGGGGGGCAAGATGGAGGACGTGATCTTCGGCGGGACCGAGAAGCGCCGCCAGGTGGGCTTTGCCGAGGTGAGTCTGGTTCTGGACAACGCCGACGGGGCCCTCCATGTGGAGGAGCCGGAGGTCATGGTGACCCGGCGCTATTACCGCTCCGGGGAGAGCGAGTACTATATCAACCGCCGCAGCGTCCGCCTCAAGGACGTCAACGAGCTCTTCATGGATACGGGCCTGGGCCGGGAGGGCTACTCCATCATCGGCCAGGGCCGGATTGACGAGATTCTCTCGGTGAAGAGCGCCGACCGCCGGGAGGTCTTTGAGGAGGCCGCGGGCATCTCCCGCTTCCGCCACCGGAAGGAGGAGGCCGAGCGCAAACTGGAGCGCACCGAGGAGAACCTGCTGCGTATCGGGGACAAGATCGGCGAACTGGAGCTCCAGGTGGAGCCCCTGCGCCAGCAGGCCGACAAGGCCAAGCGCTTCCTGCTTTTGCGGGATGAGCTGCGGGGTCTGGAGATCTCCCTTTGGCTGGAGCAGCTGGACAAACTCCGCGCCGCCGCCGTCAAGACCGGGACCGACTGCGAGCAGACCGCCCGGCAGCGGGAGGACACCCGCAGGGAGCTGGAGGAGCTCTACGCCGCCGCCGAGGACCTGGCCGCCCAGATGCGGCAGAAGGACCTGGAGAGCGAGGGCATCCGCTTTGCCGTCATGCAGCGTCAGGCCGACGCCAACGAGCTGGAGAGCGCCGTGGCGGTTCTCAAGAGCAGCATTCAGAACAATTTGGACAGCGCCCAGCGCCTGCGGCGGGAGCTGGAGCAGCGGGGGGACCGGGCGCAGGCCCTTTCCGGGCAGATCGGCCAGCGCCAGAGCCGTCTGGAGGCCATCGCCGCCGAAGAGCGCGCCCTCCAGGCCGAGCTGGAGGACCGGCGGGCCGCGCTGCGGGAGCTGGAGCGGCAGGCGGCCGGCCTGGTGCGGGAGCTGGAGGAGCTGCAGGAGAAAGAGCGGTCCGAGACCGGCTCGGCCTCGGAAGCCCGGGCGCTGCTCTCCGCCCTCTCCGCCGCCGCCCAGGAGCTGCTGGACCGGGACGAGGCGCTGCGCCGCGCCCTGGGCGAGGGAGACGAGGCGCTCAAAGCTTTGGAGCAGGAGGCCGGGGAGGCCGCCGCCGCCCTGGAAAAGGCCCGCGCAGAGCGGGATTCGCTCCAGAATGTCATTCAGGGCCACGCTCTTCGGGTGCAGGCCCGGGAGAAAAAGGCCCGCCAGGCCGAGGAGCAGCATACACAGCTCCAGGTGGAGGAGCGGACGCTGCGCTCCCGCATCCACATGCTCCGGGAGATGGAACAGCTCTACGAGGGCTACTCCAAGGCCGTCAAGCTGGTCATGGGAGAGGCCGGACGGGACCGCCTGCACGGCATCCGCGGGCCGGTGGCCGGGCTCATCCGGGTGCCCGACTCGTACGCCGTGGCCATCGAGACCGCCCTGGGGGGCGCCATGCAGCACATCGTGGTGGAGACGCAGGAGGACGGCAAGGCCGCCATCCAGTGGCTCAAGCGCCGGGACGGAGGGCGCGCCACCTTCCTGCCGCTGGACGCCATCCGGGGGGCGGAGTTCCGGGAGCGGGGCGTAGAGCGGGAGAGCGGCTTTGTGGGCATGGGCGACAAGCTGGTGGAGACCGCGCCCGCGTACGCCAAGGTGTGTTCCAACCTGTTGGGGCGCACCGTCATTGCCCGGGATCTGGACGCCGCGGTGGCCATGGCCCGCAAGTACGGCCACCGGTTTAAAATCGTCACGCTGGACGGCCAGGTGCTCAACCCCGGCGGCTCCATGACGGGCGGCTCCGCCAGCCGCTCGGCGGGGATTCTCAGCCGCGCCAACGAGCGCGAGCGCCTGGAACAGCAGGCCCAGGCGCTCGCCCGCCGCCTGGAGGAGGCCCTCCGGACCCGCTCGGAGGCCGGGCGGGAGGCGGTATCCGCCCGCTATGATCTGGAGAACGCCCAGGAGGAGCAGCGCCGGCAGGAGGCCGCCATGGTCCAGCTGGAGGAGCGCTGCGGGCAGTACGCCCGGCGCCTGGAGGAGCTGCGCGCCCGCCGGAGCGCCCAGAAGGAGGAGCTGGAAGCCCTCGTCCAGCGGCAGAGCGGCTCGGAGGAGGACACCCGCCGGACCCAGGAGCGGATTGAGACGCTGGAGCGCTCGGCCGCCGCCCTGCGGGAGCAGGCCCGGAGCCGGACGGAGGACCGCAGCCGCCTCCAGGCTCAGGCGGAGGACATCAACGGGGAGACGGCCCGGATTCAGGCCCGCCTGGCCGCGCTGGATGCCGAGCGGGAGGCCAATGCCCACAGCCTGGGAGAGCTGGAGCAGCTGCGCCGGGACCTGATGGGAGACCGGGACGAGCAGGCCGCCCTTCTCAAAGAGCTGGAGGGAAAAAATCAGGACCTGGAGGGGGAGATCGCCCAAAAGCAGGCCGCCCTCCAGGCCATCCAGGGGGAGAACGAGGCCCGGCAGGCCGACCTGCGCCGTTTGAGCGAAGAGCGCCTGGCCCTGGAGGGCCGCCGGGCTCAGGCCGATAAGGACGCCCGGGAGCGGAACAACACCCTCCTGAATCTGGAGCGGGAGGTCTCCGCCCTGGAGCAGCGCCGCAGCGCGCTGGACCTGGAGCAGAAGGCCCTGCTGGACAAGCTCTGGGAGAACTACGAGCTCACGCACGAGGCCGCCCAGGCCCAGCGCATCGCCCTGGAGAGCACCGCCCAGGCCCAGCGCCGGGTGGCCGAACTCAAAAAGCAGATCGCCGGCCTGGGGAACATCAACCTGGACGCCATTGAGGAATTCCAGCGCATCCACGAGCGCTACTCCTATCTGGTGGAGCAGCGGGACGACGTGGAGCGCTCCCGGAAGGAGCTCAACCGGATCATCGCGGACATCACCGCCGAGATGAAGCGCATCTTCTCCGAGCAGTTTGCCCGGCTCAACCAGGTCTTTGGCGAGACTTTCCAGGAGCTCTTCGGCGGGGGCAAAGCCGCCCTGGAGCTGGAGGACGAGGGAGATATTCTCAACTGCGGCATTGAAATTCGGGTCCAGCCCCCGGGCAAGGCCCTGAAAGTGCTCTCCCTCCTCTCGGGCGGCGAGAAGGCCTTTGTGGCCATCGCCCTCTATTTCGCCATTTTAAAGGTGCGGCCCACCCCGTTCTGCGTGATGGACGAGATCGAGGCCGCTTTGGACGACGCCAATGTGACCCGGTTTGCCCAATACCTGCGCCGGGTGGCGGATAAAACGCAGTTCATCGTCATCACCCACCGCCGGGGCACCATGGAGGAGGCCGACGTCCTCTACGGCGTGACCATGCAGGAGCAGGGCGTGAGCCGGATTCTGACGGTCAACCTGAACGACCTGGAACAGGAACTGGGTATCGAATAGACAAACGCATACAGAGAAAAAGGGGGCGCAGAGGATGGATCTGAAGAAAGCAAGAGTGTGTACCTGGGCGGTCTTTCTTTTGGGCGCGGCCGTCATTCTGGTGAGCATCTTCCTCCGGCAGGGGGGCATTGCGGTGGCGGGCGTACTGCTGCTGGCGGCGGGAGCCCTGCTGAAGGTGTGCTACTGGCGCTGCCCCCACTGCGGGAGCTTCCTCCAGTGGCTGGGCCGGGGGGCGCGGTGCCCCCACTGCGGCCGGAAGCTGCGCTGAGGAACCCTGCGCACAGAGAAAGGAACGAACAGACATGGGTTTTTTTGACAAAATCAAGGCGGGCCTGACCCGCACCAAGGAGAACATCGCCAGCATCGGCCACTCCTTTGACCAGCTCTTCGCGGGCGAACTGGACGACGATTTCTACGACGAGCTGGAGGAGGCCCTCATTCTCTCGGATATGGGGGTGGAGACGGCCATGAAGGCGGTGGAGGAGCTCCGCCGCCGGGCCAAGAGCGAGAAGATCAAGGACGCGGAGGGCGGCCGGGCGTGCCTGCGGAAGATCCTCACGGAGTTTTTGGAGGTGGGCGACGCCGGGCTGAAGCTGGAGACGAAGCCCTCGGTGGTCCTCTTCATCGGGGTCAACGGCGTGGGCAAGACCACCACCATCGGAAAGCTCTCCGCCCGGATGAAGGGGGAGGGGAAGCGGGTGCTTCTGGCCGCCGCCGACACCTTCCGGGCCGCCGCCGCCGACCAGCTGGAGATCTGGTCGGAGCGCAGCGGGGTGGACATCGTCCGCCAGCACGAGGGGGCCGACCCCGCCGCCGTGGTCTATGACGCCCTCTCGGCGGCCCGGGCCCGGGGGACCGACGTGATCCTGGTGGACACCGCGGGGCGGCTGCACAACAAACAGAATCTGATGAACGAGCTGAACAAGATCAGCCGGATTCTGGAGCGGGAGCTGCCCGGCGCCGACCGGGAGACGCTGCTGGTGCTGGACGCCACCACCGGACAGAACGGCCTCATTCAGGCCAAGCAGTTCCAGGAGGCCGCCGGCGTCACCGGCATTGTCCTCACCAAGCTGGACGGCTCGGCCAAGGGCGGCATTGTCATTGCCATCGCCCAGGAACTGGGCGTGCCGGTGAAGTTCATCGGCGTGGGCGAGGGTCTGGACGACCTGATGCCCTTTGAGCCTGCCGAGTTTGTAAAAGCCTTTGTGTAATCATCCTATCATCAGAAAGGAAGGTTTTCCATGCCCCGTATCGACGGCCGCCGTCCGGATCAGCTCCGGACGGTGGAGATCATTCCCAATATCAACAAATTTGCGGAGGGCTCCTGCCTGATCCGCTGCGGCAATACCCATGTGCTCTGCACGGCCAGCGTGGAGGAGCGCACCCCGCCCCACGTCCCCGAGGGGACGGGCTGGGTGACGGCGGAGTACTCCATGCTCCCCCGGGCCAACCGGGAGCGCTCCCGGCGGGACATCTCGAAACTGAAGCTCTCCCCCCGCTCGGCGGAGATTCAGCGCCTCATCGGCCGCTCCCTGCGCGCCTGCGTGGACATGCAGCGGCTGGGAGAGCGGACCATCACCGTGGACTGCGACGTGCTCCAGGGGGACGGCGGCACCCGCACGGCCAGCGTCACCGGCGGCTTTGTGGCCCTGAGCCTGGCCCTGTACAAGCTGGTGGAGGACGGCGCCCTGCCGGAAATGCCCCTCAAGACCTGCGTGGCGGCGGTGTCCGCCGGCATCGTGGGGGATGAGCTGCTGTTGGACCTGTGCTATGAGGAGGACTCCAACGCCCAGGTGGACCTGAACTGCGTTATGACCGGGGAGGGGGAGCTGGTGGAGCTCCAGGGCACCGGAGAGGGCCGTCCCTTCACCCTGGACGAGCAGCGGGCCCTGGTGGACCTGTGCCGGAAGGGCATCGGGGAGCTCCAGGCCATTCAGAAGCAGGTGTTGGGAGGTTGAGCGCCATGAAACTGGTCCTTGCCAGCAAAAATGAGAAAAAGCTCCGGGAGCTGCGGGACATCCTCTCCGCCCAGGGGGTGGAGGTGGTCACCGAGGCCGACGTGGGCGTGGACGTAGACGTGGAGGAGACCGGGACCACCTTTGAGGAGAACGCCTTCCTCAAGGCCCATGCGGTGATGCAGACCAGTGGCCTGCCCGCCGTGGCCGACGACTCGGGGCTGTGCGTGGACGCCCTCAACGGCGCGCCGGGGGTGTACTCCGCCCGCTACGGCGGGCCGGAGCTGGACGACGTGGGCCGCTACCGGCTGCTGCTGGAGAACATGCGGGGCCAGCTGGACCGGCGGTGCAAATTCGTCTCGGCCATCTGCTGCTGCTTCCCCAACGGGGACAGGGTGGAGGCCCGGGGGGAGTGCCCCGGCACGCTGGCCTACGCCCCCAGGGGGGAGGACGGCTTCGGCTACGACCCCATCTTTTTCGTGCCCGAGCAGAAAAAGACCTTCGCCCAGCTGACGGCGGAGGAGAAAAACGCCATCTCCCACCGGGGAAAAGCCCTGGCGGCGTTTGCGGAAAAACTGCGGGAGTACCAAAATCAGATGAAATAAGGAGCGGTTTGATTGGATTTGACAAGTAAGCAGCGGGCCCAGCTGCGGGGCCTGGCCAACGGCATCGACACCATCGTGCAGGTGGGGAAGGACGGCATCGGGGAAAACCTGGTCAAGCAGGTCAACGACGCCCTGGAGGCCCGGGAGCTCATCAAGGGCCGGGTGCTGGAAAACTCCATGCTCACCCCCCGGGAGGCCGCCGAGGAACTGGCGGGGAAGGCCCGGGCCGAGGTGGTGCAGGTCATTGGAACAAAATTCGTTCTCTATCGTCAAAGTCATCGCAAGGACCTGAAAGACCCCATCGTGCTGGTGAAGGATAAGAAGCGCGGATAACGGCGCGAGCGCCGGATTTTGAGCGGGAAAGGGTGCTGTGCATGAAAATCGGTATTTATGGCGGAACCTTCAATCCACCCCATCTGGGACACATGGCGGCGGGGCGCCATGCTCTGGAGGCCCTGGAGCTGGACCGGCTCCTCTTCATTCCGGCGGCCCTGCCGCCCCACAAGCTGCTGCCCGACGGCACCCCCGCCCCCGGGGACCGGATGGCCATGACCGCCATTCTGGCGGATAACCTGCTCTGCGGGGAGCGGGCCCAGGTCTCCGACCTGGAGCTGCGCCGGGCGGGAAAGAGCTACTCCTCCGACACCATCCTGGAACTGCGCCGGGAGTACCCCCAGGCCGAGTTCTGGTTCCTCATGGGGGCGGACATGTTTCTGACCCTCCAGACCTGGCATGAGCCCTTAAAGCTCCTCGCGCAGACGGGGGTGGCCGCCTTCGCCCGCAGCCAGTCCGACCGGATGGAGGCGCTGGAGGAGCAGGCCGGCCGCCTTCGCCGCGCCTACGGCGCCCAGGTAAAGGTTCTCCGCCTGCCGGAACTGGTGGACACCTCGTCCACCCAGGTCCGCGCCGCCATCGGGCGGGGGGAGGGCCGGGAGCTGCTCTGCCCCGCCGTGTGGGGGTATATCCTCATGCACCGGCTCTACGGGACCCACGCCGACCTCACACACCTGGATGATGAGGACCTGCGCGCCTGCTCGTACTCCATGGTGAAGGCCAAGCGACTGCGCCATATCCAAGGGACGGAGGAGGAGGCCGTCCGCCTGGCGCTCCACTGGGGCGCCGACCCGGAGAAGGCCCGCCGGGCCGCCATCCTCCACGACTGCACCAAGTACCTGGACGGGGAAGAACAGTTGCAATTGTGCGCGAAATATGGTATTGTGTTGGACGAATTGGAGAAACGGGCGGTCAAGCTGCTCCACGCAAAGACCGGGGCCGCCCTGGCAAGGCACCTTTTCGGCGTTTCGGACGACATCTATGAGGCAATTTTCTGGCATACCACCGGAAAGGCCGGCATGACCCTGCTGGAGAAGATCCTCTATACCGCCGATTACATGGAGCCCAGCCGGGATTTTGAGGGGGTCCAGCGCCTGCGGGAGCTGGCCTATACCGATCTGGACGCGGCGGTGCTCCTGGGGTGTGAGATGAGCATCGCGGACATGGAGGAGCGGCATCAGCCGGTCCACCGCAATACGTTGGAGGCCAGGAACTGGCTGCGTGACAGAAAGTGAGATTTTAAGCGAGATGGAACCTGAGAAAAAAGGACACCGGAAGGGGGGCGCCCACCTGATGAAGCGCGGCGCGCCCCGGCCGGACCAAGAGAACCGACCCCGCCGTCCCCGCAAGCGGTGGAAGGATATGTCCGCCCGGGACCGGGCGCTGCGGGTACTTCTGATTGTGGCCGTCGTGTTGGCCGTCCTCTTTGCGGCGGCGGCCATCGCGGCACGCATGCTCTTTGTCAAGCCCGATATTCCCAGTGTGCCCAGCCTCTCTCCCGCCGAGAGCAGCGAGGCGCCGGAGGATATCAACCTCTCGGGACCCAAGCTCAGCGGCGAGCGCAAGAGCAATTTCTACACCTTCCTGGTCATCGGCCGGGATACCGGCGGCGGCGGCAATACGGATACCCTTCTCCTGGCCGCCTATGATGTGGACAATCAGGAACTCAACGTCATGAGCATCCCCCGGGACACCATGGTGAACGTCTCCTGGGATATCAAGAAGATCAACTCCGTGTACAACATGTACGGCGGAGGAGACAAGGGCCTGGAGGCGCTGGGCAGCGAGCTGAGCCAGCTGGTGGGCTTTGTGCCCGACTTTCAGGTGGTGGTGGAGTGGGCGGCCGTGGGCGAGCTGGTGGACGCCATCGGCGGCGTCTATTTCGACGTTCCCCGGAACATGAACTACGACGACCCCACGCAGGATCTGCACATCCACATCAGCAAGGGCTATCAGCTTCTGGACGGAGAGCAGGCCATGGGAGTCATCCGCTACCGCCATGACAACGACATGCGCTATGGCTACGCCAACGGCGACCTGGGGCGCATCGAGACCCAGCAGGCGTTCCTGAAGGCGGTGGTCGAGCAGTGCCTCCAGATCAAAAATGTCACCCGTATCGGGGAGCTGGCCCGTATTTTCAACGAGAATGTGACCACCAATCTGAGCGTGAACAACCTGCTCTGGTTCGGGATGCAGGCCATCCTGGGCAACGAGAAGGACGGGTCCACCCTGAACATGGAGGATGTCAACTTCTATACCATGCCGAACGAGGGGGCCAGCATCTGGAGCCGGAGCTATGGCAACTACCAGTCCTATGTGGTCCCCATCGCCGACGAGCTGGTTGCGCTGGTCAACGAGTCCTTTAACCCCTACCTGGAGGAGCTCACCGACCAGGAACTGGACATCATGGGGGTGGACAGCAACGGCCGGATCTACTCCAGCACCGGCCAATTGGAGGACTCCCGGGCCAACTCGGGCAGAGGTTCCTCCAGTTCCTCCGGCAGCAGCTCCAACTCCAGCCGGCCCAGCAGTACCCCCGCTCCGGTGACGAGTCAGGAGCCCCAGGAGACGCCGGCGGCGAGCCCGACGCCCGGCGCATCCGAATCGCCGGAGGGTTCCCTGCCGCCGGAGACCTCCGCCTCGCCCGGCGTCTCCCAGACCCCGGAGGCGAGCCCCTCCCTCCCCGGCGCGTCGGAGAGTCCCCAGCCGGAGTCGACTCCGGCGGTCCAGACCAGCGAGACGCCCGTTTCGGAGCTCCCGGCGGAGAGCGGCTCCGGCGCGGCAGAGTCTCAGACCCCCGTTCCGGAGGAGCCGGCCTCGCAGCCCCCTGCGGAGGAGACGGGCGGCGGGGAGAATCAGGTCGTTCTCCCGCCGGAGGCCCTCGCGTAAGGGCCCAGACAGACCACAGAAAAGGAGAATCCGTATGACCCCCAAGGAACTGGCGCTGGCCGCCGCAGCGGCCCTGGACAGCAAAAAGGGCCGGGATATCAAGGTCCTGGAGACCGCGCATCTGACCACTCTGGCCGACTATTTTGTGCTCTGCACCGCCACCTCCACCACCCAGGTGAAGGCCCTGGCCGATACCTGTGAAAAAATGCTCAAGGACCTGGGAGAGCCCCCCCACCATGTGGAGGGCCACCGGGAGGGCGGCTGGATTTTGCTGGACTTCTCCAGCGTGGTGGTCCACGTCTTTATGGAGGAGTCCCGGAAGTTCTATGACCTGGAGCGCCTCTGGGCCGACGCCACCCCGGTGGACATCAGCGGCGTGGTGGAGCCCGACTAAAATACGCGCTTCTCTTCGGAAGCGAAGCAACGGGAGGCAGTCGCGATGAGTTATACCACAGGAGAAGTGTACGCCGCCCTCCACGGCCCGGTGGGAGCCCTCCGGCGGGCCTGCGGGGCGCTGGAGAGCTGGATTGAGGCCGCAGAGCTGCCGGAAGAGGACCGTGAAGCACTGGAGTGCGCCTGGGAAGAGCTGCAATTCACCCTGTACGGCCCCGGACCGGAGGAAGAGGCGGAGGATTACGAGGACCCCGACGGCCTCTGGGACCGGCCGGAGGACGACGTGGGAACCGTGGAGCTGGAGCTGGAAGCCTGGGATGCGGCGCTGGACGCGCTGGAGGGTGTGGTGAACGCCTGCCCGGAGGTGGCCGTGGCCGCCGTGGCGCAGCTGGAGTACTCGGTGGCCGGGGTGTCGCTCCACAGCTTCTACGCTCCCGAGGGCGGCGGTACCCTGCTCAGACCGGGGCAGAAAGACTGGTTCGGAGAGGCGTGGGCCGTGGGCTTCTTCGACGACTGGAGCGAGCCGCCGGAGGACCTGGACGAGCTGGACCTGGGCTTTCCTCCGGAGGAGGACTGGATTCCCTTTGAGGCGGCGGACTTTTTTGAGGAATGATCCCAAAGGCCCCCGGAGCCTGTGCGGGCGGGACAGTATTTACTGTCCCGCCCTTTTTGTAACCTTTTGCCCTTCCCGTCCGTGTAGAAGGTGAGAGAGGAGGGGCGCGTATGGAACAGGAGGAGGCCCGGCGGCTGGTGGAGGAGTACGGCTCCATGGTCTACCGGCTGGCCTATGCCCGGACAGGCAGCCGCGCCGACGCGGAGGATATTACGCAGGAGGTCTTTCTCCGCCTGGTGCGCGCGGCCCCGGCGTTTCGGGACGGGGAGCACCGGCGGGCCTGGCTGCTGCGGGTGACGGCGAACTGCGCCAAAGATTTTTTCCGGGCTCCCTGGCGGCGGCACCGCCCGCTGGAGGAGGCCGCCGCCCTGGCTGCTCCGGGACCGGAGGAGGACCGGGGCGTGCTGGATGCGGTGCTGGCCCTGCCCGAGCGGTACCGGACGGTGGTGCATCTCTTTTACTATGAGGAGCTGAGCGTAGCCGAGATCGCCGCCGCCCTGGGCAAGAGCGAGGGGGCGGTGCGTACCCGCCTGAGCCGGGCCCGGGGGATGCTCCGCGCAGCTCTGTCCGGAGAGGAGGATGAACAGCGTGTTTAAAGAGGACTACCGAAAGGAGATGGACGCGGTGAAACTGAACGAACGGCAGAAAGAGCGCCTGACAGCCCTTCTGACGGCCCAGCCGGTGCGGAGAGCCCGGCGGATCGGCCGGACGGCGCTGGCGGCGGCGGTGGCGTGCGCCCTGTTGGCGGCGACGGCCGCCGCCTATGCCCTGGGGGCCTTCGACTATCTGACCGGTCAGGACGAGTTTCTCAGCCTGGGTCAGACCGAACTCTACCGGCAGGTCGCCCGGGAGGTGGGCGTCTCCGTCACGGCGGACAACGGCGACCGCCTGAGTGTGGAGCGGGTGGCCATGGACGACACCTTCGGCACCATTTTCTACTCTGTGCATTTTGAGGAGGCGTTGCCTGAGCTGGAGTGGTCGGACAGCTGGCTCCTCTATCCCACACTGACCCTGTATACCGAGGATGGGGAACAGCTCTCAGAGGAGGGCTTCCGGGGCAGCTTTGAGGAGCAGGCCTATGTGGCCGACGAACACACCGTCTACGGCGCGTGGCGGTTCCTGCTCCGCCGCCCGGTGGCCGATGGAGAGACGCTGTTCCTCCGGAGCGAGCGGTACAGCGACCAGCCCAGCGAGGGCCGCCTGTATACCCGGCTCTGGGCGCTGGAGCTCTCCTTCCCGGCGCAGATCACCGGGGAGAAGAGCCGGCGCTTCGACCTGGACGGGAGCATTGAGGCCTGGATTAAGGACGGGATGCGGGAGGTGGAGGTACTGTCTCTGACCCGCTCTCCCATGGGGACCCTTTTGAAGCTGCGATATGCGCGGGGGACCGGGACCGGCCTGGGGCCGGAATTCATCCTGCGGGATGCCGACACCGGCGCGAACATCCCCTATGCCCCGGTACACACCTCCCACTGGAACGACCCGGAGGGGTATGAGGAGCAGCTCTATGAGCTCTTCGGCGATGTGAGCAAGCTGAAAAACCTGGAGATTGTCCCCACCGAGCGGGTGACGCCCGACACGCCGGACCGGATCGTGGCGTTGGAGGACCTGCCCGCCGCCGACTCCGGCAACCCCGACGGCGGCTACGCCCCGGCCTCCTACCGGGCGGAGGACGGCAAGCTGGTGGTGGAGATGAAGCCGGTGGGGGCGGTCAACAGCATCTACGCCGACCTGGGCAACGGCGTCTATTTCCGGGACGCGAATGGGGAGCAGCTCTTCCGCGACTGTGTGGTGAAGGTGGAGAAGTTCAAGGACCGCACCGACGGGACCATCACCGTGGTCACGATCCCCAAGGCGGCGGACTATGAGGCGTATGCGGACCAGGTGGCCGCCATCGAGTTCATCGTCGTGGGTTATCGGGTACTGGAGGGGAGCGGGGTGCGCGTCCCGCTCCAGCCGTGTGCGGATTGATGGAGCGGATTCCGGCCGGGCGCTTCCTTTGGCGGCGTCCGGCCCTGCTTTTCTGTCCGGCCCCTTGAAATCGGAAGTTTTTTCGAGTATAATATCATAAGTTATTGTTTTGCGGCCTGGGGCCGGGCCGATCTATTCGATAGAAGGAAAGCGTGAGAGATTTGAAGTACGATTTTGCAAGCATTGAGCCCAAGTGGCAAAAGAAGTGGGAGGAAGAGAAGACCTTCCACTGTGAGAACCACAGCGACAAGCCCAAGTTCTACGCTCTGGTGGAGTTCCCCTATCCCTCGGGCCAGGGCCTGCACGTGGGCCACGCCCGCCCCTACACCGCCATGGACGTGGTGGCCCGCAAGCGCCGTATGGACGGCTATAATGTGCTCTTCCCCATGGGGTACGACGCCTTCGGCCTGCCCACCGAGAACTACGCCATCAAGAACCACATCCACCCCGCCAAGGTGACCCACGACAACATCGCCAACTTCACCAAGCAGTTGAAGATGCTGGGCTACTCCTTCGACTGGGACCGGGTGATCAATACCACCGACCCCAGCTACTACAAGTGGACGCAGTGGATCTTCCTCCAGCTCTACAAGCACGGCCTGGCCTATAAGACCACCATGCCCGTGAACTGGTGCACCTCCTGCAAGTGTGTGCTGGCCAACGAGGAGGTGGTGGAGGGCGTGTGCGAGCGCTGCGGCTCCCCCGTCATCCGCAAGGAGAAGTCTCAGTGGATGCTCAAGATCACCGAGTACGCCCAGCGCCTCATCGACGATCTGGACGACCTGGACTTCATCGAGCGGGTGAAGATCCAGCAGAAGAACTGGATCGGCCGCTCCACCGGCGCGGAGGTCACCTTCCAGTCCACCGCCGGCGACGAGATCGTGGTCTATACCACCCGGCCCGATACCCTCTTCGGCGCGACCTATATGGTCCTCTCGCCCGAGCACGCCCTCATCCGGAAGTGGCTGGAGAGCGGGACCATCCAGAATCCCGACGAGGTGAAGGCCTATCAGGCCGCCGCCGCCTCCAAGTCGGACCTGGAGCGCACCGAGCTCAACAAGGAAAAGACCGGCGTGCGCCTGGCGGGCGTGGCGGGGGTGAACCCCGTCAACGGCCGGGAGATCCCCATCTTTATCTCCGACTACGTGCTGGCCACCTACGGCACCGGCGCCATCATGGCCGTGCCCGCCCACGACGAGCGGGACTGGGAGTTCGCCAAGAAGTTCGGCTGCGAGATCATCGAGGTGGTCTCCGGCGGCGAGGACGTGCAGAAGGCCGCCTTTACCGCCAAGGATGACACCGGCATTCTGGTCAACTCCGAGTTCCTCAACGGCATGACCGTCAAGAACGCCATTCCCGCCATGACCGAGTGGCTGGAGGAGAAGGGCGTGGGCCATGCGAAGGTCAATTACAAGCTCCGGGACTGGGTCTTCTCCCGCCAGCGCTACTGGGGCGAGCCCATCCCCATGGTCTACTGCGAAAAGTGCGGCTGGCAGCCCCTCCCCGAGGACCAGCTTCCCCTGCTCCTGCCCGACGTGGAGAGCTATGAGCCCACCGACGACGGCGAGAGCCCCATCTCCAAGATGACCGACTGGGTGAACACCACCTGCCCCTGCTGCGGCGGCCCCGCCAGGCGGGAGACCGACACCATGCCCCAGTGGGCGGGTTCCTCCTGGTACTTCCTGCGCTATATGGACCCCCACAACGACAAGGCCCTGGCCTCCAGGGAGGCGCTGGAGTACTGGAGCCCGGTGGACTGGTACAACGGCGGCATGGAGCACACCACCCTGCACCTGCTCTACAGCCGGTTCTGGCACAAGTTCCTCTACGACATCGGCGTCGTCCCCACCAAGGAGCCCTATCAGAAGCGCACCAGCCACGGCATGATTCTGGGCGAGGGCGGCGAGAAGATGAGCAAGAGCCGGGGCAACGTCATCAACCCCAACGACGTGGTGGCCCAGTACGGCGCGGACACCATGCGGCTGTATATCATGTTCATCGGCGACTTTGAGAAGGCCGCCGCTTGGAGCGACAACGCGGTGAAGGGCTGCAAGCGCTTCCTGGACCGGGTGTGGAACCTCTCCGAGCAGTGCGGGGATTCCATGGAGTACACCCCCGCCAACGAGAGCGCCATCCACAAGGCCATCAAGAAGGTCTCCGAGGACATTGAGGCCATGAAGTTCAACACCGCCATCGCCGCCCTCATGGCCCTGGTCAACGACTTCTACCAGAACGGCTGCTCCAAGGGCGATTTCGCCACGCTGCTGCTGCTGCTCTCCCCCTTCGCGCCCCACATGGTGGAGGAGCTGTGGGAGAGCATGGGCTTCGCCGCCGCCAAGGGCGGCATGGCCTGCCGGCAGTCCTGGCCCGCCTATGACGCGAGCAAGACCGTGGCCGCCCAGGTGACCATGGCCGTGCAGGTGAGCGGCAAGCTCCGCGCCACCGTCACCGTCCCCGTGGACAGCGACGAGGGGACTGTGGTGGCCGCCGCCCTGGCCGACCCCAAGGTGCAGAAGTTCACCGAGGGTAAGCAGATTGTCAAAACCATCCTGGTTCCCAACAAGCTGGTCAACCTGATCGCCCGATAAAAGCGGGTGGAAGTACGCCCGGGCGGACCGGCCCGCAGCGAAATTCTACCGGAAGAAAAAAATGCTTCTTGACAAAAGGGCAAATCATGCATATACTATATTAGTGTTAAAGCCATAACTACCAGTATGTGGCCCTTTCGCGGCGGGTTTCCGCCGCTTCGGAGGGAGGGGAAATAAATGTCGGAAGTCCGTGTAAAAGATGGCGAGTCCCTGGAAAACGCACTCAAGCGCTTCAAGCGCAACTGCGCCAAGTCGGGCGTCCTGGCCGAAGTGCGCAAGCGTGAGCACTATGAGAGCCCGAGCGTCAAGCGCCGCAAGAAGTCCGAGGCGGCCCGCAAGAACCGCAAGAAGTTCTATTAATCGAGCCAAAGATTTGGCCCCGCACCGTTCCGGTGCGGGGCTTTTCTTATCCGGCGTCCTTGCCAGGGGAGAAAAAGAGTGTTATAATGAAAATTAACGCGTGAAATAGAACCAAACGGCCTGCAAGAGAGGGGGGAGCGCGCCATGATCTATCGCTGCACCAATCCGGAGTGCACCTGCATGGTGGAAGAGGACCGGCGGCCGGAGTGCTGTCCGGCCTGCGGACGGACCATGCTTCCGGCGGAGGAGGGGACCCTCACCGGCGAGGAGTGGTCGATTCTGGGCGCCTTCTGGGCGGAGCAGGGGGAGCGCGGGGGAGTGCGGACGCTGGAGTGCTTCCGGCGCGCGGCGGCCCTGGGGGACCCCGCCGGGATCAGCAACTTGGGCTGGTGCATGGAAAACGGCGTGGGCATCGCCGCCGACCCCCGGCAGGCGGTGTGGCTCTACCGGCAGGCCGCGGAGCTGAATTATCCGCCGGCCATGTGCAACCTGGGTTACTGCCTTCAGGAGGGCATCGGGACCCCGCCCCACCCGGAGCAGGCGGTGGAGTGGTACCAGGCGGCCGCCCAGGCGGGTTTTGCCCGGGCGCAGGCCCTGCTGGCCTACTGTTACCACGACGGCATCGGAGTGGAGGCCGACCCGGTCCGCTCGCTGGCCTGGCTCAAGGCCGCCGCGTTCCAGGGCGCGGCCCAGGCCCAGGTGGAGCTGGCCCGGCGCTTTGCGGTGGGAGACGGCGTGGCGCAGAGCGAGCCGACGGCCTTCCACTGGTATCAGACGGCCGCCGGTCAGGGCTATCCGCCCGGGCAGTACGACCTGGGCTATTGCTACGATGCCGGACTGGGGACCGACCCCGACCCGGAGCAGGCCGTGCGCTGGTACGCCGCCGCCGCCGAACAGGGAGAGCCCCGGGCCATGCGGGATTTGGGGCTGTGTTATGAGCTGGGCCGGGGCGTGGACCAGGACTGGACCCGGGCCGTGGAACTCTACCGGCAGGCCGCCGGGCTGGGGGACGCGGCCGCCCAGTGCAACTTGGCCTGGTGCTATGAGTTCGGCCGGGGTGTGGAACAGGACCGGGTGCAGGCGGTGGCCTGGTACCGGAAAGCCGCCCAACAGGACGACCCCCGGGCGCTGACCAATCTGGGCGTCTGTCTGGAGCGCGGACAGGGGACCGACCCCGACCCCGAAGAGGCCATGGAGTGTTACCGCCGGGCGGCGGCCCAGGAGTACGGCCGGGCGGAGTGCTACTTGGGCATCAACTTCTACTTTGGCCTGTGCGGCGCGGAGCGGGAGGATGCGGCGGCCCTGGCGTGGTTTCAAAAAGCCTGGGAACACGGCTATGCCGAGGGGGCGTTCTGGCTGGGGCAGTGCCACTGGAACGGCCGCGGCGTCCCGGAGGACCGGGCCAAGGGCGTGGAGTGGTACCGCCGGGCCGCTCAGGAGGGGATCAGCCGGGCGGGGTTTTACCTGGGCCTGGCCGCCGAGCGGGGCTGGGGCGTCCCACGGGACAGGGCCGAGGCCGCCCGCTGGTACCGCTGGGCCGCCCAGCGGGGAGACGCCCCCTCCCAGTACAACCTGGGATGGCTCTGCCTGCGGGGCGAAGGGGTGGAGCAGAACCCGGAAGAGGCCGTCCACTGGTTCCGGCAGGCCGCCGGGCAGGGGGACGCCGACGCGCTGTGTATGCTGGGGCTGTGCTACGAGCGGGGCGAAGGGGTGGAGCAGGACGACCGCCAGGCCGCCCACTGTTACCTGGAGAGCGCCCAGCGGGGGGACGCCGACGCCATGTGCAACCTGGGCTGGTTTTACGACTGCGGCCGCGGGGTGCGCAAGAGCCATAAAAAGGCCGCGGAGTGGTATCGGAAAGCCGCCGAGCTGGAGCACCCCCGGGCCCGGTACAATCTGAGCTACTGTTATGAGCGCGGGGAGGGGGTCAAACGGGACCCGGCCGCCGCCCTGGAGTGGATGCGCCTGGCCGCCGCGCAGGACTATCCCCCCGCCCTGTGCTCCATGGGTTACCGCTATGAGACCGGCGAGGGCGTGGAACAGAGCTGGCCGGCGGCGGTGGACCTCTATCAGCGGGCCGCCCAGGCGGGGGACACCAACGGCATGTGCAATCTGGCCTGGTGTTACTCCCATGGCCGGGGTGTGAAACGGGACTATGTGAGCGCCGCGCAGTGGTATCAGAAGGCCGCCGACGCCGGGAGCCCCCGGGGTCAGAACAACCTGGGGGAGCTCTACCGCCGGGGACAGGGGGTGCGCCAGGACTACGGCGCGGCGGTGAAGCTCTACCGCCGGGCCGCCCGGAGCAACCACGATACCGCCCTCTACAACCTGGGGGAGTGCTACGAGCTGGGTCAGGGGGTAAAGACCGACCTGAAAAAGGCCTTCTCCTACTACCGCCGTTCGGCCAAACTGGGGGAGGGCAGCGCCCTGTGCGCCCTGGGCCGCTTCTATGAGGAAGGCATTCAGGTGCCCTCCAACCTGAGCAAGGCGGTGCAGTATTACCAGGAGGCGGCGGACAAGCAGGACGCCGAGGGAATGTACCGCCTGGCCCTGTGCTATGCGGAGGGGAAGGCCGTCCCCGCCGACCGGAAGGAGGCCCTGCGCCTGTGCCGCCGGGCGCTGAACAGCGCCGATCTGGAGGAGCAGGAGGATCAGGACCTGCGCAGCAGCCTGAACCGGCTTATTTCCCGCCTGGAGAAGGCCTGAGCAGCCCGGGAAGGAGCTCCTCCGCCTGCTCCAGGGCGAGAACCGCCCGGGAGATGCCCAGGGCGGCGGCAATCTGGAGTTTTTTTCGGATGGAGCCCGCGTCGTCGAAGAGGACGAAGTGGGCTCCATCCCCTTTTGCCATATAGGTGAAATAGTGGGCGCACAGTTCGCTGGAGAAGAATACGGCGGGCTGGAGCTCCTCCCGCCGCCGGGAGAGCGCTTCGCGGGTGAGGGGAACGCCCTGCCCGGTGGGGGAGGGGAGCGGGAAATCCTCTGAGAGGGGTTCCACCAGCAGGACCACCCGCTCCGGGCCGTAGCGCTCCACCGCCTCCTCCAGGCGCAGGCGCAGCGAGCCCCCGGACAGGGCCGAGGAGATGAGAATCCGGGCCCCGTCCGCAGCGTAGGCCTCCGGCACGTAGAGCGGCCAGTTCCGCCGGGCCAGAAGGGGTTCCAGCGCGGCCGCAATGCGGCGCAGCAGGGGGGCGGGGGCCCCTTCAAAGGCGCAGAAAACTCCCTGAAACCCGCGGGCGGCGCACTCGCGCAGCACCTCCTGACAGAAGGCCCCCGGGTCACCCCGGTCGGCCGGACGGGGGCAGTCCATGGCCAGAATGCCGCCCCGGAGGGCCAGAGGCTGGCTGGAGCGAAAGAGATGAGGCCCTTCCCCCACGCGGTAGGCCAGGTGGACCGGGGTGAGCCCGGCGGTCTGGACGGCGCGGGCGCGGCCGGGCGGGGTGAGAACCAGCAATTCGGACGGACGATCCATCGGGAAAAGACCCCCTTGTTCCCCGGAAAACGGGATGATATAATGGTCGGGCGGAGCGGACCGCCGCGCCCTATGGCTATGCGCCCGGCCCCGCGATTAGAAGTATGAGGTGAGAACACTGACCTTTCCACTTTTGGCGGACTGGGTGGTCGCCGGCGTCTGCGACCTCCGGCCCGGCGCGCTGCGGGCGGCGGGCATTACCCTTCTGCTGACCGACCTGGACAACACCCTGGCCCCCTACGGCGCGCCTGAGCCGGACGGAGCGGTCCGGGATTGGGCGGCCGCGCTGGAGGCGGCGGGGGTACGCCTCTTCCTCCTCTCCAACAGCCGGAAGCCCAGCCGCCCGGCCCGGTTTGCGCAGGCGCTCGGCATCCCCTACCTGGGCCATGCGGGCAAACCCCGGCCCGGGGGCTTTTTTCAGGCCATGGACCGGATGGGCGCCCGGGCGGAAGAGACCGCCATCGTGGGCGACCAGATTTTTACCGACATCCTGGGCGGGCGCCGGGCGGGCGTGCGCACCATCCTGGTGGAGCCCATCCGCCTCGCGGGCAATCCGGGGCGCTATGTGCGCTACGCCGCCGAGTGGCCGTTCCGGGCCCTGTCCAGACAGAGGAGGCGGTAGATATGGGAGCGCTTTTCGGCCCGGCGGGCAATTCCGACTCCTTTTCCAGGCAATATAAATCCTCTCTGGACGCGCCGGAGTGGATTCGCGCCATGGGCCTGGACGCCTACGAGTACCAGTGCGGCAAGGGGGTCCACATCGGGGAGGCCACCGCCCGTGCGCTGGGGGAGCGGGCCCGGACGGCGGGAATCAGGCTCTCCCTTCACGCGCCCTATTTCATCAATCTGGCCAATCCCGCCCCGGAGAGCCTGGAAAAGACCATCGGGTACGTTCTCTCCGCCTGCCGGGCGGCCGGCTGGATGGGGGCGGACCGGGTGGTTATCCACACGGGAGCGCTGATGAAGCGCACCCGGCGGGAGGCGCTGGACACGGCGCGCCACTCCCTGGCGGCGGTGGCGGCCGCCTGCGACGGCGCCGGATATGGACACATCACCCTCTGCCCCGAGACGATGGGCAAAATCAACCAGCTCGGGGACCTGGACGAGGTGCTGGAACTGTGCCAGGTGGACGAACGGCTCCTGCCCACGGTGGACTTTGGGCACCTCTACGCCCGCAGCCTGGGGGAGGCGGAGGGCGAGGAGGCCACCGAGGCCATACTGGACCGCATGGCCGCCGCCCTGGGGGCGGAGCGGGCGAGCCGGTTTCACAGCCACTTCTCCCGTATCCAGTTCACCCCAAAGGGGGGCGAGAAGATGCACCTCACCTTTGGTCAAACGGAGTTTGGACCCGACCATCTGCCCCTGATGCGCGCCCTGGCCCGCCGGGGCTGGAGCCCCACCGTCATCTGCGAGTCGGCGGGCACCCAGGCCGAGGATGCCCGGACCATGAAGCGGGCCTATGAACAATTCTGCGCGGCAGAGAAAGGAAGCGCAACATGAATCATCTCCACGCCATTGCATCGAAACTGGAGGAGTACGGCCTGGACGCCATGCTGGTGACCAGCGCGCCGGGGGAGTTCTACGCGGTGGGCTTCCACGGCGAGGGTGTGGTCCTGGCGGCCAGGGGGGAGAGCCGTTATCTGACCGACTCCCGCTATATCGAGGCCGCCCGGGACCAGGTGACGGGGGCGGCCATCACCATGACCACCCGGGAAAAGGGGAGAAAGGCCCTGCTGCGCCAGGCGGTGGAGGAGCTGGGCATCCGCCGCCTGGGCATCGAGGAGAGCTATCTGACTCTGGAGGAGTACCGGAGCTATGAGGCGCTGCCCTGTGAACTGGTGCCCGCGCAGGCGCTGCTGCGCACCCTCCGGGCGGTGAAGGACGCCGGGGAACAGGAGGCCATGCGCCGGGCCCAGCGCATCACGGACGAGGCGTTTGCCGCCATCTGCGCCTTCCTCCGCCCGGGACAGACGGAGAACGAGATCGCCGCCCGCCTCCAGTACGAGATGCTCTGCCGGGGGGCCGAGCGGATGTCCTTCGACCCCATCGTGGCCTCCGGGCCCAACGGCAGCAAGCCCCACGCCGTCCCCGGTCCCCGGAAGGTGGAAAAGGGCGAGTTCCTCACGATGGATTTCGGGTGCGTGTACCAGGGATATTGTTCGGACATGACCCGCACGGTGGCCCTGGGAGAGCCCACCGAGGAGATGCGGAAGGTCTACGGCGTCGTGCTGGAGGCCCAGAAGGCCGGCATTGCCGCCGCCCGGGCGGGCGTGCCCGGCTGCGACGTGCATCAGGCCGCGGCCAGAGTCATTGAGGCGGCCGGATACGGCCCCTGCTTCGGCCACAGCTTCGGCCACGGGGTGGGCATCGAGATCCATGAGTCCCCCAACGCCGCCCCCGGCAACCGGAATCCGCTGCCCGCCGGAGCGGTGATCTCCGCCGAGCCGGGCATCTATCTGCCCGGGCGCTTCGGCGTGCGCATCGAGGATGTGCTCATCCTGACGGAGCGGGGCCGGGAGGACATCACCGCCTCGCCCCGGGAGCTGCTGGTGCTCTAAAGAGGCCGAAGAGGGAACAATTCCGCACTACCCTCTTGTCAAGCGGCAAAAAGTAGGTTAAAATAAAAACGCATATGAACAATACCGTTTGGAGGATGTGTTACCAATGATTACTGCCAGTGATTTCCGCAACGGCGTGACCTTTGAGATGGACGGCCAGGTGATGCAGGTCGTGGAATTCCAGCACGTCAAGCCCGGCAAGGGCGCGGCGTTCGTCCGCACCAAGATGAAGAACGTCATCACCGGCGCCGTCACCGAGACTTCGTTCAACCCCACCGCCAAGTTTGAGCAGGCCTACGTGGAGCGCAAGGACATGGAGTACAGCTACAATGACGGCGATCTGTACTACTTCATGGACCCGGAGACCTATGATCTGGTGCCCATCAGCGCCGATACCCTGGGGGACAACTTCCGCTTCGTGAAGGAGAACATGCCCTGCAAGATCAACAGCTATAAGGGCAAGATCTTCGCCGTGGAGCCCCCCACCTTCGTGGAGCTGGAGGTCACCGAGACCGATCCCGGCTTCCGGGGCGACACCGCCACCAACGTGACCAAGCCCGCCACGCTGGAGACCGGCGCCGAGATCAAGGTGCCCCTGTTCATCAACCCCGGCGACAAGATCAAGATCGACACCCGCACCGGCGAGTACCTGGAGCGCTGCAAGGCTTAAGTGTGCCGTTGCGGAGGGCGCGAGGCGTGACAGAGAAGCGCCCGAGCGCCCGGGAGCAGGCGCGCAATCAACGCAACATCACCCGCCGCCCGGCTGCGGGATAGGAATCTGCCAGGCCATAAGAGGCCGGAAAAGGAGAAGTTCAATGACGATTTCGGAAAAGGTCGCGTACCTGAAGGGCCTGGCTGAGGGCCTGGATCTGGACACCAGCAAGTCCAAGGAGGGCAAGCTGATCTCGGTGATGATCGGCATTCTGGAGGAGATCGGCCTGTCCATCGAGGACCTGGAGGAGAACGCCGAGGCCCTGGGGGAGGAGATCGACGCCATCTCGGACGACCTCTCCGACGTGGAGAAGGCGGTCTTTGAGGACGAGGATGAGGACGACGCCTGCGGCTGCGGCTGTGAGGATGAGGACGACGATTTCTTCGAGATCGAGTGCCCCAACTGCAAGGAGGATCTGGTCATCGACGACGCCGTGCTGGAGTCCGGCGTGGTCCAGTGTCCCAACTGCAAGGAGAAGTTCGCCCTGGAGCTGAGCGACGACTGCGGCTGCGAGGACGAGGGGTGCTCCTGCCACCATCACGACGGCGAGGACGAGGCTGAATAAGAGAAAACCATCGAACAAGGCGCGCCGGGGAGAGGAACCGCGGCGCGCCTTTTCCCTGCGACTGCCCGCGCCGTTCTGGGCCTGGGCGGGAGTAGGAGCCTGTGAGGAGAAAAAGACGTGAATACCGAGACAAAAGAAAAGCAGGGGACGCTGGAAGCCCTGAAGCCCGGCGAGAGCGGCGTCATCCTGCGCGTGGGCAACGAGCGGGGGCCGGTCAAGCGCCGGCTGGTGGACATGGGCCTGACTCCCGGCACCCAGATTACGGTGCGGAAGGTGGCCCCCTTTGGAGACCCCATCGAGGTCAACCTGCGGGGCTATGAGCTCTCCCTCCGGCGGGAGGACGCCCGGCAGATCGCCGTGGCCACCGGCGAGGAGGCCAAAGCCGCCGAGCTCATCCGAAAAAAACGCTCCGGCATGGTGCAGCGTATCCCCGATGAGGAGACCCTCCGGCGGATGAGCGCCGACCATGAGCACGAGCGGAAGGAGCACGGCGGCCAGCCCGACTACGCCAGCCACGACTCCCGGACCATGAAGCTGGCCCTGGTGGGCAACCCGAACTGCGGCAAGACCACCCTCTTCAACGCCCTGACCGGGTCCAACCAGTATGTGGGCAACTGGCCGGGGGTTACCGTGGAGAAAAAAGAGGGCCGGGCCCAGGCGGACGGCCAGCCGGTGACGGTGGTGGACCTGCCGGGGATCTACTCCCTCTCCCCCTACTCCATGGAGGAGATTGTCGCCCGGAACTTTATCGTGGGGGAGCACCCCGACGCCATCATCAATATTGTGGACGCCACCAACATTGAGCGCAATCTCTACCTCACCGCCCAGCTCCTGGAGCTGGAGCGGCCCATGGTCATCGCGCTGAACTTTATGGATGAGGTGGAAAAACTGGGGGATCATATCGACGTGGAGGCCCTCTCCCGGGCCCTGGGCGTACCCGTCATCCCCATCACCGCCCGAACGGGTGAGAATATCGACAAGCTGCTCTCGGTGGCCCACAAGCAGATGCATGTGGGGGTCACCCTGGAGCCCGACGACCTCTACGACGACTTTACCCACCAGATCCACCACAAGATGGGCGAGGTCATCCACGACAGGGCCTACGCCGCCGGGATGCCCGCCCACTGGAGCTCCATCAAGCTCATCGAGGGGGACCGCCTGGTGGAGGAGTCCCTCCAGCTCGACGCGGCGGAGCGGCAGAAGGTGGAGTCCATCTGTCAGGAGTACGAGGGGGCCTATGTCCTGGGCGACCGGGAGACCCTCATCGCCGACAGCCGCTACCGCTTTATTCAGAGCGTGGTGCTCCAGGCGGTGCGGAAGGGGAAGCGCCGGGACGCTCTCACCCTCTCGGACAAGATCGACAGCGTGGTGACCAACCGGGTGCTGGCCGTCCCGGTATTTCTGCTGATGATGCTCCTGATGTTCGCCGTCACCTTCGGCCCGGGGCAGGCGCTCTCCGACGGAGTGGATGCCCTGATCAGCGGGGTGCTGGCCGAGGGAGTCCGGAGCGCTCTGGCCGCCGCGGGCACCGCTCCCTGGGTGGAGAGCCTGTTGGTGGACGGCATCATCGGCGGTGTGGGCGGCGTGCTCACCTTCCTGCCTCAGATCGCCATTTTGTTTCTCTTTCTCTCCTTTCTGGAGGACTCGGGCTATATGGCCCGGGCGGCCTTCATCATGGACCGGCCTCTGCGGCGCTTCGGCCTGAGCGGAAAGGCCTTTATCCCCATGCTCATGGGCTTTGGCTGTACGGTCCCCGCCGTGATGGGCGCCCGGACCATGGAGAATGAGAAGGACCGGCGCATGACCATCATGCTGGTGCCCTTTATGTCCTGTTCGGCCCGGCTGCCGGTCTACGGGCTGATGACCGCCGCCTTTTTCCCCAGGGCGGGGGGACTGGTGGTCTTTTCCCTGTACGTACTGGGGCTCCTCTTTGCCATCGGCTCCGGGGTTATCCTGAAGAAGCTGGTCTTCCGGGGCGAGCCCGCCGCCTTTGTACTGGAGCTGCCCCCTTACCGCATGCCCACGGGGAAGAACATGGCCCTGCACGTGTGGGAGAAGGTCCGGGGCTTCCTGGTCAAGGCGGGCACCCTTATCTTGGCTATGAGCGTGGTGCTCTGGTTCCTCCAGAGCTTCGGCTGGACCGGCGGAGGATTCGCCATGGTGGAGGATGCGTCCCGGTCCCTGCTGGGCGCGCTGGGCACGGCCATCAGCCCCGTGTTCTCCCCCCTGGGCTTCGGCACCTGGCAGGCCGCCGTGGCGCTGCTGACCGGCCTAGTGGCCAAGGAGATGGTGGTCTCGTCCATGAGCCTCTTTTACCACATCTCGGCCACGGCCGGCGGGGCGGCCATCGCCGCGGCCCTGTCCGGGACCTTCGCCACCCCGGCGGCGGCCTACGCCTTCCTGGTGTTCGTGCTGCTGTATGTGCCCTGCGTGGCGGCGGTATCCACCATCTATCGGGAGATGAACAGCCTCAAGTGGACGCTGGCCTCCATCGCCTGGCAGATCGGCGCGGCCTACCTGGGCTCGTTCCTGGCCTATCACGTGGCCCTGCTGTTCTGCTGAGGAGGAACGTATGATAAAGTATGTGATCTACCTGGCCGTGGCCGCTCTGGCGGTGTGGGCCGTGTGGTATGTCCTGCGTCACATCCGCCGGCAGATCCGGCGGGGGAGCTGCTGCGGGGACTGCGGGAAATGCGCGGGGGGCTGCGGCGGCTGCTCCTGTTCCCGCCCCCGCACGAAGTAAGCCCCCCATTCGTTTGGCCTGTGAAAGGAGCGACCCATGGAACCCATACAACTGCTTGTCACACTGGACGGACGTTACCTGCCCCAGCTGGGGGTGCTGCTCACCTCGCTGGCGGTCAACGACCCGGGCGTTCCGGTGGAGCTGTACCTGATGCACCGCGCGCTCTCGCCGGAGGAGCTGGACCGGGCGGGGCAGATGTGCGCCCGCTTTGGCTGGAAGCTTCACCCGGTGCAGGTAGATAAGAGCCTCTTCGCCGCCGCCCCGGTGACCCGCCAGTACCCCCAGGAGATGTACTACCGCCTGCTGGCCCCCCACCTGCTGCCCCAACATGTGGAGCGGGTGCTCTATCTGGACCCGGATATCCTGGTCATCAATCCCCTGCGCCCGCTCTGGGAGATGGACCTGAAGGGCAGGCTCTTTGCCGCCGCCGCCCACACCGGCACCACCGAGCTGGCCAACAGCGTCAACCGGGTGCGCCTGGGCACCGACCACGACTACTATAACTCCGGCGTGCTGCTCATAGACCTGGCGGCGGGACGGCGGCGCATCGTTCCGGGGGAGGTGTTCGCCTATGTGGCGGAACACGGGAAGGAGCTCCTGCTCCCCGACCAGGACCTGCTCAACGCCCTCTATGGGGACGACGTGCTTCCGCTGGAGGATGTGGTGTGGAACTACGACGCCCGGAACTACAACACCTACCTGCTGCGCAGCGGCCGGGTGTGCGATCTGGACTGGGTGATGGCCCACACGGCCGTGCTCCACTTCTGCGGGAAGTCCAAACCCTGGAAAAAAAGATACGTCCACCGCTTCGGCGTGCTCTACAAGCACTACATGCGCCTGGCGGCCCGGATATAGACGCACAGCGCCGCAGGCGAAAGCCTGCGGCGCTGGTTTTTGGAGCGGAGGGGTTCGATGCGTTCAGCCCTCCTCCAGCGGGGGGAGGAGCAGCGCCCGCAGAGAGAAGGGCTGCCGGACCGGAGCGGGGCCGTCCCGCAGCAGCGGGTCCATTCGGAAGAGGGAGAGCAGCAGCCCCAGCAGGGCGAAATCCACCCCCATGGCCCAGGGTCCGTAGGAGAAGAAGGGGAAGGGGAGGGCCATAAAGAAGGGGCTCAGACCGGCGTTGCACAGCCAGGACCCCGCCGCCTGGAGGAAGAGGGGCCAGAAGAGGCTGTGGGCCAGGAGCTTCCCGGAGGCGCTGTGGAGGCGGCGCACCCGCCACAGGCACACCGCGCCGAAGAGCAGCACCGCCCCCAGGGCGAGCAGCATCACCGGCCGGCCCAACTGGGCGCTGAGGGTCAGCAGGGAGAACTGGGGGTCGCCGCTCCAGCCGGTAGCCTGGAGATATTGGGCCGCGGCCTCCGCCTCCCCCTGCCAGAGCATCCGCCGCAGCAGCAGGAAGAACCAGCCGGAGCCCGCCGGATCGGCCTGGGGGTGGAGAAAGGCCGTCCACCGCGTCAAGTGGGGGAAGAGGGAGAGCGCGAGCCCCGTCAGTCCGGCTGTGGGGGCCCAGAGGCTCACCAGCCCCACCCACTTGGGCCCCTGGAACCAGCCCAGACACACCGCCGCCGAGGCGGTCAGCAGCATGGCGCCCCCGAGGAAGAGTGCGGTGACCAGGCTGGGGTAGACGGCGGCGGGGGCGGCCAGCAGATACATCAGCGGCGAGAGGGCCCACAGCCAGAACCCGTGGACGCCCCGCAGCCGCAGCAGGACCAGAGCGAAGAGGGCGGGGGAGAAGAGGCTCAGAACCAGCAGCAGGGGGGCGAATCCCCCGTGGGCGCCGCCGGCGGCGATGGGGGCGGCTTCGATAAAAACGTATGTCAGAAGGGCCAGCGCCATGGCCAAAGGCAGCGCGCCCCGCCCCAGCGCGGCGCTCACCCGTCCCAGGTCCATCAGGCGCAGCAGGAGCATGGCGGCGAGCCCCAGAGCCAGGGAGAGAAGATGGGAGACCGGCTCCCCGGCGGAGAGCCCGGTCAGGACACACAGCGCCCCCAGGCCCCCCGCCGACAGGGCGCACAGCGCTGGGGCCCAACTCCGGCCGGGCCGGTGGAGGGCGTTGAGGGCGTCTCCCACCTCCTCCGGGTCCCCCATCTCGGCCACCGCCCGGCGCAGAGCCTCCTCCGGGGGCAGGCCCTGGGCCTCAAAGGCCGAGCGCTGGTCCTCGATGTGGTCGGAGAGCTCCCGCAGCAGGTACGTACGCCCCCGGGCCCAGCGGATGCGCTCCCCCACCCGGTCCAGATAGTCCTGCACTTCACACGCCATCGGGCACGCCCCCTTCCAGCACGCCTTCGACGGCGGCGGAGTAGTTCCGCCAGCCGGCCTTCTGCGCCTCCAGCGCGGCGCGCCCGGCCTCGGTCAGGTGGTAGTAGCGCCGGACCCGCCCGCCGGCCTCCCGGTCGTAGGCGGTGACCCAGCCCTCCCGCTCCAGGGTGTGGAGCAGGGGATAGAGCGTCCCCGCCTTCAGATCAAAGACGTGGTTGGAGCGCCGGCGCAGGGCTTCGATCATCTCATAGCCGTAGCGGTCCTCCCCGGCCAGCAGGGCCAGGAGCAGCATGCCCAGCCCGCCGGGGACATTGCGTTCGTTTCCCATTCAGTTCCCTCCTTGTCGGTTCGGTTGTGGTACAAGGATATTATAGATAGATAATCTATATATGTCAAGGGGGCGGTGCCTGTCAAAGACAGAGGGGAGAAAGGGATGGATTTCGTAAAATCCGGCTCTGGTCAAAGGACGGTATTTCGAGTATAATAAAGTTAACAGTCAAATCAACGGGCGCAATGGGAGGGACCGCAATGAGACGGTTGATCTGGACCTGCATCCTGCTTTTGCTGTTGTACCCTGTACCGGCGGCCATGGCCGCCGGTACCCCTGTGGAAGTGGACGGCCACGCCCTGGTGGTGGACTTCCAGGCGGGGACTATCACCGGCGAGGGGGAGGTCTACTCCTTCGCCATACAGGGGGACTCCATCCGGATCGACTACCCCAACGGGGTGTACTTCGTCCGGACGGGGAGCGCTACGGCCGGGTACGGCCCTGTGGACCAGCCCTTTTCCACCGCGGGCTACCTCAGCGAGGATACTCTCTTCAAAGCCCTGGAGGGCGGCGACACGGAGGGCGGCTGGCGGCCGGGAAGCTATGCCCCCCTGGCGTTGCTCCTGCTTCCCCTGGGGATTTTTTCCCTGGCAAAGCCGGAGCGGGCCTGGTATGTTTCCTGGGGCTGGCGGTACAAGAACGCCAAGCCCTCCGACGGGGCGCTCCTGGCCCAGCAGCTGGAGGGCGTGGTCCTGGTCGTGATTGGAATCGTTGTGATCGTTGGATAACCTGCAAATAAAAAGGAGGGCCTATGGCCGAAGAGAGTCGTAGCATCGCCTATATTTGTCCCCATTGCCGGCAGAGCGTGATTGTTCAGCGCACCGTGTTCCAGCTGGCCGCCGCCCCGCTGGAGATCCCCTGCCCCTGCGGAAAGTCGGCCCTGCGCACCGAGCTCATGGGGCCCCGGACCCGGTTTGAGGTGCCCTGTGTGGCCTGCGGCCGCACCCACGCCGTGGAGTGTGACACCCACGACGTTCTCCACCGGCGGGCGCTGGCGTTCTCCTGCTCCGCCACGGGACTGGACTGCTGCTACGTGGGGGAGGAGCAGGCGGTCTACGCCGCCGTGCGCCGCCTGGAGGGGGCGGTGGACAAGCTCCACGCGGAGGCCGGGGAGCGGGGGGCGTTCCTGGATGAGATCGTCATGCACGAAATCCTCTCCGAGCTGCGGGACATCGCCCAGCGGGGCGGGGTATCCTGCACCTGCGGCAGCCGGGAGTGGCGCCTGAAGGTCAATTACAGCTCGGTGGAGCTCACCTGCGCCCGCTGCGGCGGGACGCTGCGCATCCCCGCCGCCACCGAGGAGGACATCACCGACCTGTGCTGCAAGCCGGCCCTGCAAATCCACGGGCGCTGACGCCGCGCCCCGAGAGACCGAGGTGTACAAGATGACCTATTACGACTACCACTATAAAGTCAACACCCGGGACACCGATCCCTTCAACCAGTGCCGCCCGTCGGCCATGCTGGGCCTCCTGCAGGAGGCCGCCACCGAGGCCGCCATCGCCCTGCACGTCTCCCGGGAGGAGACGCTGGAGAAATACCACTGCTTCTGGATGCTGGCCCGGCTGTGGTACCGGCTGGACCGGCCCCTGCACTGGGATGAGGCCCTCACCGTCCGGACCTGGCACCGGGGGGGACGGGGGGCCTCGGTCTACCGGGATTTCGACCTCTTTGTGGAGGGCGTGCCGGTGGGGGAGGCGGTGTCCACCTGGGTGCTGGCCGATGTGGACACCCACAAGCTCTTCCGCCTGTCCCATGTGGCCGAGTTTGCCGGCAGCGACGGCGGGGCGCTGTGCAAGGACCACCTGCTGGGCAAGCTGCGCCTGCCCGGGAACATGGAGCTGGCCGAGCGGCGGCGGATGCACTACAGCGACGCCGACGTCAACCGCCATGTGAACAACAGCAAGTATGCCGACTTTGCCTGCGACGCCCTGGAGCTGGAGACGCTTGGGGCGTGGCACTTTGTCTCCTCGCTCCAGGTGGGCTTTCTGGCCGAGTGCCGCCCCGGGGAGACCATCGACATCTATACCGGGCGGGACGGGGAGACCTGGTACGCCCACGGCTGCGACGGGGCGGGGAAGAGCCGCTTCGACGCCGCGCTGACTCTGGCCCCCGCGCCGGAAACCCGCTCTTGACAAGCGGACGGCAGAATAGTAAAATAGGAAAAATTTCACCACCGACGAGAGAACAGACAAGGAGATGCACTTATGGTCAACACCGATGCCAGTCAGAAGTTTACCAAACAGGGGCTTACCTTTGATGATGTGCTCCTGGTTCCGGCCGCCAGCGACGTGCTGCCCGCGGACGTGGACCTGACCACCCAGCTCACCCGTAAGATCAAGCTGAACATTCCGCTGATGAGCGCCGCCATGGACACCGTGACCGAGTCCCGCATGGCCATCGCCATCGCCCGGGAGGGCGGCATCGGCATCATCCACAAGAACATGACCATCGGCCAGCAGGCCGAGCAGGTGGACATGGTCAAGCGCAGCGAGAACGGCGTTATTACCAACCCCTTCTGGCTGGCGCCCGGCCACACCCTGGCCGAGGCCGACGAGCTGATGGCCAAGTACCGGATTTCCGGCGTGCCCATCTGCGACAACGGCAAGCTCATCGGCATCATTACCAACCGGGATATGAAGTTCGAGACCGAGATGAGCCAGCTCATCGACAACGTGATGACCAAGGAGAACCTGGTCACCGCCCGGGAGGGCGTCACGCTGGAGGAGGCCAAGGACATCCTCCGCCGCCACAAGGTGGAGAAGCTGCCCATCGTGGACGAGGAGTACCACCTCAAGGGCCTGATCACCATCAAGGACATTGAGAAGGCCACCGTCTACCCCAACTCCGCCCGGGACGAGAAGGGCCGCCTGCTGGTG
>DWYC01000094.1 GCA_019118925.1 Candidatus Flavonifractor intestinipullorum | reverse complement strand
CAAGCGCATCGCCCTGCCCAATGCGGAGATCATGATTCACCAGCCTTCCGCGGGCACGCAGGGCCAGATCACCGATATGGCCATCCACCTGAAGCGGCTGGAGATCATCAAAAAGCGCATGAACCGCATTCTGGCCGACAATACCGGCAAGCCGCTGGAGGTGGTCACCGCGGACTGTGAGCGGGACAACTTCATGTCTGCCGAGGAGGCCAAGGAGTACGGCCTGATCGACCAGGTCATCTATCGGCGGTAACGGGTCGGGGGAGCGGGAGTTTCACACGCCCGCTCCTCCTTCACGCATCCTTTGGACCGGGCGCCCGGCGCCCAGATTTGAGGTTAACGACATGGCAAAAAATGACGAACACAGATCGGTCCGCTGTTCCTTCTGCGGCAAGCATCAGGAGCAGGTGGCCCGTATCATCGCCGGCCCCGGGGCGTACATCTGCAACGAGTGCGTGCAGCTGTGCATGAGCATCCTGGACGAGGATTACGAGGCCGACGAGCCCCAGACCAGTCTGGATATGCCCGACGTAATTCCCACGCCCCGGGAGATCCGGGAGGTGCTGGACCAGTATATCATCGGCCAGGAGGAGGCCAAGGTGGCCCTCTCCGTGGCGGTGTACAACCACTATAAGCGCATCTATTTCGGCGGCGGGGACGATGTGGAGCTCCAGAAGAGCAACATTCTCCTTATCGGGCCCACGGGCAGCGGCAAGACCCTCTTCGCCCAGACCCTGGCCCGGATCTTGAAGGTCCCCTTCGCCATCGCCGACGCCACCACCCTCACCGAGGCCGGTTACGTGGGCGACGACGTGGAGAACATCCTTCTGCGCCTGGTTCAGGCCGCCGATTACGACATCGAGCTGGCCGAGCGGGGCATTATCTACGTGGACGAGATCGACAAGATCGCCCGCAAGAGCGAAAACACCTCCATCACCCGGGATGTGTCGGGCGAGGGCGTGCAGCAGGCTCTGTTGAAAATTCTGGAGGGCACCGTAGCCAACGTCCCGCCCCAGGGCGGCCGGAAGCACCCGCACCAGGAGTTTATTCAAATCGACACCAAGAATATCCTCTTTATCTGCGGCGGCGCGTTCGACGGGATCGAGAAGATCATCGAGCGCCGTCTGGATCAGAAGAGCATCGGCTTTGGGGCCGACATCCGCACCAAGGCGGAGCAGGAGACCGCCGCGATCTATAAAGAGGTCCAGCCCCATGACCTGCTGAAATTCGGCATTATTCCCGAGCTGGTGGGCCGTCTGCCGGTGATTACGGCGCTGAAGGCCCTGGACAAGGGGCAGCTCGTGCAGATTCTCACCCAGCCCAAGAACGCTCTGGTCAAACAGTACCAGAAGCTTCTGGAGTACGACATGGTGGATCTGGAATTTGAACCCCAGGCGCTGGAGGCCGCGGCCGACCAGGCCATCGCCCGGGGCATCGGCGCCCGCGGCCTGCGGGCGGTGCTGGAGGAGGTCATGACCCAGGTCATGTACGACGTGCCCTCCGACCCCACCATCTCCAAGGTGACCATCACCCCGGAGAGTGTGCGGGACCACGTGCCTCCCAAGGTGGAGCACGACTCCAAGCGGACCGAGCGGCCCCGGCTGGGCGGCGCTGCGCTGCGCGCCGAGCAGGGGGGAGCCCCGCTGCGGGGAAACGTATCCTGATTGTGAATGCAGACGGGGCGGGGCGGACGGTTTGCCCCGCCCCGCTGTGCTATTTTGACCAGGGCGGGGACGCGCCCCGCCCTTCCGGAGGAAACAACTATGACTGAGCAAGAGAACCAAGCCGCCGTCACGGCAATGCCTGTGCTGGCCCTGCGTGGCATGACGGTTTTTCCCAATATGCTCCTCCACTTCGACGTGGGGCGGGATATCTCGATCAAGGCCCTGGACGAGGCCATGACCAGCGGAAGCCCCATCTTCCTGGTCAGCCAGAAGGACCTGGCGGTGGAGGCCCCCAAAGAGGGGGATCTGTGCCGCGTGGGCACCATCTCCAGCGTGCGGCAGATCCTCCGCCTGCCGGGGGACAACGTGCGGGTGATGGTGGAGGGCTCCTCCCGGGGCCGCCTGAGCCGGCTCACGCAGCTCACGCCCTATCTGGCGGGGGAGGTGGAGGAGATTGCCGCCGAATCCGCCCTGCACCCCTCGGCCAAGACCGAGGCCCTCATCCGCCAGACGTATGAGCTTTTCGGACGCTATATTGAGCTGGCCCCCAAGATGACGCCCGACATCCTCATGAATCTCCTCTCCAGCGAGGACCCGGGCTACATCGCCGACTATATCGCCCAGAACATCGTAATGCGGGCGGGGGATAAGCAGGCTATTTTGGAGGAGCTGCGCCCGGTGCGCCGGCTGGAGCGCCTCTATCAGCAGCTCAAGCGGGAGCTGGAGATTCTGGAGATGGAATTGGACCTGCAAAACCGGGTGCGGGAAGGCCTGTCCCGGAACCAGCGGGACTATTACCTGCGGGAGCAGCTCAAAGTCATTCAGCAGGAGCTGGGCGAGGACGGCGGCGAGAATGAGGGGGCCGAATACCGCGCCCGCATTGAAAAGGCCAAGCTCCCCCAGGAGGTCTCGGAAAAACTGCTCAAAGAGGTGGGACGGCTGGAGAAGCAGCCCTTCGGCTCGGCGGAGGCCACCGTCCTGCGCAGCTATCTGGACGTGTGCCTGGAGCTGCCCTGGGGCAAAAAGACCCGGGAGCGCCTGGACGTGGCCGCCGCCCGCAAGGTGCTGGACGCCGACCACTACGGTCTGGAGAAGGTCAAGGAGCGCATTTTGGAGTTCCTGGCCGTCAAACAGCTCGCGCCTCAGCTCCGGGGCCAGATCCTCTGCCTGGTGGGCCCGCCCGGCGTGGGCAAGACCTCCATCGCCGCCAGCGTGGCCCGGGCGCTCAACCGGAAGATGGCCCGCATCTCCCTGGGCGGCATCCACGACGAGGCGGAGATCCGGGGCCACCGCAAGACCTATATCGGCGCCATGCCCGGCCGGATCATCGCCGCCGTGCGCCAGGCGGGCAGCTCCAATCCCCTTTTGCTGCTGGACGAGATTGACAAATTGGGCGCCGACCAGCGGGGGGACCCCTCCTCGGCTCTGCTGGAGGTGCTGGACGCCGAGCAGAACAGCACCTTCCGGGACCACTATCTGGAGGTGCCCTACGACCTCTCGGACGTGCTTTTCATCACCACCGCCAACACGCTGGACACCATTCCCCGGCCGCTGCTGGACCGGATGGAGGTCATCGAGCTCTCCAGCTACACCGATGAGGAGAAGCTCCAGATTGCCAAGGGACATCTGCTGCCCAAGGAACTCAAGCGCCACGGCCTGAAGAAGAGTCAGCTCAAGCTCACCGATGCCGCCGTCCGGGAGATCATCACCGGTTACACCCGGGAGTCGGGCGTGCGCATTCTGGAGCGGGAGCTGGGCGCCGTGTGCCGCAAGGCCGCCATGCGCCTGGTCTCCGGCGGAGCGAAGTCGGTGAGCGTCACCGGCGACAACCTGGAGGAATTTTTGGGCGTGCGCCGCTACCATCCCGAGCGCCTGCCCCGCACGGAGCAGGTGGGCGTGGTCAACGGCCTGGCCTGGACCAGTGTGGGGGGCGAAATCCTGGAGGTAGAGGTCAACGTGGTCCCGGGCACCGGGAAACTGGAGCTGACGGGCAACCTGGGGGACGTGATGAAGGAGAGCGCCCACGCCGCCTACTCCTATATCCGCAGCCGGGCCGACCGCCTGGGCATCGAGGCGGATTTTTACCAGAAAAAGGACATCCACGTCCACTTCCCCGAGGGAGCCGTGCCCAAGGACGGCCCCTCGGCGGGCATCGCCATCACCACCGCCATGGTCTCCGCCCTGACCAATACTCCGGTCCGGCGGGAGCTGGCCATGACGGGGGAAGTGACCCTGCGGGGCCGGGTGCTGCCCATCGGCGGCCTGAAGGAAAAGACCATGGCCGCCCTGCGCAACGGGATTAAAACGGTTCTGCTCCCCGCCGACAACGAGAAGGACCTGGAGGAGATCGACCAGACCGTCCGCGCCGCGCTCCACTTTATCCCGGTGGAGCATGTGGACGCCGTGCTGGCCCAGGCGCTGGGTCTGGATGTGACCCGGCCGGCCGGGCGGCCCGAGGAGGCGCCCGGTGTGGAGAGCGCCGCACGGCGGGGCGGCATCGGTCTCCAGCAGTGACCGGGCCGTTCCGGCCCGGAAGGAAAGGAAGGCGCCTATGCCGCTGAACTGGAACCGGGCGGAATTTGTCCGCTCGGCCGCGAAGTCCGCCGATTTCCCCCGGGACGCCCGGCCCCAAATCGTCTTTGCCGGGCGGTCCAACGTGGGCAAATCCTCGGTGATCAACCGCCTGCTGGGGCGGAAGAACTTTGCCCGGGTGGGCAATTCCCCGGGAAAGACCACCCATATCAACTATTTTCTCATCGACGAGGCCCTCTACTTGGTGGATTTGCCGGGCTACGGCTACGCCAAGGTCTCCCAGGCCGAGAAGGCCCGCTGGGGACGCCTGATTGAGAGCTGGTTTGCCGACACGTCCCTGATGACCCTCGGGGTGCTCATCGTGGACGCCCGGCACAAGCCCACCGCCGACGACTGCACCATGGCCGGGTGGTTCCAGCAGAGCGGCCGGCCCTTCGCGGTGGTGGCCAATAAGCTGGATAAGCTCAAAAAGAGCGAGATCGAGCCCAACCTCCAGCGCATCCGGGAGACGCTGGCCCTGGATGGGGAGACGCCTCTCATCCCGTTCTCCGCCGAGAAGGGGGAGGGAAAAGAGGCCCTGGCGGCGCTGATTTTAGAGCATCAGGAGGGAGCGAGATGAAGTACGTACGCATCCTGCGCCATGGCGCGCCCGTGTGGGGCGTCCTGAGCGGGGAGACCGTCCGCACCCTGGCCGCGGCCCCCTACGAGGGGCTCCGCCTGGACGGGGAGAGCCTGCCTCTGGCGCAGTGCCGCCTGCTGGCCCCCTGTGAGCCCACCAAGATTGTCTGTGTGGGCAAAAATTATTACGATCACGCCATGGAGCTGGGGGGCAAGGCCCCCGACCGGCCCATTCTCTTCCTGAAAGGGCCCAACACCCTCAATCATCCGGAGGGAGCGGTCCATGCGCCCGCCTTTGTGGGGCGGCTGGATTACGAGGGGGAGCTGGCCATGGTGGTCCGCCGCCGGGCCAAGGATGTGCCCCCGGAGCGGTTCCGGGAGTATATTCTGGGCTTCACCTGCCTCAACGATGTGACCGCCCGGGACATTCAGCAGGCCGACGGCCAGTGGACCCGGGGCAAAAGTATGGACGGCTTTGCGCCGGTGGGTCCTCTGGTGACCGACGAGGTGGACGGGGGAGACCTGGCCATCGAGACCCGGCTCAACGGCCGGGTTGTCCAGCGTGCCCGCACCAGCGCGATGATGACCGGCCTGGGGGAGCTCTTCGCCTTTATCACGGCCGCCATGACGCTGGAGCCCGGGGATGTGGTAACCACCGGCACTCCGGCGGGTATCGGCCCCATGGTCCCCGGCGACACCGTAGAGGTGGAGGTGGAGGGCGTCGGCGTTCTGCGCAGCCATGTGGTATAACCGGGGCCGGCGGCTCCAAAACCAATCCGGGAGGACGACCCATTGAACGCATTTTCCCAATTTTTCCATCAGATGGACTGGCAGGGCCTGCTCTTCCTGCTTTTGCAGGTTTTTTCGGTGCTGCTGTGCCTGACGGTGCATGAGACCTGTCACGGCCTGGCCGCCCTGGCTCTGGGAGACCCCACCGCCAAGCGCCTGCACCGGCTCTCCTTCAATCCCCTCCGGCACATCGACCCGCTGGGCGCGCTGATGATGCTGGTGGCGGGCTTCGGCTGGGCCAAGCCGGTGCCGGTGAACCCGGGGTACTTTAAAAATCCCAAGAGCGGCATGGCCATTACGGCCCTGGCCGGGCCGGTGTCCAATTTTATTCTGGCCTACCTGGCGCTGCTGGCCCGGGCGGTGCTCTCGGGGCTGTATTACCTCTGGCCGGGGAGTACACTGCTCCTCTGGGTGCTGGATTTTCTGTACATCACCGCCTATCTGAGCGTGGGCCTGGGGGTCTTCAATCTGATTCCCTTCCCGCCTCTGGACGGCTCCAAGGTGCTGGGGGCGTTTCTGCCCGACCGGACCTACTATACTCTCCTGCGGTATGAGCGTTACGGCATGATCCTGCTGGTGGTGGTGCTGTGGACCGAAATTCTGGACGGCCCTTTGTCGGTGGTCCGGAACGGCGTCTTTGATCTGCTCGCCAACCTCTCCAGCTTCCCCTACTACCTCATTGCCCACGCGATCCTGGGATAAGGGGGGCGCAAAGATGGACGGCCCGATCTACCACCTGGAGAAGGTGGTCAAGGCCCGCAGCGAGGAGCGGGAAGACTTTAACGGTCCGCTGGACTTGATTCTGCATCTGCTCAGCAAGAACAAAATGGAGATCAAGGACATCCAGATCTCCCTGATTCTGGAACAGTATCTGGCCTGGATGGACCGCCGGAGGGAGCTGGATCTGGATGTGGCCAGTGAATTTGTCACCATGGCCGCCCAGCTGGTCTTTATCAAGACCCGGATGCTCCTCTCCATTCGGGACGAGGAGGCGCTCTCCGAGATGGAGCAGCTCATCGCCTCGCTGGAGGAGCACCAGCGCCGGGAGTCCCTGGTCCGGGTGCGTGCGGTGCTGCCTGTGCTGGAGGGGCGCTTCACGGTGGGCCGGGACTACCTGGTCAAGACGCCGGAGCCCCTGCCCGCCCGGAGCTATGCCTACTCCCACCACCCGGAGGAACTCCGCCGGGCGGTGCTGGCCGTTCTCACCCGGGGGGAGGGCCGCCTGCCCCCGCCCATGGCCGCTTTCGAGGGTATCGTGGGCCGGGAGCCCTACCCGGTGGCCGACAAGGCCGACCAGGTCCTCCGCCGCCTGGCTGCGGAGGGGGTGGTGCGCTTCCGGGCTCTGTTCCGGGGGAGCCGCAGCCGCTCGGAGGTGGTGGCCACCTTCCTGGCGGTGCTGGAGCTGTGCAAGGCCCGGCGGGTGTTCCTCGCGGGAGACCAGAGCGAGTGCACCGTCACGGCGGTAGAGGGGGAGGTTCTTCCCGAGCCGTCCGGCCGGGCCGCCGGATAAGGAAAGGAGGGGACGCCTTTGGACGCGCAAAACGAGCTTGAGTCGGCCATCGAGGCCATTCTCTTTGCCGCCGGAGACCCGGTGGGGGTGGAGCGGCTCTGCCTGGCGCTGGACCTGGACCGGGTGTCGGTGGACGGGGCCTGCCGCCGTCTGGCCGACCGCTACCGGTATGAGCGCCGGGGAATCCGCCTGGTGCGGCTGGGGACGGCCTATCAGCTCTGCTCCGCGCCGGAGCAGGCCGACGCCGTCCGCCGGGCGCTGGAGAGCCGCCGTCCGGCCCGGCTCTCCCAGACCGCGCTGGAGGTGCTCTCGGTCATCGCCTATTTTCAGCCCATCACCCGGGCCTATATCGACCAGATCCGGGGGGTGGACAGCGCCTACACCGTGGGCATCCTGCTGGATCGGGGCCTCATTGAGGAGTGCGGCCGTCTGAATGTGCCGGGCCGCCCCATCCAGTACCGGACCACCGCGGATTTCCTGCGGGTGTTCAGCCTCTCCAGTCTGGAGGATCTGCCCGAGCTGCCCAGCGTCTCGGCGGAGGAGGAGCGCACGGGCCAGGCCATCCAGGCCCGCCTGGAGGAGCTCCGGGCGGAGGAGAATGCGGGCGGTGCGCCATGAGGCCCTGGATGGCGGCGCTGCTCGTCCTGGCGGCGCTGGGACTGCTCTCCCGGCTGCGTCTGGGCGCGGAGGGCGCCTATACGCCGGAGGGGTGGACCCTCCGGGTCCGGGTGGGGCCGGTGCATCTGCGGATATTTCCACGGAAACGGCCCAAACAATCGAAGAAGGCGCCGGATTCCCCGCAAAAACCCTCTCCATTGGAAGCATCCGGGACAACCGCTCGTTTGGAGCGTCTGGAGCAGCTGTGGGAGCTGCTGCCCCTCTTCCTCCGGGCCGCCGGGCGGCTGAAGCGGGCGGTCCGGGTGGACCGGCTGCACCTGGATGTAACCGCCGGGGGAGAGGACCCGGGGGACACCGCGCTGTTCTATGGACGTCTCAACGCCTTTTTAAGTATGGCCGTACCCCTTTTGGAGCATCATTTTGAGGTGAAGGACCGCCGGATTCGCACGGCGGTGGATTTCCAGGCGGAGACCACCCGGATCTCCTTCCGGGCGGCGGTCTCGCTGACGCTGGGCCAGATTCTGGCCCTGGGCATGTGGTTTTTGATCGCGCTGGCGCGCCGGCCCCGGAGGGGCGGAGCGTCAGCCCCATCCAAACAGAAAGAGGCGGTAACGAATGGAAAATAAGAATCCGGTGGGCGACCTGATGGGCGAGACGATGGCGAAGATTCGGGAAATGGTGGACGTGAACACCGTGGTGGGCGACCCCATCCAGGCGGAGGGGGTCACCATCCTTCCGATCTCCAAGGTGAGCGTGGGCTTTGCCTCCGGAGGCACCGATCTGGCGCTGAAAAACCAGAAGTCGGACACCAACAACGCCTTTGGCGGCGCGGGAGGCGCCAGCGTGAAGGTGACGCCGGTGGCCTTCCTGGTTATCCGGGAGGACAATGTGCGCCTGCTGCCGGTGGCTCTGCCCGCCGCCGGGGCGGCGGACCGGCTGGTGGAGCTGCTGCCCGATTTCCTGGACCGGGTGAGCGAGTTCCTGGACCGCCGCCGGGCGGAGGACGCCCCGGAGACGCCCGAGGAGCCCTAAGAGCATAAAGGCCCCGGCTTGGGGAATACTGTCATCATCCTTGGAATAAGGGGGATGCGGTATGAAGCGGATGTGCGCCGCCCTGTTGGCGCTGATGCTGCTGAGCGGAGGGGCCCGGGCCGCCGGGCCCGTGGTCTCGGCCCGTTCGGCCATTCTGGTGGACGGGGACACGGGGCGGGTGCTCTGGTCCCACAACGCCGGGGAGCGCCTCCCCATTGCCAGCACCACCAAGCTGATGACCGCTCTGGTGGCGCTGGAGAGCGGCGTACCTCTGAAAGCGCGCGTGGAGATCAAAGCGCCCTGGACGGGCATCGAGGGTTCCTCCATGTATCTGCGCGCGGGGGAGACGCTGACGCTGGAGGAGTTGCTGTACGGAGTGCTCCTGGTGTCGGGAAACGACGCGGCCACGGCGGTGGCCGGGGCCTGTGCCGGGGATGTGGAGACCTTTGTGGCGCAGATGAACCAAAAAGCGGCGGAACTGGGCATGGCGGACACCCACTTCACCACCCCCAGCGGCCTGGAGGACGAGGGCAACTACTCCACCGCAGCCGATATGGCCAAGCTGGCCCGGGCGGTCCTGGAGCGGGAGACCCTGGTGGAGATCGCCTCGACCAAGAGCATTACCCTGGCGGGGCGGACCCTGGTCAACCACAATAAGCTCCTCGGGCAGTATGATGGCTGCCTGGGCCTGAAGACGGGCTACACCCAGCAGGCGGGGCGGACTCTGGTCTCGGCGGCCCGGCGGGAGGGGGAGACCCGGATTGTCGTGACGCTCAACGACCGGAATGACTGGGCCGACCACGCCGCTCTGCTGGACTACGGTTTCTCCGGCTGGAGCCGTGCGACCCTGGCCCACGCGGGGGAGACCCTGGCCCGGGTGCCGGTAACAGGGAGCCTGATTCCCTTTCTCCCGGCCGCGGCGGCGGAGACGGTGTGCTACCCGCTGGCCCCGGAGGAGGAGGTCCGCCGGGAGCTGGAGCTCCCGGCTCAGGCCCCGGCCCCGCTGGAGGCGGGGGAGACGGCGGGCCGGGTCCGCTTCTATGTGGGCGAAGCGCTGGTGGGGGAGAGCGCCCTCGTCTGGGCGGGCGGCGCGCAGGACGACCGGACCGGCGGCCGGAGGTGGTACGACTGGCTGGAGGAATTCTGGCTGGGTCTGGCGTGAGAGGAGGGGCGGATATGGACGGGAAGGGAAGGGCCATCGACGGCGGACGGCCCTTTGACTGGGGGCGGGCCTCGGCGGACTACGCCCGGTATCGGGATATCTACCCGCCGGAGTTTTATCAGGTCCTTCTGGACCGGGGCCTCTGTACGGCGGGGCAGCGGGTGCTGGACGTGGGTACGGGGACGGGGGTGCTCCCCCGGGCGCTGTACCGGTACGGAGCGGCCTTCACAGGGACCGACCCTGCGCCGGAGCAGATTGCCCAGGCCCGCCGCCTGGCGGCGGAGTCCGGGATGGACATCCCCTTTTTCTGCCAGAAGGCGGAGGAGACGGACTTTCCGCCCGAGTCGTTCCACGTTGTCACTGCCTGCCAGTGTTTCTGCTACTTCGACCACGCTGCGGCGGCGCCCCGGCTGCGCCGGGTCCTGCGGCCGGGGGGCTATCTGGCGCTGCTCTATCTGGCGTGGCTTCCGGAAGAGGACCCCATCGCCGCCGGGAGCGAGGCGCTGGTGCTCCGGTATAACCCCGGCTGGACGGGGGCGGGGGAGCGGCGCCGTCCCATCCCGGTGCCGGAGGTCTACGGGGCGTTTTTTGAAGAGGCGGAGAGCCTGGTTTTCGACCTGGCGGTTCCATTCACCCGGGAAGGCTGGAACGGACGCATCCGCGCCTGCCGGGGCGTGGGGGCCTCTCTGAGTCCGGCGGAGACCGCGGCGTTCGACCGGGAGCACCGGGCGCTGCTGGAGCGCATTGCGCCGCCGGCCTTTTCCATCCGGCACTACGGGGCCCTGCGGCTGCTGCGGGCCCGCTGAGAAGCATGACAAAAGGAGGGCGGCGGCGTGGAAGAGCGGCTGCAAAAGCTCCTCTCGTCGGCGGGGGTAACCTCCCGGCGGAGCGCGGAGGAATACATACAGGCCGGACGGGTGACGGTGAACGGCCGCCGGGCGGTCCTGGGGGAGAAGGCCGACCCGGACCGGGACGACATCCGGGTGGACGGACGGCCCCTGCGCGCCCCGGAGCGGCGGACCTACCTGATGCTCCACAAGCCCCGGGGATTTGTGACCACCCTCTCGGACGAGAAGGGCCGGCGCACGGTGGCGGAGCTGGTTGCCCGCTGCGGAGCCCGGGTGTGGCCGGTGGGGCGTCTGGACCTGGACTCGGAGGGGCTGCTCCTGATGACCGACGACGGGGCGCTGACTCAGAAGCTTCTCCACCCCAGCCATGAGGTGGAGAAGGAGTACCATGTCCGGGTCACCGGCGATGTGGAGCGGGGCCTTCCCCGGCTCCGGGGCCCCATGGAGCTGGACGGCGTGGCGCTGCGCCCGGCCCGGGTGGCGGTGCTGGGCCGGGAGGGGCGGGATACCCTTCTCTCGGTGGTCATCCACGAGGGGCGAAACCGCCAGGTCCGGCGCATGTGCGCCCTGGCGGGGCTGGAGGTGCGCCGTCTGTGCCGGGTACGGGAGGGGCCGGTTCAGCTGGGCGCGCTGGCGCCGGGCCGCTGGCGCCTTCTGACGGCGGAAGAGGTGGCTGCGCTGAAGGCGCTGTGAAAGGAAAATACGCAAATCTTGCAAAGTCCTCTTGCATTCCGGGGCATATCCGGCTATGATAGTAGGCAGACCAACATCCCGCCCGCCGGGACGGGAGAAGAGGAGGCTCCGGAGTATGCCGAAAGATATTTTGTCTGTCATTCAGGCAAATATGAATACATTTTCCAAGGGACAGAAGCTGATTGCCCGTTTTATCCTGGATTCCTATGACAAAGCGGCCTTCATGACGGCCAGCCGGCTGGGTAAGACCGTGAACGTGAGCGAATCCACGGTGGTCCGTTTTGCCGCCGAGCTGGGCTACGACGGCTATCCCGCCATGCAGAAAGCCCTGCAGGAAATGATTCGAAATAAGCTCACGTCCATCCAGCGCATCGAGGTTTCCAACGACCGCATTGGAAATCAGGATATCCTGTCCATGGTCATGCAGAGCGACATGGAGAAGATCCGCCTGAGTCTGGAGGAGGTGGACCGGGAGCAGTTCCGCCAGGCGGTGGAGGCCATCGTCTCGGCCCGGCGGATTTACATCCTGGGGGTGCGCTCGGCCACCGCCCTGGCCAGCTTTTTGGGCTTTTACTTCAACCTGATCTTTGAAAATGTGGTGCTGATGCACACCACCTCGGTCAGCGAGGTGTTTGAGCAGATGCTCCACATCGGCCCGAAGGATGTGATCATCGGCATCAGTTTCCCGCGCTACTCCGCCCGCACGGTCAAGGCCATGCGCTTCGCCCGGGACCGGGGCGCCCGGGTGGTGGCCATCACCGACAGCGAGACCTCGCCGCTGGCCTCCATCGCCACCCATACCCTTATGGCCAAGAGCGACATGGCCTCGTTCGTAGACTCGCTGGTGGCCCCGCTGAGTCTGGTCAACGCGCTCATTGTGGCCATTGGACGGCGGAAGAACAGCGACCTCTCCCGGACCTTTGGACAGCTGGAGCAGATCTGGTCGGAGTACCAGGTCTATGAAAATCCGGAGTCCGACCCGGGCATGGCATAAGGAGTGGATGTTTTGACCGATGTGATCGTCATTGGCGGCGGCGCGGCGGGGATGATGGCCGCGCTGTCCGCCGCGGAGCGGGGGCGCTCGGCGACGCTGCTGGAGCGCAACGCCAAAGTGGGACGCAAGCTGTACATCACGGGCAAGGGCCGGTGCAATGTGACCAACGACTGTTCGGTGCAGGAAGTATTGCAGAACGTTCCGCGCAACCCGAAATTTCTCACAAGCGCCGTCACGCGCTTCCCGCCGGAGGCCGTGAAGGCGTTTTTTGAGGGCCTGGGCGTGCCCCTCAAGACCGAGCGGGGCAGCCGGGTCTTTCCCGTCAGCGACAAAGCCGCCGACATCGTGGACGCCCTCTTTTACGCCCTGCGCCGCCGGGGGGTGGAGCTTGTCCAGGACCGGGCGGAGGAACTGCTCACCGACGGAGCGGGCCGGGTGGCCGGCGTAAGGGGGGAGCGGGGGACATATCCCGCCCGGCGGGTGATTTTGGCCACGGGAGGCGCGTCCTATCCGCTCACCGGCTCCAGCGGAGACGGCTACCGCCTGGCCGCCGGAGCGGGCCATACCATCGTCACGCCCCAGCCCTCTCTGGTGCCTCTGGAGGCGGAGGGAGGCGACTGCGCCCGGATGCAGGGCCTCTCCCTGCGGAATGTGGCGGTCAAGGTCAAAAATCAGAAAAACAAGGTGGTCTATGCCGAGCAGGGTGAGCTGCTTTTCACCCACTTCGGACTCTCGGGCCCTCTGATTCTCAGCGCCAGCGCCCACATGCGGGACTTTGCGCGGGACCGCTACCGGGTGTTCATCGACCTGAAACCGGCTCTGGACGAGGAGACCCTGGACCAGCGCATTCTGCGGGAATTTGGGGAGAACGCCAACCGGGCGTTCCACAATGTGCTGGAACGCCTTCTGCCCCGGCTGATGATCCCGGTGGTGGTGGAGCGCTCGGGCATTCCCGGGGAGATCCAGGCCAATTCCGTCACCCGGGCCCAGCGCCGCCGTCTGTTGGACGTTTTAAAGGGGTTCCGGGTGGACATCGCCGGCCCCCGGCCCATCGAGGAGGCCATTGTGACCTCCGGCGGGATCAAGGTGTCGGAGGTGGACCCCCACACGATGGCCTCCAAAAAGACCCCCGGCCTCTATCTGGCGGGGGAAGTGCTGGATGTGGACGCGTATACGGGGGGCTTTAACCTCCAGATCGCCTGGTCCACCGGCCGGGCCGCGGGACTGGGCGCGGCGGAATCTCTGGAAGAAGCGGAAGGAGCAAACGGACATGGGTTATAAAAGTATCGCCATCGACGGGCCCTCCGGTGCGGGGAAGAGCACCCTGGCCCGGAAGGTGGCCCAGGCCATGGGCTATCTCTATGTAGATACCGGGGCCATTTATCGCACGCTGGGGCTGGCCGCCCTGCGCCGGAAGGTGGACCCGGAGAACGGCGAGGCGGTGATCCCCCTGCTGGATCAGGTGTCCATCGATCTGCGCCACGGCGCGGACGGACTGCAGCACATGTATCTGGATGGCGAGGACGTGAGCGCCGCCATTCGGGAGCCCGAGGTATCCCGATACGCCTCGGGGGTGTCCGCCATTCCGGAGGTGCGGGCCTTTTTGATGGAGATGCAGCGGGATCTGGCCCGGCGGAACAACGTGGTCATGGACGGCCGGGACATCGGCACCGTGGTTCTGCCCCAGGCCGATGTGAAGATCTTCCTCACCGCCCGGGCGGAGGACCGGGCCCGCCGCCGCTACGAGGAGCTGCGGGAGCGCGGAAGCGAAGTGGACTACCAGACGGTGCTGAAAGACCTTCTGGCCCGGGATGAGAAGGATACGCACCGCGCCGCCGCCCCTCTGCGGCAGGCCGCCGGCGCCGTCGTCCTGGACACTACGGGAAAGAATCTGGAGGAGAGCTTCCGCCTGGTGCTGGACGCGGTAGAGAAGGGGGTGGGCGCATGAAGAGCATCCACCGCTGGTATACCTTCCTCTACTGCATCATCTATCCGTTTTTCAATCTGGTCCACCCGGGAAAGGTCCTCGGCCGGGAGCACATCCCGGAGGGCTCGGTGATGATCTGCTGCAACCACACCAGCGACAGCGACCCGCTGTATCTGGCCTTTGCTTTCGGCCTGAAGAACCAGTTGCGCCCCATGGCCAAGATCGAGCTGCTGCGGGTGCCGGTGGTGGGCTGGCTGCTGAGCAAGGCGGGCATCTTCGGCGTCGACCGGGGCAAGAGCGACGTGGGCGCACTGAAGCAGGCCATGCAGTTTCTGCGCTCGGGGGAAAAGGTGCTCATTTTTCCCGAGGGTCACCGGGTCCGCGAGAGCCGGGGAGATGTGAGCCAGCCCAAAGCCGGGGCGGCCATGCTGGCGGTCCGCTGCGGCGTGCCCATCCTGCCGGTCTACATCCCCGAGAAAAAGCGCTGGTTCCGCCGCACGCCGGTGGTCATCGGCGAGGCCTTCACCCCCACTGTGGCCACCCGGAAGGGGACGCAGGAGGAGTACGAGGCCATCACCGCCGACCTGATGAACCGCATCCGCGCCCTGCGGGCGCTGGCCGAATGAAGGTGGAGCTGGCCCGCTCGGCGGGCTTCTGCTACGGGGTGAAGCGGGCGGTGCGGATGGCGGAGGAGGCGGCCCAGGGTGAGAAGCCCTGCTATATGCTGGGACAGATCATCCACAACGACTGGGAGATCCGCCGCCTGGAGGCCCTGGGCCTGCGCCTGGCCGCCGCGCCGGAGGAGGTGCCGCCGGGCGCGGCGGTGCTCATCCGCTCCCATGGAGAGCCGCGGAGTGTTTACCAGGCACTGGAAGAACAGGGCGTGGAGATCATCGACGCCACCTGTCCCAACGTCTCGCACATCCACCGCATTGTGGCCGAGGCGGAGGCGGAGGGGCGCATTCCGGTGATCATCGGCACCCCGTCTCATCCCGAGGTCCAGGCCATCGCCGGCTGGTGCCGGAGCGCAGTTGTGCTCGCAGATGGGGAAAAATTGGAAAAATGGCTGAAGAATGCCCCGGAAATGGCCTCAAAACCCCTCACTCTGGTATCGCAGACCACCGCTACTCGGGCGTCGTGGAATTTTTGCGTAGAAATTGCGAAAAAAGAGTGTACAAATTTAAAAATTTTTGATACAATATGTAATGCTACGTGTAAACGGCAGAGTGAGGCGCAGGAGCTGGCCTCCCGAAGCGAGGCAATGATCGTCATTGGTGGACGGGAGAGCTCCAACACCAGGCGCCTCACCGAACTGTGCGCTGCCCTCTGCCCGGCGGTCCTGTGGGTCGAACGGGGAGAGGAAGTGGAACCTTCCAACCTGTATGGGAAGGCTTCCATAGGAATCACCGCGGGCGCTTCAACACCCGGGTGGATTATAAAGGAGGTCTATGACAAAATGAGCGCAGAAAACATGGAGATCGAGGAATCCTTCGCTGAAATGCTGGAGAAGTCGATCAAAACTTTAAATACAGGGGAGAAGGTTACCGGCGTCGTCACTGGCATTACGCCGACGGAGATCTATGTCGACCTGGGCACCAAGCACGCCGGTTACATACCGGTGTCGGAGCTCAGCGATGATCCCACTGTAAAGGTCGAGGACATCGTGAAGGTGGGCGACGAGATCGAGACCTACGTCATGCGCGTCAACGATCAGGAGGGTGTGGTGACCCTCTCGAAGAAGCGTCTGGATACCGTCAAGCACTGGGATTCCATCGAGCAGGCCAAAGAGAATAAGACCGTGATGGAGGGCCTGGTCACCGAGGAGAACAAGGGCGGCGTGGTCGTCAATGTGAAGGGAATCCGGGTCTTCGTGCCCGCCTCCCAGACCGGTCTGCCCCGCAGCGCGGCCATGAGCGAGCTGGTCAAGCAGCACGTCCGCCTGCGCATTACCGAGGTCAACCGCGCCCGCCGGCGTGTGGTGGGTTCCATCCGCGCGGTCCAGGCGGAGGAGCGCGCCGAGAAGGCCGCCAAGGTCTGGGCTGAAATCGAGCCCGGCAAGCACTACACCGGCGTGGTGAAGTCCCTGACTTCCTACGGCGCCTTTGTGGACATCGGCGGCGTGGACGGCATGGTGCACATCTCCGAGCTCTCCTGGAGCCGCATCAAGGACCCCAGCGAGGTAGTCAAGGTGGGCGACACCGTGGACGTGTACGTCATCTCGGCCGACAAGGAGAAGAAGAAGATCTCCCTGGGTATGAAGGACCGCACGGAAGATCCCTGGGCCAAGTTCACCTCCACCTACGACGTGGGCTCCGTGGCCAACGTGAAGGTGGTTAAGCTGATGACCTTCGGCGCCTTTGCCGAGATCGTGCCCGGTGTGGACGGCCTGATCCACATCTCCCAGATCGCCGACCACCGCATCGACAAGCCCGGCGATGTGCTCAGCGAGGGCCAGATGGTGGACGTGAAGATCACCGACATCGACTACGAGCACAAGAAGGTCTCCCTGTCCATCCGCGCCCTTCTGGAGGACGCCAAGCGCGCCCGGGAGGATGAGGAAGACACCGAGGAGTAATCGAATTAGCCTCCATGACAGCCCGCTTCTTCTGGAAGCGGGCTGTTTTTCTGCAATTTTACATGGAACTATATGGCTTTCCCTTGCAAAGAGGCAAAAAAGAGCCTATAATACTTTATGTAATGGTAGGTGTACGGACAGGCGACGACAGCGGCCGGGAGGTGTGGTCTCATGTTTCAGGTAGGCGACAAAATTGTCCACCCCATGCATGGAGCCGGGATCGTGGACAGCATCGTTCAGAAGAAGGTAAACGGCGTGGTGCGGGAGTATTATGTACTCAAATTGCCGGTGGGGGGCATGCTTGTCATGATTCCCACCCACAACTGCGAGGAAATCGGCGTGCGCCCGGTGATTCCCGGGGAAGAGGCCGACCGGGTCCTGGCGGCGATCCCGGAGATCCAGGTGGAGATTACCCAGAACTGGAACCAGCGTTACCGGGAGAATATGCTCCGCATCAAGAGCGGGGACCTGATGGAGGTGGCCCGGGTGGTCAAGAGCCTGGTCCAGCGGGACGGAGAGCGGGGACTCTCCACCGGGGAGCGCAAGATGCTCCACTCGGCCAAGCAGATTCTCATCTCCGAGATCGTCCTCTCTCAGGACTCCAGCTACGAGGCGGTAGAGGCCCGCCTGGACCGGGCGCTGAGTTGAGGACCGGGCCGTCGGGACATGTTTGCTCCGGCGGTGAATACACTTCAGACACGTGGTCAGAAAGGAGCCGCATCGGGCTCCTTTTTGCTGTGGGCGCCGCCCGGCGGAGGGGGCGCCCGGAATGGACAGGAAGGACGTGATATGGATGGGCCTGCTCCAGCGGCTTCGCCGCAAAAAAGAGGCATTCCCCTACTGCGCGGCGGTGGTGCCCGCCGCCGGCTCCTCCACCCGGATGGGCCAGGACAAACTCTTCCTCCCCCTGAATGGAGTTCCCGTGCTGCTCCATACGCTGCGGGCGCTGGACGCCTGCCCCCGGATTCACGAGATTGTGGTGGTCACCCGGGAGGAGCATCTGGTACCCATCAGCCAGCTCTGCAAGGACGGAGCGGTGGAGAAGGTGCGAAAGGTAGTGGTGGGCGGTGCGACCCGGTCGGAGTCGGTGCTGGCGGGCCTGCGGGAGGTGGACGAGAGGGCCGCCCTCATCGCCATCCACGACGGGGCCCGGCCGCTGGTGAGCCAGCGGGTGCTGGAGGAAGTGCTCGCCGCGGCCGCCGTCTGTTCGGCCGCCGCCCCGGCCACGCCGGTCAAGGATACCATCAAAGCGGCTCACAATGGCGTAATCGAGTCCACACCCGACCGCAGCACCCTCTTCGCCGTCCAGACCCCCCAGGCCTTTGACGCCGACCTGATCCGCACTGCGCTGACCCGCGCGGTGGAGGAGGGGGCGGAGCTCACCGACGACTGCGGCGCGGTGGAGCGGCTGGGGATCCCCGTCCGGCTGACGGCGGGGGAGTACATCAATTTGAAGATCACCACCCCGGAGGACGCGGCTGTGGCCGAGGCGCTGCTGGATTGGAGGGATTCCCGTTGAGGATTGGACACGGCTATGACGTACACCGGCTGGTGGCGGACCGTCCCCTTATTTTAGGGGGGGTGGACATCTCCTGGGAGCGGGGGCTGTTGGGGCACTCGGACGCCGATGTGCTCACCCATGCGGTGATGGACGCCCTGCTGGGGGCGGCGGGACTCTGGGACATCGGACACGCCTTCCCCGACGACGACCCGGCTTACGCGGGGGCGGACAGTCTGGTCCTGCTGGACCGGGTGATGGAGATGCTCCGGAGCCGGGGATACCGGGTGGGCAATGTGGACGCCACCGTCCTGGCCCAGAGGCCCAAGCTGGCCCCCTACATCCCGCAGATGCGCGCCAATCTGGCGGCGCGGATGGGGGTGGACCCGGACCGGGTAAACGTCAAGGCCACCACGGAGGAGGGCCTTGGTTTTACCGGCGCGGGGGAGGGCATGGCGGCCCATGCGGTCGCCCTGCTGGAAGAGCGTTAAAGGAAAAGCCGGCGGCCGGGGATTCCGGCCGCCGGCTTTTTGCGCACCCCGAATGGGGCGGCGGCATACCATGGTGGCGAGAGGAGCGTTTTGCCATGGTCTATTATCTCATTGTATGCCGCTCGCTGACCTATGCCCAGCGGACGGCCGCCGCCCTGGAGCGGGTGGGCATCGGGGCACACATTCTGCGCTCCCCCAAACTGATCGCGGGGGAGGGATGCGGCTACTCGGTCAAGGTGTCCGAGCGCAATCTGTCCGGGGCGCTGACCGCCCTGTCGAGGGCGGGGCTGAGTCCCAAACGGGTGTTTATCATCGCCGGAGACGGCAGCTATCGGGAGGTGCGGCTATGATCTACCTGGACAGCGCCGCCACCACCCTGCAAAAGCCCCCCGCCGTGGCCCGGGCGGTGTACTCCGCGGTGACCCATCTGGCCACGCCGGGGCGTGGCGGGCATCCGGCGGCCGCCCGGGCCGGAGAGGTTGCGTTTCGCTGCCGGTCCCTGGCCGGCCGGATGTTCGGCGTGGACGATCCGGAACGGGTGGTCTTTACCAGCAATGCCACCCATGGGCTCAATCTCGCCATCAAGACGCTGGTGCATCCGGGCGACCGGGTGGTTGTCTCCGGTTACGAGCACAACGCAGTCACCCGGCCTCTCCACGCCCTGGGCGCCCGAATGGAGGTGGCCTCCGGGCCGCTGTTCGCCCCGCAGGAGACCCTGGCCGCCTTTGAAGCGGCGGTGACCGCCGGCACGGCGGCCGTGGTGTGCACGCACGTCTCCAATGTGTTCGGCTACGTCCTGCCGGTGGAGGAGATCGCCGCCCTGTGCCGGCGGCGGGGCGTGCCGTTTGTGCTGGACGCCTCCCAGTCGGCCGGCGTGCTCCCGATGTCCCTGCGCGAGCTGGGGGCGGCGTTTGTGGCCATGCCCGGGCACAAGGGCCTCTACGGCCCGCAGGGGACGGGACTGCTGCTGTGCGGAGAGCTTCTGCCCGCCCCCCTTCTGGAGGGAGGCACGGGGAGCGCCTCCGCCCGGGCGGAGATGCCCGATTTCCTGCCCGACCGCCTGGAGGCGGGGACCCACAACATGCCGGGCATTGCCGGACTTCTGGAGGGGCTGCGCTTTTTGCAGCGCGCCGGTCTGGGGCGCATCCGCGCCCATGAAGAACAGCTGACCGCCCTGGCTGCGCGCAGGCTGGCCCGCCTGCCCGGGGTGCGGGTCTTTGCCGACCCGGACCAGAGCTGCCAGACGGGCGTCCTGTCCTTCCAAATTCAGGGGGTGGACTGTGAGGAGGCCGGAGCCGCCCTGGCCCGGCGCGGAATCGCAGTACGGGCGGGGCTGCACTGTGCGCCGCTGGCCCATCAGACGGCGGGAACCGCCGAGCTGGGGACCATCCGGGCCAGCTTCTCCGCCTTCAATACGCCCCAGGAGGTCCTGGCTCTGGTCCGGGCGGTGTCCGCGCTGCCTGGAAAAGGAAGCTGGGCCGGAGAAGAAAAAATACCGCGGAACTGGGCATGATACATCCATGTGACAAACCGCCGTCAGGCGGCACATGGAGGGAACGCAACGGATGGAGCATGTGGCGGGATGGATTCGGGCGCTGGTGCGCTGCGGCATTGGGGGCGCGGCCTATTACGTGCTGGAATTGACCTGGCGGGGGCACTCCCACTGGACCATGGCCGTGCTGGGCGGAATTTTATTTGTACTGCTGGGGGATATCGACCGGCGCCTGGGGGGAAACGTCCCCCTCTGGGCGCAGGGAATGCTGGGCGCGGCGCTGGTTACGGAAGCGGAGCTTTCGGCGGGCATCTGGCTCAACCTGATCTGGAGACTGGATATCTGGGACTACTCCCGGGTGCCGTTTAATCTGCTGGGGCAGATCTGCCTGCCCTATACGCTCCTCTGGCTGCCGGTGTCCATGCTGGCGATCCGCCTGGACAGCTGGCTGCGCCGGCGGCTTTTCCGGGAGAGCGCCCCTTTCCGCCATCCCACGTAGGTGCCGGTCGCATTTTGCGGGGAAAATTCACAGAACATTCACGGGCTTCCTTCTTGCCAAGGGGCTGGAAAGACAGTATAATAACTAAGTTAAAAGCACCTGCGCCTCCGGCGGCGCGGCCCGCCGGCCGCCCATCCGGGGGCCCCGGGCGGTTATGTCCGTCCGCCGGGAAGGGGAGAGGCTGCAAATGGAACAACTGATGCAATTTGCCCAGGACGCCCTCGGCTACCTGCGTCTGATACATATGACAGACGTGATCGACGTGGCCGTCATGTCCTTTATTATCTATAAACTCATCGGACTGGTCCGGCGGACCAGCTCGGGCCAGGTGGCCAAGGGTGTGCTGCTCTTGCTGGCGGCCCTGCTGGCGGCCCAGTTTTTCCACTTCAAAACCCTCTATTTTTTCCTCAGCCAGATGGTGGAGTGGGGCGTTCTGGCTCTGATCATCCTCTTTCAGCCGGAAATCCGCAAGGTGCTGGAGCAGGTGGGCAGCAGCCGCCTGGGCGATGTGTTCAGCCATGCGGAGGTCCCGGACGAGATTGAGCACGCCATCGAGCAGACGGTCGAGGCCTACACCTCGCTGTCCAAGAGCAAAACCGGGGCCCTGATGGTATTCGAGCGCAAGAACCGGTTTGATGAATCCATCAAGGCAGGCACGGCTCTGGACTGCGAGGTCAACAGCGAGCTGCTGAAGAACATTTTCTGGAACAAAGCGCCCCTCCACGACGGCGCGGTCATCGTGCGCAACGGGCGCATCGTGGGCGCGGGCTGCGTGCTGCCTCTCTCGGGCAACGTGAACATCTCCCGGGAGCTGGGCATGCGCCACCGGGCGGGTATCGGCGCCAGCGAGGCCTCCGACGCGGTGGTGGCCATCGTCTCGGAGGAGACCGGCTCCATCTCGGTGGCGGTGGGCGGCATGCTCAAGCGCCATCTGGCCCCCGAGACCCTGGACCGGGTGCTCCACAACGAGCTTCTCCCCCAGAAACCTGCGGGCGAGAGCCAGAAATTCCGCCTCTTCCAGCTCGTGAAAGTCAAGAAGGGAGGCAACGGCGATGGAGAAGGAAACAAAGAATAGAAACTGGCTCTATGTGGTCCTCTCGGTGGCGCTGGCCGTCTGCCTGTGGGTCTATGTGAGCTATATCAACAGCTCCGACAACACCTACACCTTCCGCAACGTGCCCGTGGAATTTACCGGACTGGACACGCTGGAGGGGCGGGGCCTGATGATCAGCGACGGAGCGGAACAGACCATTACCCTCAATGTCCGCACCAGCTGGAGCACCGCCCTGCGGCTCTCTTCGGAGGCGATAAGCGTCACGGTGGACGTGTCCAGCATCGAGAGCGCCGGCACTTATACCACCGGCTACCGCATCAACTATCCCACCGGGGTATCCGGCAACAGCGTGAGCATCACCGGCTCCACCGCCCAGAACGTCACTTATACCGTAGCCCGGCGGACGGAGCGCTCCGTGGAGGTCCAGGGCGTGTTCCGGGGTGAAGTGGCCGAGGGCTACCAGCGGGAGGAATTCTCCTTCTCGCCGTCCACCATTCTGATCGCGGGCGAGGAGAGCGCCGTCAACCAGGTGGATCACGCCCTGGTTACCGTCACCCGGGACGAGCCTCTCAGCGAGACCTTCAGCGGCGAGATGCCCTTCCAGCTCATCGGCCTGGATGGAACGGTGCTGGATCTGGAGGAGCTCAACCTGGAGACCGATGTCAATACCGTCCAGGTAACCCTGCCGGTGGTTCAGCTCAAAGAGGTGGAGCTCACCGTTGATCTGCTCCCCGGCGGCGGCGCCACAGCCGACAACGCCGTGGTCACCATCAATCCGTCGACCATCACTGTTTCGGGCAGCGAAACGGACCTGGCCGGGCTCTCCAGCATCAGCCTGGGGGAGATCGAGCTGGGCAATATCTTCAGCCAGGATACCTTTACGTTTGATATTCAGCTCGCCTCCGGTCTGGAGAACGTCAGCGGCGAGACGCAGGCCACCGTCACAGTGGAGATTACGGGCCTGACCACCCGCACGCTGGAAGTGGACAACATTCAGTGGATCAACGCCCCCGAGGGCTGCACGGTGGAGCTGGTCAGTCAGGTCCGCCAGATCCAGATTCGGGGGAGCGAGGAGGCGGTGAACGCCGTCATCGCCTCCCAGATCAGCATTGTGGCCGACTTGACCGACGCCACCATCGGCACACAGAACGTCCCGGCCCGGGTCTCTCTCAACGGCGCCAGCGACGTGGGCGTAGTGGGAGACGAGAATTACTACCGCGTGGTGGTCAACATTGCACGGGAGTAACCGCCGCCGCCGGGCGGCCGGAAGAACGGGCGGGAGGGGACGCAGCGTCCCTTTCCCGCAGAAAACCTAGGGAGGTCCTTTTGTGGAACAGACAGCGCGAGTGACCCGCCTGATGGGCGCGGGTCTGGCGGAAATTGCCGTGAAACGGAAATCAGCCTGCGGGCATGACTGCGCCACCTGCGCCGGAAAGTGCAGCGAGCTGCTGGTGGAGAGCGAGGTAAAGGCCGTGGCCTCCAATCCGCTTCACGCCCAGCCGGGAGACACCGTCCGGGTGGAGAGCAGGACGGGGCAGGTCCTGCAAATCGCCGCGGTGGTCTATCTGGTGCCGCTGCTGCTCTTCTTTGTCTTTTGCTTTGCGGGCGCCGGGATTACCGGCCGGGAGAGCGTGGGTCTGGCCCTGGGCGGACTGGGCTTTGCTCTGGGAATTGCCCTGGCGGTGGCGCTCAACGGCGTAGTCCGGCGGCATAATAAGACTACCTTTGCCATTACCGCCATCGAGGGCCGCTGAGTGTTCGGCTATGTGCGGCCGCAGCGGGAGGAGCTGAAGGTCTGGGAGTGGGAGGGATACCGCGCGGCTTACTGCGGCCTGTGCGCCGCCTTGGGGCGGCGGCACGGACTGGCCGCCCGGATGTTTCTCAACTACGACTTCACCTTCCTGGCCATGTTGCTTCTCCCCGCCCAACTCCGGCCGGAGCTGGGGCAATGCCGCTGTCCGGCCCGGCTGGGCTGCGGAAAAAAACGCTGCACCGTCCCCGATCCGGGGATGGATTTGGCCGCCGATGAGAGCGTAATCCTCACCTGGTGGAAGCTCCGGGACGGGGTGGCCGACGGCTCGTGGTGGAAGCGGACGGCCTGCCGCCTGCTGTGTGTGCTCCTGGGCCGGGCCTACCGCCGGGCCGCCGCGGCCCAGCCCGGCTTCGCCCGGACCGTGCAGTCCTGCCTGGAAGAGCTCGCCGCCCTGGAGCGGGAGAATTGCCCTTCTCTGGACCGCCCGGCCGACGCCTTTGCCCGCCTGCTGCAGGCGGCCGCTCCCGCCACCGGGGACGAGGCCCGGGATCGGGCCACCGGACAGCTCCTCTACCATGTGGGGCGGTGGATCTACCTGATCGACGCCTGGGACGACCGGGCGGAGGACCGCCGGAGGGGGAGCTACAATCCGGTTCTGGCCCGCTACGGCGGGGAGGAGGAGACCCATCGGGCGGAATTCGCCCTGACCCTGCGCCACTCGCGCAACCTGGCCGGCGGAGCCTGCGTCCTGCTGGAGCGGGGCTGCTGGCAGGGCGTGGTGGATAACGTACTCTATCTGGGCCTTCCTGCGGTGGAGCGCATGGTGCTCCAGGGGACTTGGAAGACCCGCAGTCAACGCAATCAAACCCGACAGAAATAGGAGAATGGACAGATGACCGACCCTTACCGTGTACTTGGGATCGACCCCAGCGCCAGCGACGACGAGGTCAAACGGGCCTACCGGGAGCTGGCTCGAAAGTATCACCCGGACAACTACCAGAACAACCCCTTGGCCGACCTGGCCGAGGAGAAGATGAAGGAGATCAACGAGGCCTACGAGACCATTACCCGCCAGCGCGCGGGCAAGCGGACCCAGGGGCCGTCGGGGGGCGGCTATCAGCAGAGCTACCAGAACACCGGCAGCTCCGGCGGCGGCTATGCTCCCGTCTACCAGCAGGTGCGCCAGGCCATCAATCTGGGGGACCTGGGGCGGGCGGAACAGCTGCTGCGCAACGCCCCGGCGCAGGACGGAGAGTGGCACTTCCTGATGGGGAGTATCGCCTACCGGAAGGGCTGGCTGGACGAAGCCATGCAGCACTATCAGATGGCCTGCCGCCTGGACCCCACCAACGGGGAGTACCGGCAGGCTCTGGCCATGATGCAGCAGGGGGGACAGGCCTACCGGCCGTACGGCTACGGCGGCACAACCGACGCCTGCGACTGCTGTACGACGATGATGTGCGTCAACTGCCTGTGCGGCGGCTGCGGGGGGTATTGATATGGTCCGCTCCGGAAGATCCAAGGATGCGCGGGAACTGGCCCGGCCGGCGCTGCTCAGCGCGCTGTCCCTGGCCCTGCTCTATCTCTCCTCTCTGGTCCCCGGCGGGCGGCTGGGAATGGTGGCGCTGGCGGGACTGGTCCCGGCGGCAGCCGTCATCTCGGGCGGCATCCGCGGCGGACTGATGTGCTACGCCGTGGCCGGAATTTTGGGCGTACTGGTGGTGCCGGACAAGGGCTGCGCGCTGCTGTATCTCTTTTTCTTCGGCCTCTACCCGGTGGTCAAGTCTCTGTGCGAGCGTCTGCCCCGGTGGGGGGAGCTGCTGGCCAAGCTGATTTTCTTCAATGGAATGCTCAGTGTGTTCTGGTTCCTGCTGGGAGAGCTGTTCCTGCCCTTCCTGCCCGAGCCGCTGGTGGGCACGGGTATGGTGTACGCGGTCGGAAACGTGGCCTTCCTGCTCTACGATTTTGGATTTTCCAAGCTCATCGCCCTCTATTTGCACCGGGTCGCGCCTGTCCTGCGCAAATGACTTTTCAAGGGGACGAAAGTCTGCTATAATAATAAGATAAGATACCTGAGCCCGCTCCAGAAGGGGCCGGGCGGAATTCTAGGGAAGAAAAGAGGGAAGTCCCTTTGGACAAGACCAGCGAGAAGAGCCGCTCGGGCGTACTGCGGAGCATGACGGGCTATGGCCGGGGAGAGGCGGTCCTCCACGGCCGCCCCATCACAGTGGAGCTGCGCGCGGTGAACAACCGCTACCTGGACTGCACGGTAAAGCTGCCGAGAATTTACCTGTTCGCGGAGGACGCGATCAAGCGCCGGGTTCAGGCGGTCATCTCCCGGGGCAAGGTGGATGTCTTTGTCACCATCGGCCCGGCGGAGGAGGGCGATGTGAAGATCTCGGTCAACCGGCCGGTGGCGCAGGGTTACGCCGCCGCCATGCGGGAGCTGTGGCAGTCGGTGTCCGAGCAGAAGTGGGGCGGTAAGGAGACCGCCGCCGCCATTCGCTTTGCCGCGCTTTGCCGCTGCCCCGACGTATTCCTGGTGGAGAAGAACCAGGAGGACCAGGAGGTGGTGGCCGCCGACATCGGGACGGTGCTGGATCTGGCCCTGGCCGATTTTGAGGCCATGCGCATCCGGGAGGGGGAGAAGCTGGCCCAGGATATCCGCTCCCGGGCCGCAGCCATCGCGGAGCTCACCGCCAAGGTGGAGGCGCGCGCCCCCGGCATTGTGGCCGACTACCGCGCCCGGCTGGAGGCCAAGCTCTCCGAGGTGCTCCAGAACACGCAGATCGACGAGAGCCGCATCCTCACAGAGGCGGCCATTTTTGCCGACAAGGTGGCGGTGGACGAGGAGACCGTCCGCCTGCGCAGCCACCTCTCCCAGCTGGAGGGGATGCTCGCCGGGGGCGGGGCTGTGGGCCGGAAGCTGGACTTCCTGATTCAGGAGTTCAACCGGGAGGCCAACACCATCGGCTCCAAGTGCAGCGACCTGGAGACGGCCCGCTATGTGGTGGACATCAAGGGCGAGATTGAGAAGATCCGCGAGCAGGTCCAGAATATCGAATAGACGGGGTGCGGAGCGACAGAGATGAAACTGATCAACATAGGCTTTGGCAATATGGTCTCCGCAGGCCGGCTCATCGCCATCGTGAGCCCCGAGTCGGCCCCCATCAAGCGCATGGTCCAGGAGGCCCGGGACCGGGGCTGTCTCATCGACGCCACCTACGGCCGCAGGACCCGGGCGGTGCTGATTATGGACAGCGACCACATCGTCCTCTCGGCGCTCCAGCCGGAGACGGTGGCGGGCCGCCTGGCCGGACGGGAAACCGGGCCGGAGCCGGAGGAGGACGAGACATAATGGGGAAGAAAAAGACAAGGGGAGAGCTGGTTGTTCTCTCGGGCCCCTCGGGCGTGGGCAAGAGCACCGTCATCGCGGAACTGCTCAGCGTGCGGAAGGACATCTACTTTTCCGTCTCCTTTACCACCCGCAAGCCCCGGATGGGAGAGGCCGACGGCGTGAACTACAATTTTGTCACCCGGGAGGAGTTTGAGGGCATGATTCAGCGGGGCGAGCTGCTGGAGTATGCCGAATATGTGGGCAACTATTACGGAACATCCCTCAAGGTGATTCAGGACAAGCTGGACGCGGGGATCGACGTGCTTTTGGACATCGAGGTCCAGGGCGCGGCCAAGGTTCGCTCCAAATGCCCGCAGGCGGTGCTGATTTTCATCATTCCGCCCTCGTTTGAGGAGCTCTCCCGCCGCCTCCACCGCCGGGCCACCGACCAGGAGGAGGTTATTCAGGGCCGCCTGGCGAAGGCCCGGGAGGAATACGGGCAGATCCCGCAATACGATTACATGGTGGTCAACGACAAGGTCTCCGAGGCCGCCGGGGAGATCCTCGCCATTCTGACCGCCGAGAGCTGCCGGACCCGCAACCGCCTGCACCTGATTGCGGATGTGGCGGGCAGTTCGTCCATAAGCCAGTGAGTTCAAAAGGAGTCTGATGCGTTATGATGTTGTATCCTGCGATGAATAAGCTGCTGGAGAAGATCCCCAGCCGCTATCTTCTGGTCAATGTGGTGGCCCAGCGGGCCCGTCAGATTGCCAGCGAAGCCGAGGAGGACCACATCTCTCTGGAGGAGAAGCCGGTGACCCTGGCCATCCGGGAGGTGGCCGACGGGAAGCTCACCCCCCAGGAGCCGGAAGAGGCCTGATGGAGAAGGAAGGCAAGCGCCGGGCCAGGTTGGCCTGACGCTTGCCTTTTCCGGGATTTAGGGCGGCGGAAGGCCGCCACGGGAGGAGGAGAGGGCCATGGAGCCCGTTCGGACGGCCCGCATCGCGCTCTCGGCCGCCACCTACGCCATTGACAAGCCGTATACCTATCTGGTTCCCCCGGGACTGGAGGAAACGCTGGAACCGGGAATGCGGGTTTTGGCCCCCTTTGGGGCGGGCAACCGCCGGACGGAGGGGTTGGTTCTCTCGGTGGAGAGCGGCGCACCGCCGGAGGGAAGGTGCAAATCCATTCTGGCCCAGCTGGATGAACAGCCCGTCCTCTCCCGGGAGGGGCTGCGCCTGGCCCTTTGGATGCGGGAGCGGTATTTCTGCACGGTGTACGAGGCCGCCCGGGCCATGCTCCCCACGGGGCTCTATTTTTCTCTTCAGGACCGCTACTCGCTGGCCCCTGGCGTAGACCGGGAGGCCGCCTATGAGGCCGCCGGCCGCTCAGAGCACGCCCGGACCATCGTGGAGATGATCTGCGCCGGGGGCGGCAGCGCCGAACGGGGGAACATCCGCTCCGCGTTCGGGACCCGGGACCCCAATCCGGCCCTGAAGCTGCTGATGGACAAGGGGATTTTGGTCCTGGAGACCAGTGCCCAGCGGGGGGTCGGCGACAAGACGGAGGCGGTGGCGGTGCTCTCCGTTCCGCCGGAAGACGCCATGGCCCAGGTGACGCCCCGCCGGAAATCGGCCCCCATGCGCTATGCCGTCATGGAGCTGCTGTGCGCGCTGGGGGAGGCGTCGGCCAAGGAACTGTGCTACTTTACGGGCGCGTCCATGCCCACCCTGCGCTCGCTGGCCAAGAGCGGGCTCATTACTCTGGAGCAGCGGGAGTGCTACCGCCGCGCCGAGCGGGAGGAGGTCCCGCCCGCGCCGCCGGTGGTGCTCAACGCGGAGCAGGAGGCCGCTTTTCAGGGGCTGGACGCCCTGGCCGCGAAGGGGGAGCCCGCTGCGGCCCTCCTCTACGGGGTGACGGGGAGCGGGAAAACCCAGGTGTACCTGCGCCTCATCCAGTCGGCTCTGGCGCGGGGGAAAGGGGCCCTGGTGCTGGTGCCCGAGATCGGCCTGACGCCTCAGCTGCTGCGCATCTTCGCCGCCCACTTTGGCGACGGCGTGGCGGTGCTCCACAGCTCACTCCCCGCCGGGGAGCGCTATGACGAGTGGAAGCGCGCCCGGGACGGAAAAGCCCGGGTGGTGGTGGGTACCCGCTCGGCGGTGTTCGCACCGGTACAAAACCTGGGGCTGATCATTCTGGACGAGGAGCAGGAGGGGAGCTATAAGTCCGAAAACGTCCCCCGATACCACGCCCGGGAGGTGGCCAAATTCCGCTGCAAGCAGCGGGGTGCGCTGCTCCTTTTGGGGTCGGCCACCCCGTCGGTGGAGAGCATGTATCTGGCCCGGAGCGGGGTATATCATCTCTTCACGCTCCGGCAGCGCTATAACCGGCGCCCGCTGCCCGAGGTGCTCATCTGCGACCTGCGGGAGGAGCTCAAGGCGGGCCGGGGCGGGCTCGTCAGCCGCCCGCTGGCGGACGCCCTGCGTGAGACCCTGGAACGGGGCGAGCAGGCCATCCTGTTTCTCAACCGGCGGGGGGCCAGCCGGATGCTCTCCTGCGGGGAGTGCGGCGGCGTGCCCACCTGCCCCCGGTGCTCGGTGTATCTCACCTACCACTCGGCCAACGGGCGGCTGATGTGCCACTACTGCGGCCATTCAGAACCCGCTCCGGAGGTGTGTCCCGCCTGTGGGGGGACGTTCCACTTCATCGGCGCGGGCACGCAAAAGCTGCAGGAGGAGCTGGAGGCCCTGTTCCCCGGAACGGAGATCCTCCGTATGGACGCGGACACGGTATCGGCCACCCACTCCCATGAGAAGCTCCTCGCCCGCTTTGAGCGGGAGAAAATCCCCATTCTGGTGGGCACTCAGATGGTAGCGAAGGGCCTGGACTTTGAAAATGTCACGCTGGTGGGGGTGGCGGCGGCGGACTTTTCGCTGTATGTGGACGACTACCGCGCCGCCGAGCGCACCTTCTCTCTGCTCACCCAGGTGGTGGGCCGGGCCGGCCGGGGGGAGAAAGCCGGCCGGGCCATCATTCAGACCTATACCCCGGAGAACGAGGTCATTCTGGCCGCCGCGCGGCAGGATTATGACGCCTTTTATGAGCAGGAGCTCCCTCTGCGGCGGCTGCGGGGCTGTCCGCCTTTCCGGGATCTGGTGGTGCTCACCGCCTCCGGACTGGAGGAGAGCGCGGTGCTGCGCACCTGTGTGCGCCTGCGCCGCACGCTGGAGAGCTGGCTTTCCCGTCCCGGCAGCCCGGAGGTCCAGCTTCTGGGGCCCGCTCCGGCGGCCGTGGCTAAGGTCAACGACCGCTACCGTTACCGCCTGACCCTCAGCGGGAAAAATGAACGATCTCTGCGCACACTGGTGGCTTACCTGCTCCGGTGCGCCCAGAGCGATAAACAGAACCGGGGCGTCTCGGTCTCCGCCGACGTGAACCCCGGGGATTAGGAGGAATTACCATGGCGATTCGCACCATTTTAACCGAGGAGGACCCGGTCCTCCATAAAAAATGCCACCCGGTCACCCGGTTTGACGCCAAGCTGGGCCGCCTGATGGACGACCTGAAAGAGACGCTGGCCCACGCCAACGGCGCGGGGCTGGCCGCGCCCCAGGTGGGCATTCTCCGCCGGGCCGTGGTGGTCGTGGACGCAGAGGACCAGATGCTGGAGCTCATTAACCCGGAAATCATCTGGACCGAAGGCGAACAGGACGGACTGGAGGGCTGCCTCAGCGTCCCCGGCCGCTGGGGCATGGTCAAGCGGCCCATGAAGGCCCGGGTCCGGGCCCAGGACCGGACGGGCACCTGGTTCGAGGTGGAGGGCGAGGAGATCGTGGCCCGCTGCTTCTGCCATGAACTGGAGCACCTGGACGGCCACCTCTTCACCGAGCGGGCCGGCCGGCTCTATACCACCGAGGAACTGGACGAGCTGATGGAGGAAGAGGAGGAGAACTAGCCCATGCGGATTGTATTTATGGGCACGCCGGAATTTGCGGTGCCCTCTCTGGAGAAACTGATCGCGGCGGGGCACACCGTGACGGGGGTATTCACCCAGCCGGATAAGCCCAAAAACCGGGGCATGAAGCTCCAGCCGCCCCCGGTGAAGGTGTGTGCGCAGGAGCACGGCATCCCCGTCTATCAGCCCGCCAAGCTCCGGGACGGCACGGCGCTGGCTCTGCTCCAAGAGCTCGCCCCCGAGCTTATCGTGGTGGCCGCCTACGGGCGTATTCTGCCCCAGGAGCTGCTGGACTGCCCTCCGCTGGGGTGCATCAACGTCCACTCGTCGCTGCTGCCCCGGTATCGGGGGGCGGCCCCCATCAACTGGGCCATTCTCAACGGAGACAATGAGACCGGCGTGACCATCATGCACATGGCGGCCGAGCTGGACGCGGGGGACATCATCCTCCAGGCGTCCACCCCCATCGCGCCCGACGAGGACGCCGGGCAGCTCTACGCCCGTCTGGCGGAGCTTGGCGGACATCTTGTGGTCCAGGCGGTGGAGCAGCTCGCCTCGGGCACTGCGCCCCGCATCCCCCAGGACCCGGCGCAGGTCACATTCGCCCCCATGCTGGGGCGGGAGCTCTCCCCGGTGGACTGGACGCGCCCGGCTCAGGCCATTCACAACCAGGTGCGCGGCCTGCTGCCCTGGCCCGCCGCTACGACGGAGGCGCTCACCGGGGAAACTATGAAGCTCTTCGGCACCACGCTGACGGGGGAGTGTACCTCCGCCCGGCCCGGGACTGTGGTGGCCGCCGGAAAGCAGGGCATTGACGTGGCCTGCGGCGATGGTCAGGTTCTGCGCATTCTGGAGCTCCAGGCCCCCGGCAAGAAGCGGATGAAAGCCGCCGACTACCTGCGGGGCCACCCGATCTCCCCGGCGGAGCGGTAAAATGGAGTTGCTCTGGAACCTGTCGGTCTCGGCCCTGGTCATCGCCCTGGGGGCCTGCCTGGTGCTGCGCTGGGCCGCGGACTGCGGTGCGCCCATTCCGCACCTCTCCGCCCCGGCCCACCCTCTGGAGAGGGCGGGCGTCCAAACCGGCCGGCGTACGCTGGTCCGGGTCTTTGGCGCCGCCCTGGGAATCCGCCTGGCGGTTTTTCTCCTGGCGCTGCTGCTGGGCGTCCTTTTGGGAGAGCTGGGAAACCGCACACCTCTGGAGCTCTGGGAGCGGTGGGATGCCCACCACTATGTGCATCTGGTGGAGCTGGGCTATAACGGCTATATCGAAGACGGGCAGCACCTGTTCCTGGTGTTTTTTCCCCTGTATGTCTGGGTGGTCCGGCTGGTGAATCTGGTGGTAGGGAACACCCTGCTTGCCGGAATGCTGGTCTCCTGGCTGTGCTATGCGGGGGGATGCGTCTATCTCTACCGGCTCGCCGCCCTGGATTACGGCCCCTCCGTGGCCCGGCGGAGCGTGTGGTACCTGTCCATCTTCCCCTACGCCTTCTTTTTCGGCGGGGTGATGACCGAGGGGCTCTTTTTGCTCACCACCTGCGCCGCCCTCTGGCAGATTCGGAACCACCGCTGGCTCTCCGCAGGGGTGTGGGGGGCGCTGGCCGCCCTGACCCGGATGCACGGACTGCTTCTCATCGGCGTGATGGGGGCCGAGCTGTGCCGGGCGGAGCAGATTTTTGCCCCCGACGGCCGAAGCGTGGGGCAGCGGCTTTGGGCGCTTGTGCGCCGCTTACCGGCGCTGCTGCTCCCGGCGGTTGGAACGCTGGGCTATCTGCTTGTGAACCTCTGGGTGGACGGGGACCCCTTCGCCTTTACCGTCCATCAGGAGCACTGGTCCCAGGGATTTCTATGGATCTCGCAGACGCTGGCCTATCTGGTCCAAAATGCCCTGAGTTACCCTAACGAAGTCATCCGTTGGGAGCTGTGGGTTCCCGAGGTGCTCCTGTTTCCCCTCTTTTTTGCTCTGCTCGTCTGGGCGGCCCGGCGGGTCCGCAGCACCTACACCCTCTACGCCTATGTGACCCTGGTTTTGGACTACTCTCTGTCCTGGCTGCTCAGCGCCGGGCGCTACCTCTCCTGCGCGTCGCCCTTCTTCCTGTTCGCCGCCCTTCTCACCGAGGGGAAACCCAGGATCGCGGCGGCGCTGAGCGGAGGAATGATCGTGTGTTTTGTGCTGCTGCTCTGGCGGTTTTTGGCGGGGGGACAGATTATGTAAGGCCCGCGGGTTCTCCCGCGGCGTAAGGAGGAAATCATGCCCTTTTTCTACTATGTGGACCCCTATTATTGGATGTTGTTAGTGCCCGCCATGCTCATCGCCCTCTGGGCGCAGGTGCGGGTGAGCTCCACCTTCCGCCGCTACTCCAAGGTGCGGGCCTTCGGGGGATATACCGGCGCGCAGGCCGCCGAGGCGGTCCTCCGCGCCAACGGCGTGTATGGCGTGAGCATTCAGCGGGTGCGGGGGAATCTGACAGACCACTACGACCCCCGGAGCAACGTCATCCGCCTCTCGGACAGCGTCTACGGCTCCAACAGCGTGGCGGCCATCGGCGTAGCCGCCCACGAGGCGGGTCACGCGGTGCAGTATGCCGTGGGCTATCAGCCCATCAAACTGCGCGCGGCCATGATCCCTGTGTGCAACGTGGGCTCGCAGCTCTCGCTTTTGTTCATCATTCTGGGCTTTTTGTTCTATATCGAGCCCTTGTTTGCCATCGGCATTCTCCTCTTCTCTCTGGCGGTGGCGGTCCAGCTGGTAACCCTGCCGGTGGAGTTCAACGCCTCCCGCCGGGCCATCCAGACGCTGGAGCGCACCGGGATGCTGGACCAGCGGGAGCTGGGCGGCGCAAGGAAGGTGCTCTCGGCCGCCGCCATGACGTATGTGGCCGCGCTGCTGGTCTCCCTGGCCCAACTGCTGCGCTATGTGCTGGCTTTCTCCGGGAGGCGGCGGGATTGACCGGGCGGGAGACGGCCCGGAGCGTGGCGCTGGGGGCGCTGCTCGCCTGTGAGCGCCAGGGCGCCTGGTCGGACGGGGCGCTGAAAAAGGCCGTCCGGGCCGCCGGTCTGGACCGGCGGGACGCCGCTCTGGCCACGCGGCTGTGCTTTGGCGTGATGCAGAACCGAATGCGGCTGGACTACTATCTCAACCTGCTCTCCAAAACGCCGGTGGACCGGCTGGAGGGGGCGGTGCGGGAGAGCCTGCGCCTGGGGCTCTACCAGCTTATGGAACTGGACCGGGTGCCCGACTCGGCCGCTGTGAACGAATCGGTGGCCCTGGTCCGCGCCCACAGCCGCAACCCCAGGGCCGCCGGTATGGTCAACGCCATCCTGCGCAATTTCCTCCGCCGGCGGGAGGAGCTCCCTCCGCCGGCGGATCCGGCCGTCCGGTACAGCCACCCGGCCTGGCTGGTGGAGGCCTTCTCCCGGGAACTGGGCGGGGAGGGGGTGGAGGCCCTGCTGTCCGCCGACAACGGAGAGCCGCCCACCTGCGCCCAGGTGAACACCGTCAAGGGGGAGACGTCCGCCGTCCGAACCGCTCTGGAGGCGGAGGGCGTGAAAGCTGTCCCCCATCCCTGGCTGCCCGGATGCCTTCTTCTGGAAAACACCGGGAATCTGGAGGACCTGCCCGCGTTTCGGGAGGGGCTCTTTTACATTCAGGATGCGGCGGCCCGGCTGGCGGTGCTGGCCGCCGGGCCGGAGCCGGGGTGGCAGGTGCTGGACGCCTGCGCCGCGCCGGGCGGCAAATCCTTTGCCGCAGCTCTGGCAATGGAAAACCGGGGGACGGTGCTCTCCTGTGACATCCACCCCCATAAAGAGGCGCTCATTCAGGCGGGGGCGGCCCGGCTGGGCCTCTCCTGCATTCAGACCCGGGTTCTGGACGGGAAGGTGTTTCAGGCGGAATACCGGGAGCGCTTCGATCTGGTGATGGCCGACGTGCCCTGTTCCGGCCTGGGCATCATCCGAAAAAAGCCCGATATCCGCTATAAGGACCCGGAGCCGCTGGCGGGCCTTCCCCGGGTTCAGAGCGCCATCCTGGACAATGTGGCCCGCTATGTGAAGCCCGGCGGCGTGCTGCTCTATGCCACCTGCACCCTCCTGCGCCGGGAAAATGGAGATGTGGTGCGCTCCTTCCTGGAGCAGCACGGGGAGTTTTCGCTGGAGGGCTTTACGCTGCCCGGACCCATCGGCCGGGTGGAGGAGGGAATGCTCACCCTCTGGCCCCATCTTCACGGAACCGACGGCTTTTTCTTCGCCAAGCTGAGGAGGAGCGCCCGCGGAGACCTGTGAGTTCCGTCCTTGGGAGGGGCCCGGGCCCTTCGCCGGGTCTGGCGCCGGTGGACGCATGGAAGCAAAAATATGGACTGAAACCGCCCAAAACGCCGGGCGGAGGAGACAATGTATGATCGATATAAAATCCATGGACCTGGCGGAGCTGACCGCCTATGTCCAGAGCCTGGGACAGCCGGCCTTCCGGGCCGGGCAGGTCTTTCAGTGGCTTCACCGGGGGGTACGCTCCTTCGAGGAGATGAGCAACCTGCCCAAAGCCCTGCGGGAGCAGCTCGCGGCGGAGTGCCGCCTGGTTCCGCCGGAGGTGGAGCGCAAGCAGGTCTCCGCCCTGGACGGAACAGTAAAGTATCTCTGGCGGCTGTCCGACGGCAATTGCATCGAGACGGTTTTGATGCGCTACAAACATGGGAATACTGTCTGTATCTCCTCCCAGGTGGGATGCCGGATGGGGTGCGCCTTCTGCGCCTCCACTCTGGCGGGACGGGTCCGGGATCTGACCGCCGGGGAGATGGTGGATCAGGTGCTCTTTACCCAGCTGGACTCGGGCGCGCCCATCTCCAATATCGTCCTGATGGGCATTGGCGAGCCGCTGGACAACTGGGAGAGCGTGATGCGCTTTCTCACCCTTGTCAACCACCCCAAGGGACTCAACATCGGCATGCGCCACATCTCCCTGTCCACCTGCGGTCTGGTTGAGAAAATTGACAAACTGGCCGATCTTCGGTTACAATTGACCCTGTCGGTATCCCTGCACGCGCCGGATGACGAGACCCGCTCCCGGATCATGCCCGTCAACCGGAGCGTGGGGGTGGAGCGGCTCTTTGCGAGCTGCCGGCGGTATTTTGACCAGACCGGCCGGCGCATCTCCTATGAGTACGCCATGATCGACGGGGTGAACGACCACGACTGGCAGGCCGACCTGCTGGCCCGGCATCTGAAGGGTACTCCGGGGCATGTGAACCTGATCCCCCTCAACGAGGTGAAGGAGAGCCCCCTGCGGCCCAGCCGGCGGGTGGCGGAATTCCAAAAGCGCCTGGAGCGCCAGGGAATTACCGTAACGGTGCGGCGCAAGCTGGGGGGAGACATCGACGCCTCCTGCGGCCAGCTCCGGCGCAAGCAGATGCTGGAGGACGAAAAGCCCCACTGAGGATACAAACCCGCTTCCCTCCGCACGGAGGCGGGCTGAGAAAAATCCGTGCGGAGAAGAGGCTGTCTTTTATGATCAAAGCATGGGGAATTACAGATAAAGGCGCGGTCCGGCCCCAAAACCAGGACGCCTATTACTTAGAGGTCCGGCCGGAGGGCTGGGCGGTGGGCCTGGTCTGCGACGGAATGGGGGGCGCCCGGGCGGGCAATGTGGCCAGTCTTTTGGCCGTGGAGCAGTTTACCGCCGCGCTGGAGCGCCTGCCCGACGGTCCGCCGGAGGACCCGGAAGCCCTCCTGGCCCAGGCCAGCGGGGAGGCCAATGAGGCGGTCTACCAGCGGGCCCGGACCGACCCGGACTGCCGCGGCATGGGTACCACCATGGTGGCCGCGGTGCTGGTGGGGGAGATGTCCTATCTCCTCAACGTGGGGGACAGCCGGGCCTACCACATCGACGCAGAGGGCATCCGGAAAATCACCCGGGACCACTCTCTGGTGGAGGACATGGTCCGCCGCGGGGACATCACCCCGGAGCAGGCCCGCAACCACCCCCAGAAGAACCTGATCACCCGGGCCCTGGGCACGGAGCGGCAGCTCCGCCCCGACTTTTTCCGCCAGAGCGTGGCGGCGGGAGAGGCTCTGCTCCTCTGCTCGGACGGCCTGTCCAATGTGGTCAGCGACCAGGAGATGCTCTACGAGGTGCTCCACGGCGGCCCGTCGGAGGACTGTTGCCGCCGGCTGCTGGACATCGCGCTCAACCGGGGTGCGCCGGACAACGTCACGTGCGTCCTCATCCAGACTGTGTAAGGGAGGGTAATGACTTATGGATCGATACATAGGAAAATTACTCGACAACCGATATGAAATCCTGGAGCGGGTGGGGACCGGCGGCATGGCGGTGGTGTTCAAGGGCTTGGATCACCGGCTCAACCGCCTGGTGGCCATCAAGATCCTCAAGGAGGAGTTGGCCCAGGACGCGGAATTCCGCCGCCGCTTCCACGAGGAGTCTCAGGCCGTGGCCATGCTCTCGCACCCCAATATCATGGCGGTGTACGACGTCTCCCGCTCCGACGGCATTGATTTTATTGTCATGGAGCTGCTGGACGGCATTACGCTCAAGCAGTATATGCAGAAAAAGGGGGGCAAGCTGAGCTGGAAGGAGTCTTTGCACTTCATCACTCAGATTATGAAGGCCCTCTCCCACGCCCACAGCCGGGGGATCATCCACCGGGATATCAAGCCCCACAACATCATGGTGCTCCGGGACGGGAGCATCAAGGTGGCCGACTTCGGCATTGCCCGGGTGACCTCCGCCAACCAGAACACCATGACCCAGGAGGCCCTGGGCTCCGTCCACTATATCTCCCCCGAGCAGGCCCGGGGCAGCCACATCGACGCCCGCAGCGACATCTACTCCGCCGGCGTGGTGCTCTACGAGATGCTCACCGGGCGTCTGCCCTATGAGGGGGATTCCCCTGTGGCGGTGGCCATCCAGCATATCAATTCGGTGCCCCTCTCGCCCCGGGAGCTGGACCCCGACATCCCGGAGGCCCTGGAGGCCATCACCATGAAAGCGATGGCCTCCGATGTGAACAAGCGCTATATCTCCGCCGATGCCATGCTCTCCGATCTGGAGGAATTCCGCAAAAATCCCAACATCTCCTTTGACTTCTCCGGGCTGGACCTGACCGGGGAAGGGGATGAGCCCACCCAGATTATTGGAGCCAACACGCCCAGCGCCATCACCCACGGCGGGCATCGGACGCCTTCTCAGCAGGCGATGGAGGACGCCACCCGGCGCATCCCCCGTCCCCGGCCGGAGGATACCCATTCCGGCCGCCGGAGGGAGGAGCCCCGGCCTCAGCCCCGCCCCGAGGCGGAAGAGGAGCCCCGGAGCCCCTGGCCCATTGTGGCCGCAGTCGGCGTGATCCTGGTGTTCCTGGTGGGAATCGGCTACTTCCTCTACACCGCGCTGGCCGGGAGCTGGGCGGCCGCACCCCAGGAGATCACCGTCCCCAGCCTGATCGGCTATACGGTGGAGGAGGCCCGGGAGCTGCCCGCGGTGGTAGAGGGTAACTTCACCATCGTGGAAGGGGAGCAGCAGAGCTCCAGCGAAGAGGAGGGGACCATTGTCTCCCAGAGCCCGGACGGAGAGACCACCGTCACCAATACCGAGAGCAACCGGACCATCACCGTCCACGTGAGCATGGGCCTGGACGACATCGTCATGCCCGACCTCTATAACCAGGAACAGACCATGGCCCTGCAGATGCTGGAGCAGCTGAACCTGAATCTGGACATCCGGACAGAGGAAGAGCCGTCGGAGGACGTGGGCGCCCAGCGGGTTCTCCGGCAGGAGCCGGAGGCCAACACGCCCCTCCAGGAGGGGGACACCGTGACCCTCTATATCAGCACCGGACCGGAGACCAAGCCGGTTACTCTGGTCCCCTTCATTGGGCAGACCTACGACTGGGCGGCCTCCTGGCTGAGCGAGAACAATCTGAAGGTGGAGCGCCGGGACGTGTACGACGACACGGTGGCCGAGGGCGTGGTCATCGACCAGAGCATCGCCAGCGGCACCGAAGTTGCCGAGGGCGCCACCATCACCCTGACCGTGAGCCGGGGCCCGGAGCCCGAACCCGACCCGACCCCCTCGCCGGAGCCCTCGGTGGAGCCCAGCGAGGAGCCGGAGTCCTCCGCCCAGCCCTCCGCCCCAGCCGAGACGGAGAGCCGCACGCTGAACATCCCCCTGCCCAACGACGGTCGGGAGGGCGTTCAGGTCCGGGTGGAGGTCAACGGCGTGGAGCAGTTTGACCGCTGGGTGGAGACCAGCCTGCTCATGGTAATGCCCACCATTGAATATGTCCCGCCCGCTCAGGTGCGGGTCTACATAGACGGCGAGTTGTTCTCCGAGGAGACCTATTAGAAACAGAGGTTATACATGCCAGAAGGGATCATTTTGAAAGCCCTGAGCGGCTTCTACTATGTACACACGCAGGAGGGGACCCTGCTGACCTGCCGGGCCCGGGGCAAGTTCCGCCACCGGCAGGAAAAGCCCCTGGTGGGGGACCGGGTGTCCTGCACCGACCTGGGGGACGGAACCGGCGCGCTGGACGCCATCCTCCCCCGGCGCAATGCCTTCCAGCGTCCGGCTGTGGCCAATATCGACGCATTGGTGGTCATTGCCTCCGGAGCCACGCCGGTCACGGACCCCTTTCTCATCGACCGGGTGGTCTCCATCGCCGAGAGCAAGGGCTGTGAGAGCATCATCTGTCTGAACAAGTGCGACCTGAGCGCGGCGGAGGACCTCTACGCCATCTATCAGGGCGCAGGCTTCCTCACCCTGCGGGTGAGCGCGGAGACGGGAGAGGGCATTGAGGACCTCCGCAGGGCTATCGCCGGGCGGGTGTGCGCCTTTACCGGCAACTCCGGCGTGGGGAAGTCCAGCATCCTCAATGCCCTGGAACCGGCCTTCGGCCTCCAGACCGGGGAGGTCAGCGAGAAACTGGGCCGCGGCCGCCACACCACCCGCCATGTGGAGCTTTTCCGGCTCTCCAACGGGGCGGTGGTGGCCGACACGCCGGGCTTCTCCTCCTTTGATACCGAGCTGAACGACCTGCGCCGGCCGGAGGAGCTGGCCGGGACCTTCCGGGAGTTCCGCCCCTACCTGAACCAGTGCCGATTTCAGGGCTGTTCTCACGTGAAGGAGAAGGGGTGCGCCGTTCTGGCCGCTCTGAAGGAGGGGAAAATCGCTCCCAGCCGCCATGCAAGCTATGTGCGGCTCTATGAACAGGCGAAGGAGGTGCCTGAGTGGGAACGCAGGGAAAAAGAGAGCGGGCGCTGATTTTCGGCTCGGTGCGGGAGAGCGACTGGAGCTTTCTGAAGCCCCGGCTGACGGAGCCCTTCTGGGTGGTCTGCGCCGATGGCGGGGTGGCTAACGCCCGCTCCGCCGGGCTGGAACCCGACGTCGTCATCGGGGACTGGGATTCGGGCGGCGCGCCGGTGCCGGGCGCGAACAACATCAGCCTCTCCCCGGAGAAGGACATGACCGACCTTCAGGCCGCGATGGAGCAGGCCCTCTCTCTGGGCGCCCGGGAGCTGCTGCTGTGCGGCTGTACCGGAGGCCCACGGCTGGACCACACCGCCTCCAATCTGGTCATCCTGGAGTGGCTCTCCGCCCGGGGGGGACGCGGCCTTCTGCTGGACCGGCAAAATGAGGTCCGCCTCCTGGACAGCGAAACGCTGGTTGTGCCCAACGTCCCCCCGCGCTACCGCTATTTTTCCCTCATCCCCCTGGACCGGACGGTGACCGGCGTAACTCTGGAGGGGGCCCGTTACCCCCTGCACCGGGCGGTGCTCACCCGGGGGGACACCCTCTCGGTGAGCAATGAGCCCGCCGGTCCGGCGACCCGGATCACGATCGGCTCCGGCCGGGTCCTGCTCATTCGCAGCCAGCCCCAGCTCTGAAAACCGCACACATGGCCGCCCCCGGCGTATACTGGTACAGACCGATACGAAGGGGGCGGTCCTTTTGTCATCCGAACGGAACAAAGGATATCTGACCATGGCCGCCGGAGCGGCGGGCGCGCTGGCGCTGCTGCTGTTTCCGGCCAGCGTACTGACCTTAGGCGTGGGCGCCGTCCTGGGCTACCACGGGCGCGCCTGGGTGGAAGAGCTGGAGAGGAGCGTGAAGCAATGAAGATCGTGGTCGTCCGGTCGCCCAAGGCCCTGCGGGGGATCTTGAAGGTTCTCTTCGGCCTGCGGTAGCATACCGGCCCGGGCCGGGACATATAGTATTCCAACAAGAGGGGCCTCCGCCCCGCCAAAGGGAGTGGAATACGACATGGATCTGGAATTGGAACAGACCCGGCTGAACGGCTATGAGGCCGTGGTGGATACCGGGCTTTTTCCCGAGGAGACCTTGGAGATGATCGTGCCCGACGCCTGTCCGGACATTCTGCGCATTCTGGACACGGAGGGATGGGTGGAGCTCAGCGGACGGGAGGCCCAGGAGGGCCGTCTGGAGCTGAGCGGAACGGTGCGGGCCTCGGTGCTCTACCTGCCCGACGGAGAGGAGGGGGTGCGCCGGCTGGAGGTGAGCATCCCCTTTACCTGCGGCATGGAGAACCCGAAGCTGAACAGCCGCTGCGTCCTGACGGCGCTGCCCCGGGTGGAGGCGGCCGAGACCCGGGCCCTGAACCCCCGCAAAGT
>DWYC01000093.1 GCA_019118925.1 Candidatus Flavonifractor intestinipullorum | reverse complement strand
TCCTCGGTGGTGTCCAGGTTCAGGGCCACGCCGTAATTGGTGATGGCGGTGCCCAGGATGGGAATGGTATCGGTGGCGGACTGGGCCGCGGTGAGGGAGGCCGTGGCGTTGGCCAGGATCAGGTCCACGCCCTCGGACAGGAAGCCGTCCACAATGGTAATGCAGTTGTTGGAGTCGCCGCCGGCGTTGCCCTCGGAGAACTTGACCGATTCCCCGAACCGCTCGGTCAGAGCGTCCTTAAAGCCCTGGGTGGCGGCGTCCAGAGCGTCGTGGGGGGCCAGCTGGCAGATGCCAACCACATAGCTCTCGCCGGAGGACGTGCCATCCCCGGAGCCGCCGTTCTGGCTGGGGGCGGAGCTGGGGGTAGAGGTGGTTCCGCCGCCGGAGCAGGCGGCCAGAGAGACCATCAGGGCGGCGGAGAGCGCCGCCGCAGTCCACTTGTGGGTCCGTTTCATTTCAAGTTCCTCCCATATCTTTGGAGTGGTGTTCCCGGTGCTTTAGTGATTTTAGGTGCTAAAGTGTCCGGCGCGAAAAAAAGACCCGCCGCCGGGATGACGGTATCATTATAATCATGCCGCGGGGCACTGTCAAGCCCTCTTTTTGACGAAACGACGGTCTTTTCGCCCCGGAAGGCGGAGCGGAGCAGTTTTCATAGACTTTTGCCCGGGCCTGTGATAAAATAGAAAAACCTATGGATCATAGAAGCGGGGCTGCGGCCCCGCCGCCGGGACGGCTTCGCCGGCCCAGGAGGGGATCCATGCGCATTGGGAGGTTTTCTACGTTGAAAGTTGAACTCTTGGGCGTCCGGTTTGACGATCTCTCCCCGGAGGAGATGGTCCACACCGCCGCCTCGCTGATTGAGGCGGGCGGTTTTCACTACGCGGTGACGCCCAACCCGGAATTTCTGCTTGCGGCCCGGAAGAACGAGGCTTTCCGCACCGTGCTCAACCAGGCGGACCTGTCCATGCCCGACGGCATCGGCGTGGTCTATGTCTCCAAAATTTTGGGCCGCCCCCTGAAGGGGCGGGTGCCCGGCATCGACTTTGCCGAGCATCTGGTGGCCTGGATGGCCCGGACGGGGAAGCGGCTCTATCTCCTGGGCTCCAAGCCCGGCGTGGCGGAGGCCGCCGCCAAGACGCTGACCGAGCGTTACCCCGGCCTCACCGTCTGCGGCACCCACGACGGGTATTTTCAGGAGGACGCCCCGGTGATCGAGGCCGTCCGCGCCTCCGGGGCCGACGTGGTGCTGGTGGGCCTGGGGGCGCCCAAGCAGGAGCTGTGGATGGCCCAAAACGGCCCGGCCACCGGCGCCAGATTCATGGTGGGCCTGGGGGGCGCGCTGGACGTGTTCGCCGGAAATGTGGAGCGGGCTCCGGAGGCCTGGCAGAAGGCGGGCATGGAGTGGTGCTACCGCCTGCTGAAAGAACCCAAGCGCATCGGCCGTATGGCCAAGCTCCCCCTGGTGCTCGTCCAGGCGGCCGGAGCGCGGCTGCGGGGCAGGTAAAGGGGGCGCGGGCTTGTCCGGACGATTGATTGTCTTTGAGGGCACCGACGGCTCGGGAAAATCCACCCAGTTCCGTCTGCTCTGCCGGCGGATGGAGGAGGAGGGACACCCCTTCCACCGCCTGGTTTTTCCGCGGTATGACCAGCCCTCCTCGGCCCTCATCCGCATGTACCTGGCGGGGGAGTTCGGCTCCCGCCCGGAGGACGTGAACGCCTACGCGGCCTCCAGTTTCTATGCGGTGGACCGCTATGCCTCCTGGAAGCAGGACTGGGGGAGCTGCTACCGGGAAGGCGGACTGGTGCTCTCCGACCGGTATACCACATCCAATGCCGTCCATCAGGCCTGCAAGCTCCCGGAAGGGGAGTGGGAGGCGTTTTTCCGCTGGCTGGACGACTTCGAACACGGGAAGCTGGGCCTGCCCCGGCCCGACCTGGTCCTCTATCTGGATATGCCCACGGAGCAGGCCGTCCATCTGCTCCGGAGCCGGGAGCAGTCCAAGGGGACGGCCGGAGATATCCATGAAGTGGACACAGACTACCTGGCCCTGTGCCGGCGCACCGCGCTGCGGGCGTCCGAGACGCTGGGCTGGAAGAGAATTTCCTGTACCGGGCCCGATGGAGCGGTGCGGCCGGTGGAGGAAATCCATCAGGCGATCTGGGAGCAGGTCTCCCGTTTTCTGAAATTTTAAGGAGGTAAACACATATGGTAGCAATTCTTCTGGGCGCGGGTTTTGAAGAGGCGGAGGCCCTGGTGCCCGCCGACCTGCTGCGCCGGTCCGGCGCGGAGGTAAAGCTGGTGGCGCTGAAGGGGAACGAGGTCACCGGCGGGCACGGCATCACGGTGGCCGCCGACTGCACCCTGGCCAATGTGGACCCCGAGGCGCTGGACATGCTGGTGCTGCCCGGCGGTCTGGGCGGGGTAAACGCCATTCAGGAGGACCTCTCCGCCATGGCCCTCATTGAGCAGGCCTACGCCCGGGGCGTGTGGCTGGCGGCCATCTGCGCGGCTCCCACCATTCTGGCCAATCTGGGCTATCTGGACCGCCGGCAGGCGGTGTGTTACCCCGGCATGGAGGAGCTGATGGGCTCAGCCGTGGTGGATAAGGGAGCCTCCGTCGTGGTGGACGGACATATCATCACCGGCCGGGCGGCGGGCTCCGCCTTTGACTTCGGCCTGCGCCTGGTGGACGCACTGAAGGGGCCCAACGCCGCCGAAAAGGTGCGGGATGCCGTCCACTACCACTGCTGAGGAAAAACGGCTTCTCCGGGCCCGGGTGCGCAGGACGCTTTCCGCCCTGACGCCCCAGGCCCGGGCGGAGAGCGACCGGCTGCTGCGCCGCCGCTTTCTGGAGCGGCCGGAGACGGCGGCGGCCCGGACGGTCCTGCTCTATTACGGGATGGGGACCGAGGTGGACACCGCCCCGCTGCTCCTCTCCCTGCTCTCGGCGGGAAAGCGGGTCGCCCTGCCACGGTGTACCGCGCGGCCCGGCGAGATGGAGGCCCGGCTTATCGCGCCGGATACGCGCCTGTACCGCCACCGCTTTGGGATGCTGGAGCCGGGGGAGGCGTGTCCCCTCCTTGCGCCGGAGGAGATCGACCTGGTGCTGGTGCCCGGACTGGCTTTTGACCGGGCGGGCTACCGCCTGGGACAGGGGGGCGGATATTATGACCGGTATCTGCCGCAATGTTCTGGAAAAAGCCTGGCCCTGTGCCGGGAGGCGGTGCTGTTTGAGGCCCTCCCCCGGGAGGAGCACGACCGGCCGGTGGGGCTTGTCCTCACAGAGCATGGAGCCTGAGGTATGGCCGGAGACCGGCGGAACGGGCCGGACGGGGCGCCTTTCGCCCCGTCCGGCCGCCGGTTTGCACCTATGTCAGCAGCAGTTGTCGCCGCAGCCGTCGTTGCATCCGCAGCCGCCGCTGCAGCCGCCGCCGACCGTCCCGCCATTGCCGCAGCAGCAGCACACCAGGATGAGAATCAGAATGATCCAGAGACAGTTGTTACCGCCCCAGCCGCTGTTACCAAAACACATATCAGCTCACCTCACGCTTTCTGGGGGGAGGCGGTGGCCTCTCGCCCCGACTGACCCCATCTTATGCGCCGGACCGGCGGAGCGTGCAGGGGCGGCGCGGGTTTGCCGGGGGATGGTTCCGGCCGGTCCGGGGTGGACGGGCCGGGGGTTGGCAAGCATAGTTAGGAGTGGAATCCATGGCACAGGAATATGAACGGACGCCGGGCCGCCGGGTGGCGGGACGGCGGCACACGCCCTCCCATTTGGAGACGGGGGGGAAGCGCACCGCACCTCCGTCCCGCGGCGAGGGCGGGCGGACGCCCCGCCGCCGGAGGAAGCAGAAGAGTTCCTTCGGCCCCCTGCTCTACGTGATCTTTGTGATCGGCGTCTCCGCCCTTCTGGCGGCGGGGAGCTGGGTGGCCGCCGGCGATCTGCTGGCCCTGAACAAGAGCGCCCATACCGCCACCATCACCCTGGAGGAGGGGGACACCGTGGCCGAGGTGGCCGACCGGCTGGAGGAGAACGGCCTGATCGAGTACAAATGGCTCTTCCGGCTCTTCGCGTCCTTCACCGGAGTGGGAGACGTGGGAGAGGAGAGCAAGCTCACCGCCGGCACGTATGAGCTGGACACCGACATGGATTACAATGCTCTCATCAACGCCGTGGGCCGGGGCTCGGCCAACCGCTCCCAGACGGAGGTGACCATCACCGAGGGCATGACCCTGGACCAGATCTTCCAGACGCTGGAGGACGCGGGGGTGGCCAGCGTGGAGTCCCTCCAGGAGCAGGCGGCCAACCACGAGTTCAAATACTCCTTCCTCCAGGACCTGCCCACCGGGGACTATCGCCGGCTGGAGGGCTTCCTCTTCCCGGACACCTACCAGTTCTATATGGGGGGCGACCCGCTCCAGGTCATCAACCGCATGATCCTCCGCCTGGATGAGCTCTTTACCGAGGAGATGCGCCAAGACGCAGAGGAGAGCGGCTACAGCGTGGGGGAGATCATCAACATCGCCTCCATGATCGAGAAGGAGACCGACGGCACCGACCAGACGCTCATCTCCTCGGTCATCCACAACCGCCTGGAAAATCCAACCAGCGAGACGGGCAGCACGCTGGGCATCGACGCCACCATTCTCTATGTCACCGGGGGGACCGAGGTGGATGTGAATCTGGACTCCCCCTACAATACCCGCATCAACCCGGGCCTGCCTCCCACGGCCATCTGCAGCCCGGGCATCGACGCCATCCGGGCGGCCATTTATCCGGAGGAGACGAATTACTACTACTACGCCCTGGGCGACGACGGGACGCACTCCTTCTTCCGCACGCTGAGCGGACAGCAGGAGTTTATCGCCAGTCAGGAGCGCTACAACTGATCCGAGACCACAGGGGCGGGCGCGCACTCGAGTGC
>DWYC01000092.1 GCA_019118925.1 Candidatus Flavonifractor intestinipullorum | reverse complement strand
CCTCCCCCTCCCGGTCCGGGTCGGTGGCCAGATAGACTTTGTCGCTCGTTCGGGCCGCTTTCTGCAGATCGTCGATGACCTCTTCTTTTCCTTTGATGGGCTGGTAGTCCAGGGTAAAGCCGTGCTCCACGTCCACGCCCAGCTTGCTCTTGGGCAGATCCCGCACGTGTCCCATCGACGCCTTCACCTGGTAGCCCGGGCCCAGATATTTTCCAATCGTCTTGGCCTTGGCCGGGGATTCCACGATCACAAGATTCGATTTTGCCACTGTTGTACCTCCAAAATGGTTGGGCCGGCCGCCCAGTCCTCCGGGGCCGGCCGCGGTTGCCCCGGCCGCGCCGGGGCGCTCTTCCGCCGGACGGGGCGAACGAGCATTTAATCCGGGCTCTCCCGGCGCCGAAACACCACCGCCGCTGCAAAGCGGCTGCCCGGTGCGCTGCGGACGACGCCCCGCATCTCCAGAATGGTCAGGGCCGAGAGGACCCGCCGGGCCGGGATGCCGGCGGCCTCCGCCAGCTCGTCCGGGTGGAGCGTGTCCTCGCCCAGGGCCAGAAGAACCGCCTTCTCATCGTCGCTGAAAGAGGCTCCGCCCGGATAGGTTTCGAAGGTACTATAAGCCCTCCCGGGCGCTTTGTCAACCATTTCCTGTTTCCCATTCCCTTCTGCGGGAGGGGAGACGGGCTCCCGGCGGGGTGGGGCGGGACGGCTGTTTCGCGGCGCGGAGACCGGCGGTTTGGACGGCCGGACGGCGGGATAGAGGTTCTCATACTCCTCCAAAATGTCGTCCACGCCAAAGACGGGCTTGGCCTCTCCCCGCTGGATGAGGCGGTTGGGGCCCACACTCATGGGCGCGCCCACCGGCCCCGGGAAGGCAAAGACATCCCGGTTCTGATCCAGCGCCAGCCGCGCGGTGATGAGCGCCCCGCTGCGCTCCCCGGCCTCTACCACCGCCACGCCCACGCTCAGGCCGCTGATGATCCGGTTGCGCACCGGGTAGTGCGCCCCGGCGGTGGGCGTTCCCGGCGGGTACTCGCTGACCAGCAGGCCCCGGACGGCGATCTCCTCAAAGAGGTCGGCGCTGGAGGGCGGATAAACCACGTCGATTCCCCCGCCCAGCACGGAGATCACCCGCCCGCCGGCGGAGAGGGCGCCGCGCAGCGCGGCGGCGTCCACTCCCTGAGCAATTCCCGAGACCAGCACCGCGCTCCGCCGCGCCAGATCGTGGCCCAGCCGCCGGGCCAGGTCCACGCCATAGGGGGTGCACCGCCGGGCGCCCACCACGCCGATAGCCGCCTCCCGGTCCAGAGCCATCTCCCGCCCCTTCAGGTAGAGGACGGCGGGCCGGTCGTGGAGCTGCCGCAGCCGCTCCGGGTACTGGGCGTCCTGAAGTGTGAGCACGCGCACGCCCAGCCGCTCGCAGCGGGCGAGGATCGCCTCCACTCCCTCCATGGATTTGTCCCGCAGGCTCTCCCGGAGGGCCCCGGGCAGGCGCAGCAGGTCATATTCCGCCGGATCGGCAAAGTACGCCGCCTCGGGCGTGCCGAACTGTCCGGCCAGCGCCGCGGCCTCCCCGGTGCGCAGTCCGGCCCGGGTGGCGAGCCAGAGCCAGTATTGCAGCGTGGACATCAAACCGCCTCCCTCTTTTTTAATGGGGCGCGCTTTCGTGGGTCCGGGCCATCTCCCAGAGCACCACCGCCGCGGCCGCCGCCGCGTTCAGGGACTCGCACCGGGGACGCATGGGGATTTTCAGGGTCCGCTCGCACCGCGCCAGGGCCGGGGCGGAGACGCCGCGGCCCTCGTTTCCGATGATTACGGCGGCCCGGGACAGGTCCACCGCCCGCACGTCGGCGGTGTCGTCCCGCAGCGCAGTGGCGTACAGGGGAATTCCCGCCCCTCTCAGACCCGCGCACAGCTCCTCCAAATTCGTCTCCCACGCCGGCAGCCGGAAACAGGCCCCCATGGTAGCCCGCACCGTCTTGGGCGAAAAGGGATCGGCACAGCCGGGGAGCAGAAACACCCCGGCCGCCCCCAGCGCGTCGGCCGTGCGCCAGATGGTGCCCACGTTGCCCGGGTCCTGGAGCCCGTCCAGCACCAGATAACTCCCCACAGGCAGCGTCTCCGGAAGCGTCCGCTCCGGCGTCCGGCACACGCACAGCATCCGCTGGGGGGTCTCCACCGTGGAGAGGCTCTCCATCAGCTCCTCGGGCACCTGCACCAGCCGGGTCCCCTCCGGGAGGCCCGCCGGGGGCTCGCTCCCCCGGGTACAGACCAGGGTCTCCACTTCCGCCCCCCAGCGCAGGGCCTCTTCCACCAGCTTGTCCCCCTCGCAGAGAAACGAGCCGCAGGCGCGGCGGTATTTCCGCTCGCTCCCCAGCCGCCGGATGTGGACTGCCAGGGGGTTGCGGCGGCTTGTCACTTCTTCCATCGGTGCTCCCTCCCGGTCCGCTCTTTGCCTGTCCCTTTCTCAGAGAGGCAACTGCCCGCCATTTTCATTGAAGATTAGTATACCATACCCGCAAAACACTTGCAAGCCGCCGGTTTTGGGGAAAAAAGAGACTGAACTCCGGGGTTGGCCGGTCTGTCTTTCTGCGCTAGAATAAGCTGGGAATTGTTCCGTCAGCCACTGCGGACGCGGAGCTCAGGCCCCGCCGGATTGCCGCAATCCGACGAACAGGAGCACGAAAAATCGGGCTGAACCGGTTTATTTAGAGTATGCTGAATGCAGAAGGACGGTGTGACGTGTGGATTGGGTAACAAGTATTCATCAGGCGATACAGTATATTGAGACGCATCTCCGGGAGGAGCTGACCATTCGGGAGGTCGCACAGCAGGCGGCTTTGTCCCCCTTTTACTTTCAAAGGGGCTTTTCCATGCTGTGCGGTCTGACGGTGGGCGACTACATCCGCCAGCGCCGGCTCTCCGCCGCCGGACTGGAGGTCCTCACGACGGACCGGAAGATCATCGACATCGCGCTGGAATTCGGCTACGATTCGCCGGACAGCTTTACCAAAGCCTTCGCCCGCTTCCACGGCCTCACACCCGCCGCACTGCGAAAAAGCGGAGGCGCGGTCCGCTCCTTTGCTCCGCTTCGAATCAAAGTGACATTGGAAGGTGGTCAAAATATGGAGTGCAGGATCATGAAAAAAGAGGCTTTTACCGTGCTCTGCCGGGCAAAAACCTTCAAGTACGAGGATGCCGCCGCCCAGATCCCCCAGTTCTGGGCGGAGCATTTCCGCACGGGCGGCGGTAAAACGGTGCGCGGCATGTACGGCATCAATCTGGACGAGCACATGGGCGGCAGCGAGTTTGAATACCTCATTGCCGACAGTTACGACCCCGCCGTGGAGATCCCCGGCGGCTTCACCACCCGCACCATCCCCGCCCATACCTGGGCGGTATTCCCCTGTACCGGCCGGATGCCTCAGGCGCTCCAGAGGCTGAATCAGCAGATCTTTTCCCAGTGGCTGCCCACGAATCCCGACTACCGCATCGCCGCCGGCATCAACGTGGAGCTGTACAGCGACGCCAGCAAGTTTGAAAAAGGCGCCCAAGATTCCAGCTATACCTGCGAAATCTGGATTCCGGTGGAGAAGAAATAGCGCGCATACGTGTCAGGCCCCCGGCTTTCTGCCGGGGGCCTGCACAATTGGCCGGGGACGCCGCGCTCTTTCCCGGCCCGCCTCCCGGTCATTGACAGGCGCGCCCCGCAAATTGTATGATAAGAGCGCAGAAGTTTATTCTGTGCAATCCACAGGGCAGGAGGCCGGCAACATGTTTTTCCAAAAAAAGCGGGAGATCCGGACCTATGACCGGGAAAATTTCAGACCTGTGGTCCGTTCCAGCATTTGCACCGGAGAAAAGGCGGCGGGATTTCAGGATGTGCACACCGGCAAGGTCACCGAGGTGATGCTGCTCCGGGCCCCCGGGGATCTGGAGGAGTTTCGGCGGCTCTACGGCATCGGTCCGGGTGAGATCTCCACGATATACTGAGGAAGGAGCCGTATGAAGGTCATCTGTTTCGGCGATTCCAACACGTTTGGCTATGATCCCCGCTCCCGGCTGGGCGGCCGCTACGGCGCGGAGAGCCGCTGGGTGGATCTTCTGGCCGCAGAAACCGGCTGGACGGTCTGCAATATGGGAGAAAACGGCCGGGAAATTCCCGCCGCTCTTCCCGTTTTTCCGCCGGACACCGATTTGCTGCTCCTTATGCTGGGCACCAACGATTTGCTTCAGGGCCGCAGCCCGGAGCAGGCTGCGGAAAAGCTGAGGCGCCTTCTCTCCGCTCCGCCGCTGGATCGGGAAAAAATTCTGCTGATCGCGCCGCCCCCCATGGCGCCGGGGGAATGGGTGCCGGGCCAAACGCTGGTGGACGCTTCCAGAGGCTTTGCCCGGCGCTGCCGCGCTCTCGCCGGCGGGCTGGGCCTCCGCTTTGCCGATGCCGGGGACTGGAACATCTCCCTGTCCTATGACGGAGTTCATTTTACTGCGCAGGGGCACAGGGCCTTTGCGGCGGGGCTTTTGGAGGCGCTGCGATGAAGGCCCCCCCTCAGCCGCGGGCGGCCGGGCGCTGCCGCGCGCCCCGTTGAGCGCCGCGCCCGGAAGGGCAGCGGCCGTATTCCCAGCCCGTTCAGAAAGGAGTACCCCTACCGATGAAAAAATGTAAAATTACCGTTATGCGCATCACCCGGTACGAAGATCTGATGGCCCAGTATGAGAACCCCATGGACCACGCCTGCGGCCTGGAGGTGGGCCAGGTATTTGTGGCCAACGGCTGGGCGAAGCCGGAGGGCTTTTGTCAAAGCGCCTGGGACACCCTCTCGCCCTTTGTGCTGGCCCTGAGCCACGGCGGGGCGGACTTTTACGACGGCTGGATGAAAAATCCCAGGTCCGCCATGCTCTCCTGCAACGACGGATTCCGCCCGGTGAGCTTTCTGGTGGAGGCCCTGGACGAGGATGCCGACTGAAGCGGGCTCCAGGCGTAATTTGCGGACGAGAACGAGACGCGGGGCACGGAGGGCCGGCACTCACCACGGACCGGCGAAAAACTACCCAAAGCGGCGCGCGGCAGACGTTTTTTCTGCCGCGCGCCGCTCTTTCTCAGCGGTATTCTTTTTCGGGGCACAGCCCGGCGGACTTCCTACTTCCGCAGGATCTGCTCCATGGGTTTTCCCCTGGCCAGCTCGTCCACCAGCTTGTCCAGATACCGGATCTCCCGCATCAGCGGGTCCTCGACCTCCTCCACCCGGACGCCGCAGACGGTCCCGGTGATGAGGACCCGGTTGGGGTTCATGGCGGGGGCCTCCTGAAAGAACGCCCCATAGCAGATGTCCGACTGTTCCAGCCGGGCAATCTCCGAAGCCGAGTATCCGGTGAGCCAGGTAACGACCTGGTCCACCTCCTCCCGGGTGCGGCCCTTCTTCCCGGCCTTGTTCACCAGAAGCGGATAGAGCTTCGCAAAGGGCATCTGTGTCACATCCATACGCGGCATGGCGCCTCTCCTTTCTCCGGTTCATCCGTCGTTCCTGTTGCCGCTTTATCATAGCACACGCGGCTTCATCCGGCAATCGGCGCCGCAAGGGGCCCGGCGCGGGTTGCGGCGCTCCGGCCAGCCGAAAAATCTTTTGAAATTTTCCAGGCGTCAAAAGAAAACGTCCCGGAATCGGCTGATTCCAGGACGTTTTTCTGGCAGCGGGTGAAGGATTCGAACCCTCACATACAGAGTCAGAGTCTGCTGTGCTACCCTTACACAAACCCGCTATCTGGTTTTTTCTTTCGCTCTTGCCGAGCGCAGGATTTATTATACCAGAAGCGCGGAAAATGTCAAGCATTATTTTAAAATTTTTTTCTTCTCTTTCGCCCGCCCTGCATGGGAGCAAAAAAGCAGCCCGGCAGGGGCCTCCGTGTGGGGTCCGCCTGCCGGGCCGGGCTCAGTACTGGCTCTGGGACTGGCTTTTGTTCTGGGCCTCGCCGCCCTGCTTCTTATTCTGGGCGCCGCCCTGCTTCTTGTCCTGGGCCGAGGGGTTCTTGGATTTGTTGGTCTTGTTGAGATCCTCAAAATGGTTCTGCATGAATCTCACCTCACTTTCCACGGCCCTATTGTAACCGCTCCCGCCCCAGGTCATACCTGTCCGGAAAAAAATATGGTACAAAATAGACCGGCCATATGCTATAATGGAACTAACCCAGGCGGGCGCTCCGGCGCGGCCGCCGTGATTAGGGAGGTTTCCCCATGAAATGTCCATATTGCTCCAATCCGGAAAGCCGGGTGGTGGACTCCCGCCCGTCGGAGGAGGGCACCAGCATCCGCCGCCGCCGGGAGTGTCTGGTGTGTCATAAGCGCTTTACCACCTACGAGACCATGGAGAGCCTTCCCCTTGTGGTCATCAAACGGGACGGCAGCCGTCAGACCTTCGACAAGGGAAAGGTTCTGGGCGGTATGCTCCGGGCCTGTGAAAAGCGCCCGGTGCCCTTCGACACACTGGAGGCCATCGCCAACGAGATCGAACAGTCCCTCCAAAACCAGATGGACCGGGAGATCCCCACCACCCGGATCGGCGAGATGGTGATGGAGCGCCTCAAGCTTGTGGACGAGGTGGCCTACGTCCGCTTTGCGTCCGTCTACCGCCAGTTCAAGGATATCAGTACCTTTATGGAAGAGCTCAACAAGCTGATCAAGGAAAAATAAGGCGCGGGTCCGGAGCGATGCTCCGGACCCGCGCTCTGTTCTGGATCACTTCATAAACTTCACGCCGCTGTTCCAGGCCTGCCCCACCTTCTCGCCCAGGCGGTAATAGCCGC
>DWYC01000091.1 GCA_019118925.1 Candidatus Flavonifractor intestinipullorum | reverse complement strand
AGGTAGTCGGGGTACTCGGGGTCGAAGGAGATGTTGATGTCCCCCTCCTCCCACTGGTTGTAGCACTCGGCGGACCACTCCATGTAGGCCTTGAGCTCCGCGCCGGTGACCTTCACCCGGTAGAGGGTGTTGTCGAACTTGTAGATATCAAAGATATTGCCGTAGTTGATGTCGCCCTGAGGCAGGTCGCTGGTGTCCTTGAAGAGGGCGGCGGCGGAGACGTCCGCCCCGGAGTTCTCCAGCTGGATCTGGTTGATCAGATCCATAACGGCGGTATCCATGACACGGCCGGCGGGGATGCCGCGGATCTCATTCTCGGGCTGGAACTTGGCGGTGGTGGAGCCCAGGGGGGGCAGGGGCTCGCCGCTCTCGTCGGTGCCGCCGGCGATGTAGTCAATGGTCTTCTGATGGGCCTCGGCCACCAGAGGGATCTCCCGGATCTCCTGGCTGGGCTCCACGCCCTCCATGTCCACGATCTCCACGGTGCTGTCCACCACGTTGTTGTCCGCGTCCAGAGTCAGGTCGAAGCGGGCGATCTCCCGGCCGCCGTTGCGCACGCCGCCGATGACGGTGTCGCCCTGCTTCTCATTGACGGTGACGTGGTTGTGGGCAACCTGGAGCACGTCGATCTCCGGGTTGTCGTCCAGAATCTTCTGGGCGGAGTCGGAGCCGCCCTCCTCGTCAAACTCGGCGTACATGCCCATGTGAGCGGAGACCACGATCACGTCGGCCTGGCCGCCGATCTCATCGATGGCGTTGCCCACGGCCACGTTGGCGGCCTCGTAAACGGCGTCGTCAATCCCGTCCTTGCCGCCGTCCCAGATGGGCACGTCGGGGGTGACCACACCGATGATAGCCACCTTCACGCCGTCCCGCTCCACGATGGTCCAGCCCGCGCCGGTGACCAGCTCGCCGTCCGCACCGGTGACGTTGGCGGCCAGAACGGGGAACTCGGCCTGGGAGAGGATGGTCTGCATGGTGGGAATGCCCCAGTTGAACTCGTGGTTGCCCAGGGTCATGGCGTCATAGCCCATGTAGTTCATGGCGGTCATGACGGGGTGGGGCTCCTCGGGGGTCTTGTTGTACAAATCGTCGGTCATAATGGTGCCCTGGATGTCGTCGCCGGCGTCGATGAGAATGGTGTTGGGGTTCTCGGCGCGCACCTGCTGAATATAGGTGTACAGGCGAGCCATACCGTTGTTGGTGGTCTCGGCGTTGTCCTCATAGCTGAAGCCCCAGATGTTGCCGTGCATATCCGAGGTGCCGAGGATGGTGATGGTCTTTTCCCCGCTGTTCTCGGCGGCCAGGGCCGCGGGGACCAGGGTGGTGAGCATGGCCGCAGTCATTACACCGGCGGCCAGAGCCCGCAGAGTATGTCGTTTCATGCGTTTCACTCCTCTTTCGTTATGGTCTGGGTGGAAGGGTCGAACGGGCGGACGCGGAAATGATTCGCCCACGATACACTCAGCATACCACAGCCGGGAAGAAAAGTCGATGGGCAGTCGAAAATAAAAAGGGAACTATTCGCAGGCGAAAGGAAATCCCCGCCGGTTTCTTCACAATTTCCCCTTTTTTATTAGGGAAGGATGTGCTATACTTTATCATGAAATTTTATGGATTTTGCAGACGAGGCATCCTGCCAAGAAAGGTGTATGACCTACCATGAATCTGTTAAAAAAGCTTTTTGGCACCAGCTCCGCCAAGGAACTCAAGGCCATTAAGCCCCTTGTGGACAAAATCGAGGCCCTGGACGGGACCTACTCCGCCCTCAGCGACGAAGAACTCAAGGCCAAGACCACAGAATTTAAAGAGCGGCTTCAGAAGGGCGAGACGCTGGACGACATTCTGCCCGAGGCCTTTGCCGCCTGCCGGGAGGCCGCCTGGCGCGTGCTGGGCATGAAGCCCTACCGGGTGCAGCTCATCGGCGGCATCATCCTCCACCAGGGGCGGATCGCCGAGATGAAGACCGGCGAAGGCAAGACCCTGGTGGCCACCCTGCCCGCCTATCTCAACGCGCTGGCCGGTGAGGGCGTGCATATCGTCACCGTCAACGACTACCTGGCCAAGCGCGACAGCGAGTGGATGGGCAAGGTCTACCGCTTTATGGGCCTGACCGTGGGCCTGGTGATTCACGACGTGCCCCCCGCCCAGCGCAAGGCCGCCTATCAGGCCGATATCACCTACGGCACCAACAACGAGTTCGGCTTCGACTACCTGCGGGACAACATGGCCATCTACGCCACCGAAATGGTCCAGCGGGGTCACTCCTTTGCCATCGTGGACGAGGTGGACTCCATCCTCATCGACGAGGCCCGTACCCCCCTCATCATCTCCGGCCAGGGGGACCAGTCCACCCAGCTCTACACCATTGTGGATAACTTTGTGGCCCGGCTCCAGGGCAAGCGGGTGGCCAAAGTGGACACCAAGGAGGAAGAGGACCCCAACGAGGACGCCGACTATATTGTGGACGAGAAGGCCCGCACCGTCACCCTCACCGCCCGGGGCATTAAGAAGGCCGAAGAGGCGTTCCATCTGGAGAACCTGGCCGATGTGGAGAACACGACCCTCTCCCACCACATCAACCAGGCCATCCGGGCCCGGGGCCTCATGAAGCGGGATATCGACTATGTGGTCAAGGACGGCGAGGTCATCATCGTCGATGAGTTCACCGGCCGCCTGATGTACGGCCGGCGCTACTCCGAGGGCCTCCACCAGGCCATCGAGGCCAAGGAGCACGTCACCGTGGCCCGGGAGTCCAAGACGCTGGCCACCATCACCTTCCAGAACTACTTCCGTTTGTACAGCAAGCTCTCGGGCATGACGGGTACCGCCATGACCGAGGAGGAGGAGTTCGGGACCATTTACTCCCTGGATATTGTAGAGATTCCCACCAACAAGCCCCTGGCCCGTATCGACCACCCCGACGTGGTGTATAAGAACGAGGCGGGCAAGTACCGGGCCATCGTCAAGCAGATCGAGGAGTGCCATCAGAAGGGCCAGCCCGTGCTGGTGGGCACCATCTCCATCGAGAAGTCGGAGGAGCTCTCCGGCATGCTCAAAAAGAAGGGCATCCCTCACAATGTCCTCAACGCCAAGTTCCACGAAAAAGAGGCCGAAATTGTGGCCCAGGCCGGCAAGATGGGCGCCGTCACCGTGGCCACCAACATGGCCGGCCGCGGCACCGACATCATGCTGGGCGGCAACGCCGAGTACCTGGCCAAGGCCGACCTGCGCAAGGCGGGCCTCACCGACGAGCTCATCGCCGAGGCCACCGGCTTTGCTGAGACCGACAATGAGGAGATTTTGAACGCCCGGAAGATGTACGCCGAGGCCGAGGCCAAATATAAAGAGAACATCAAGGCCGAGGCCGAGCAGGTCCGGGCGGTGGGCGGCCTGTTTATCCTGGGCACCGAGCGGCACGAGTCCCGCCGCATCGACAACCAGCTCCGCGGCCGCGCCGGCCGCCAGGGCGACCCGGGCGAGACCCGCTTCTACCTCTCTCTGGAGGACGACATCATGCGTCTGTTCGGCTCCGAGCGGGTCATGGGCATGATGGAGAAGCTGGGTGTGGACGAGGACACCCCCATCGACGCCAAGATGCTCTCCGGCGCCATCGAAAACGCCCAGAAGCAGGTGGAGTCCCGGAACTTCCAGACCCGTAAGACGGTGCTGGAGTACGACGACGTAATGAACACCCAGCGGCAGGTTATCTATGAGGAGCGGCGCAAGGTGCTGGACGGGGCCAACCTGAAGGACTCCATTCAGAAGATGCTCACCACCGTGCTCACCAACGCGGTCCACGGCCATATGGGCGAGCGCAAGCACCTGGACGCCGAGGCCTGGCGGGAGGTGTGCGCCCCCTTCCGCGGGATGTTCCTGCGCCCGGATGAGCTTCTCCTCACCGACGGGGAGCTGGAGGGGAAGTCCGCCGACGACCTGGTGGCCCTCCTCCAGGAGCGGGCCAATGACATCTACGCCCGCAAGGAGCAGGAGCTGGGCGAGCCCCTGATGCGGGAGCTGGAGCGGGTGATGATGCTCCGGGTGGTGGACGAGTACTGGATGGACCAGATCGACGCCATGCAGGACCTGCGCCAGGGCATCGGCCTGCGGGCCTATGGCCAGAGCGACCCGGTGGTGGAGTACAAGCGCGAGGGCTATGAGATGTTCGAGGAGATGATCGCCGCCATTCAGGAGGAGACCATCCGGCGTATCTTCCTGGCCCGGGTTCAGGTGGGCGGCGCCGTCAAGCGCGAGCGGGTGGCCCGGGTCACCGGCGAATCCGGCGGCAGCGACCAGACCGTCAAGAAGCAGCCCGTCAAGAAGGTCACCAAGATCGGCCGCAACGACCCCTGCCCCTGCGGCAGCGGGAAGAAGTGGAAAAAGTGTGACTGCGCGGAGTACCACGGGCCGGAGTATCAATAACGAAGTTCACGCAAACAACCGAACAACAGACGGGGAAAGCAGAATGAGACGCACCGGAGAGCCGGGGAGAGCCCATTCTGCTTTCCTCACATTTGGCTGAGGAATGGATATGACCATTGTTGAAAAAGTAGGAAAGGGCGTCCCGTTTCTCGCCTGCGACGCGTTTGACGCCGCGGGAGGCGTGGCCCATGGTTTTTCCACCCGGGAGGGGGGCGTGAGCGAGGGTATCTACGCATCGCTGAATCTGGGCCCCAACCGGGGGGACGAGCGGGAGCATGTTCTGGAGAATTACCGGCGCTTCACCGCCGCCATCGGCGCGCAGGCGGAAGGGCTGGTCTGCGCCCATCAGGTCCACGGGGATACGGTGCGCTGCGTCACCACCGCCGACCGGGGGAAGGGCCTGGAGCGCCCCTGGGATTTTGAGGCCGACGGCCTGATCACCGACGTGCCGGGCCTCTGCCTGGCGGTGCTGACGGCCGACTGCCTGCCGATTCTGCTCTACGACCCGATGCGCCGGGTGGCGGGCGCCGTCCATGCCGGATGGCGGGGGACGGCCATGGGCATCGCGGGCCGGGCGGTGGAGAAGATGACCGAGAGCTACGGCTGCCGTCCGGAACATATTCTGGCGGCCCTGGGGCCGGGCATCTCCCGGTGTTGTTTTGAGACCGACGAGGATGTGCCCAACGCCATGACGGAGGCCATGGGGACCTGCGCCCTGCGGCACATTCAGGTGCGGGACAACGGCAAGTTCCATGTGGACTTGAAGGGGATGAACGCCCTGCGCCTGGAGAAGGCCGGGGTGAAGGCGGAGCACATCGCCGTCTCCGAGGTGTGTACCTTCTGCCGGCACGAGCGCTTCTGGTCCCACCGCTATACCCGCGGACAGCGGGGGAGCCAGGCGGCCCTGATTCAGCTCTTGTGATGAGAAGGAGAGGAAAAGAGGTCCTGTTGTCCTGGTGTGCGGCGCTGGCGCTGGTGCTGACGGCCTGCGGAGGGGAGCCGCCTGCGGCGGAAAGCCCGGCCGCCTCATCCACCGTCCGCCCCACACCCACGGCGGAGGTCCAGCGCGCTCCCTTCGCGCTGCCCTGCTATCCGGAGGCGGGCTTTCACCCCATCACCGGGACCAACCGGGTGAACCTGGAGCTGACGGGGCTGGTGTACGACGGACTTTACCGGGTGGACCAGTCTTTTGTGGCCCGCAACGCCCTGGCCGCGTCCCAGTCGGTGTCCGCCGACGGCCTGGTTTGGACCATTACGCTGCGGCAGGGGGTCACGTTCTCCGACGGGAGCGCCCTCACCCCGCAGGATGTGGTCTACTCCCTGAATCTGGCCCGGGAGAGCGAGCGGTATGGCTACCGCCTCTCCCAGATCAGCGGAGTCTCCGCCGGAGAGGGGACGGTGATGATCACCCTCTCCCTGCCCAACGGGGCGCTGGACGCTCTGCTGGATGTGCCCATCCTCAAGGAGAGCGGAGGCGGCGTCCCGCTGGGGACGGGGCCCTATGTGCTCCAGAGCGCGGGCGGGGAATATTCTCTGGCCCGGCGGGCGGAGAGCTGGCGCTTTGACGCGGGCCTGCCCGAGACCATCCGCCTGCGGAGCATTACCGGCAGCGACGCTCTGGTCTCCGCCTTTGACACGGGGGACCTGACGCTGGTGAATACCGACCTCACCGGCAGCAGTCCGCTGGGCTTTTCGGGCAATTATGAGACCTGCGATTACCCCACCTCCAATCTGGTCTATGTGGGGTTCAACACCGCCTCCGGCGTGTGCAGCGACGCCCTGGTCCGCCGGGCCCTGGCCGCCGGGATGGACCGGAGCACCCTCGCCCGGGTCATCCTGGCCCACCACGCCCAGGCTGCGCCCCTGCCCGTCCATCCACAGAGTGTTCTCTATCCGGAGACGCTGGCGGAGGAGCTCTCCTATTCCCCCCAGAATCTGGAGAATTTGCTGATGGAGGCGGGCTGGAGCCGCGGCGCCGGGCAGTATTTCACCCGGCGGGGCCGGGAACTGGAGGTTACCCTGCTGGTCAATCAGGACAACTCCTATAAATGCGACCTGGCCGCCGAGCTGGCCCGGGAGCTGGAGAGCGCCGGGGTCCATGTGACGGTGGACCAGCGGACCTGGAGCGATTATCTGGCCGCCCTGGAGGCGGGGGAGTTCGACCTCTATCTGGCGGAGACCCGGCTTACCGCCGATTTTACCCTGACGCCGCTCCTGACGGGCGGCAGTCTGAACTACGGGCAGTATAACGACTGGACTACCAGCACGCTCCACGCCGACTTCCGGGCGGCCCGGGGCGAAGTGCGTCAGAATGCGGCTGCGGCTCTCTACGAGGCGCTGGCCGAGCAGATGCCGTTTACAGCGCTGTGCTTCAAAAACGGCTCGGTCCTGACCCAGTGGGGGCAGATCACCGGCCTGACCCCCACGCAGGGCGATCTGTTTTACCAGGTAGAGAACTGGGAGATCGCCGCGGGGAAGGAGTCTTAAAAAGAGAAACCACGGAGAAAGAAAAGGGGTTATGGAAATGGGCAAGGTATTTCGCTGTTATGCGGAGAAGAAGCCGGGCTTTGACGTAGAGGCCCGGCGCCTGCGGGACGAGCTGCGCCAGGAGCTGGACGTGACCGGCCTGGAGGAGGTGCGCGTCCTCCACCGGTACGATGTGGAGGGAATCGACGAGGCCACCTACCGGGCCGTGCGCACCACGGTCTTGAGCGAACCCCAGGTGGACCAGGTCTATGACGAGGACTTCCCCCTGGCCGGCGCGCAGGCCCGGGTGCTGGCTGTGGAGGCCCTGCCCGGCCAGTTTGACCAGCGGGCCGACTCCTGCGCCCAGTGCATCCAGCTCCTCACCGGCGGGGAGCGCCCCCTGACGGCCGCCGCAACGGTGTATATCCTCACCGGCGGGGTGGACGACGGGGCCATGGAGAAGATCAAAAAGTACCTCATCAACCCGGTGGAGAGCCGTCAGGCCTCCCTGGACAAGCCCGAGACGCTGGAGCAGACCTACCGCACGCCCCAGGCTGTGGCCACGGTGGAGGGCTTCCGGGAGATGGACCGGGCGGGCCTGGCCGCGCTGCTGGAGCAGCTGGGCCTGGCCATGGACCTGGACGACCTGGCCTTCCTCCAGAACTACTTCCGGGAGGAGGAGCGGCGGGATCCCACTCTCACCGAGGTGCGGGTGGTGGATACCTACTGGTCCGACCACTGCCGCCACACCACCTTCTCCACCCACCTGGAGAACATTGAGATCGCCGATCCGGCGGTGAAGGAGGCCTATGACCGCTACCTCGCCGCCCGGGTGGAGGTCTACGGGGAGGAGAAGGCGGCCAAGCGGCCCCAGACTCTGATGGATCTGGCCACCATCGGTACCAAGACCCTGAAGAAGCGGGGGCTTCTGCCCGAGCTGGACGAGAGCGAGGAGATCAATGCCTGCTCCATCCACGTTCCCGCCCAGGTGGACGGGAAGGAGGAGGACTGGCTCCTCATGTTCAAGAACGAGACCCACAACCACCCCACCGAGATTGAGCCCTTCGGCGGCGCGGCCACCTGCATCGGCGGGTGCATCCGGGATCCCCTCTCCGGGCGGGTGTACGTCCACCAGGCCATGCGCGTCACCGGCGGCGGGGATCCCCGGGTTCCCATGGGCCAGACGCTGGAGGGCAAGCTCCCCCAGCGCAAGCTGGCCCAGACGGCGGCGGCGGGCTACTCCTCCTACGGCAACCAGATCGGCCTGGCCACCGGCCATGTGGCCGAGCTCTACCACGAGGGCTACATCGCCAAGCGTCTGGAGTGCGGCGCGGTGGTAGGGGCCACCCCCGCCGACCATGTGCGGCGGGAGACGCCCGCCCCCGGCGACGTGGTGATCCTCCTGGGCGGGCGCACCGGACGGGACGGCATCGGCGGAGCTACCGGCTCCTCCAAGAGCCACAACAAGTCCAGCCTGGACACCATGGCCAGCGAGGTTCAGAAGGGCAACGCCCCCGAGGAGCGCAAGATTCAGCGTCTCTTCCGGAATGGAAGCGTAACCCGGCTGATTAAGCGGTGCAACGACTTCGGCGCCGGCGGCGTCAGCGTGGCCATCGGCGAGCTGGCCGACGGGCTGGAGATCAACCTGGACGCGGTGCGGAAAAAGTACGCCGGTCTGGACGGTACCGAGCTGGCCATCTCCGAGAGTCAGGAGCGCATGGCCGTGGTGGTGGCCCCCGAGGACGCCGGAGCGTTCATCGCCGCCGCCGAGGCGGAGAACCTGGAGGCCTATCCGGTGGCCACCGTCACCGAGAGCCCCCGGATGGTCATGACCTGGAAGGGCCAGAAGATCGCCGACCTGTCCCGGGCGTTTTTGAACACCAACGGCGCGGTGAAGCACGCCGCGGTGGCGGTGGAGCGGGGCGGGGCGACGCACGCCGCCTCTGCCTGCACGCTGCGGGAGATGGCCGCCAGCCTGAAGAGCGCCAGCCGCCGGGGTCTTACCGAGCGCTTTGACGGCTCCATCGGCGCGGGCAGCGTCCTGATGCCCTTCGGCGGGAAAACCCAGCGGACCCCCGCACAGGCCATGGCCGCCCTCTTCCCCGTGGAGCCCGGCCAGGAGACCGATCAGGCCAGCATCATGGCCTGGGCCTGCGACCCCGACCAGCTTGCCGCCGACCCCTACGCCGGGGCCCACAGCGCGGTCATTACCTCGGTGGCCAAGATCGTGGCCGCCGGCGCGGATTACAAGAAGGCCTATCTGACCCTCCAGGAATTTTTTGAAAAGCTGCGCACCGACCCCAAGCGCTGGGGCAAGCCCTTCTCCGCCCTCCTGGGCGCGCTGGACGCCCAGCTGGAGCTGGGCGCGGCGGCCATCGGCGGTAAGGACTCCATGTCGGGCTCCTTCCTGGATCTGGACGTGCCCCCCACCCTCATCTCCTTCGCCATCGCCCCCGCCAAAGCCGGCGAGGTCCTCTCCCCCGAGTTCAAGGAGGCCGGTCACGGCGTCTATCTCTTCGGCTCCGGCGACATGGAATCCTGCAAGTCCTCCTGGGAACAGTTCCACGCCCTCTGCCGGGCCGGGAAGGTGAAGGCCGCCTGGGCGGTGGAAAACGGTCTGGCCGAGGCGGTCACAAAGATGTCCTTCGGAAACGGCGTGGGCTTCATGGCGGAAGATCCCGCCTCCGCGCCGCTGTGGTATCTCCCCATGCCCGGCGTCATTGTGGCCGAGGTGGAGGGAGAGCCGGAGGGCGCCCGGTGTACCAAGCTGGGCGTCACCACCGACGACGGCCGCATTACCATCGACCGGGACAGCGCCTCCATTGAGGAGCTACTCGCCCGGAACGAGGGCGTGCTGGAGGACGTGTACCCCACCCGGGCGGGCGGGACGGAGGCGGTGGCCCCCATCTCCTGGGACAAGCGCTCCCCGGCGGTGTGCAGGCACAAGACGGCCCGGCCCAAGGCGGTCATCCCCGTCTTCCCGGGCACCAACTGCGAGTACGACACCGCCCGGGCCTGCCTCCGGGCGGGCATCGAGCCGGAGATTGTGGTGGTGCGCAACCTGAGCGCCGCCGCCCTGGAGGAGTCGGCTCAGGCGCTGGAGGGGGCCATCCGGGGGGCGCAGATGGTGGTGCTGCCCGGCGGCTTCTCCGGCGGCGACGAGCCGGAGGGCTCGGCCAAATTCATCTGCTCGTTCCTGCGCAACCCCCGCCTGACCGACGCAGTCCACGACCTGCTCAAGAACCGGGACGGCCTGATGCTGGGCATCTGCAACGGCTTCCAGGCCCTGGTCAAGCTGGGCCTGGTGCCCTACGGCGAGATCCGGGACATGGACGCGGGCTGCCCCACCCTGACCTATAACCTCATTGGCCGGCACCAGAGCCGCTATGTGACCACCCGGGTGGCCAGCGTCAACTCCCCCTGGATGCTCAAGAGCCAGGTGGGCGACCTGCACGCCATTCCCATCTCCCACGGCGAGGGCCGCTTCGTGGCCCCGGCGGAGGTGGTGGAGTCCCTCATCGCCCATGGACAGGTGGCCACCCAGTATGTGGATGCCCAGGGCAGGCCCTCCATGGATATCGACGTCAATCCCAACGGCTCTGTGGCGGCCATCGAGGGTATCTTCTCCCCCGACGGCCGGGTGTTTGGCAAGATGGGCCACTCGGAGCGGCGGGGAGACTATGTGGGCCGGAACATCCCCGGCGAGCGCTTCCAGCCCCTCTTTGAGAGCGGCGCGCTCTATTTCGCCTGAGTCATTCACACATTGTTCATAGACATTTCAAAGACTGTCCAACAATGGGGAGGAAATGCGTGGTATCCTAAGGGTGCAGTCGAGGAAGAACCCAATATCACAGCCAGGCTGTGTGGGAACGACTGAAAACAACACGGCGACGTGTTTCCTTATACATGAGTGTTTATCATTTTCCTCCTCTCTTTCTCTCTCTTTTCAAACAGGAAAACGGCCCGCTCGTTTGGAGCGGGCCGTTTTCTCATGGGGAGAGGCGGCGGGTG
>DWYC01000004.1 GCA_019118925.1 Candidatus Flavonifractor intestinipullorum | reverse complement strand
GAGTTCATGATGCTGCCGCCGTACAGGGAGGTGTCCACGGAGAAGGCGATGCCGAAGGCGGCGTCCACCTTGGAGACCTCCTCCACGGCCAGGATGTAGCTCAGGTAGCTGCCGCCCAGGCCGCCCACCTCGGTGCCGTAGGGCAGGCCATAGATGCCGGTCTTGCCCAGCTTCTTGAAGGCCTCCAGGGGGAACTCCACCTTCTCGTCCCGCTCAATAACGCCGGGGAGCAGGTCCTTCTCGGCAAATTCCCGGGCGAGCTGCTGAATCTGCTGCTGGTCTTGGGTCAGTTCGAAGTTCATGTTGACACGCATCCTTTCTGATAATTTAATCTCAGTTTTTTCTTCTTCAAAATAGTTTTGAATAAGAACTATTTTACTGCTAACATACCACTTCCCGTTCCCTTTGTCAAGGGAATTTTCATGGTTTGGAAAAGATTTTTCTGGGGGTATTTGGGAAGGAGCCCCGGACGGCCATGCCGTCCGGGGCCTGGCATCACATCATGCCGGTGGAGGCAAGAGCGATGAAGATGAAGCAGGTGATGAAGGGCACCGCGATCTGGGTGATGGCGATGTCGAAATAGGCCTCCTTGTGGGTGCACTTGCAGATGCCCAGCAGGGTGATCTGGGCGCCCTGGTGGGGCAGGGTGTCCAGGGTGCCGGCGGCGATGGCGCCGATCCGGTGGACATACTCGAAGTTGGCGCCCAGGGCGGCGTAGACGTCCTTCAGGGCGTTGAAGGCCACGCCCATACCGCCGGAGGCGGAGCCGCAGGCGCCGGCGCACACGGCCACGGTGATCATGACGAAGATCAGGGGGTTCATGTCCAGGTTCTGGAGGCTGTTCACCAGGTCGGTGAAGCCCTTGGTGTTCTGGACCACGCCGCCGAAGCCGACGACGATGGCGGTGTTCAGGATGGACACGCCGGAGTCAGCGGCGCCCTTGTTGAAGACCTTGAGCCAGCCGTTGATGCCACCCTCGATGCGGGTAAAGAAGAGGATAGTGGCCAGGGCCACGCCGATGAAGACGGCGGTCTCAACAGGCAGGCCGACAATATTGAACAGAACCAGGATAACGACAATGGGGACCAAAGCCACGATGGGATTGGGCAGGACCTCATTGGGGTCGTCCTCCTGGAGCTCCTCCGGGGAGAGCTGCATCTTCAGGCGGGGGTCGTCAAAGAAGTAGCCCCGCTTGGTGAAGGAGCGGGCCCGGTACTCCAGCCACACGAAGATCATCACGAAGGAGGCCACAGTGGCGATGACGGAGGGCACCAGGGCGGCGGTGGGGGTGGTGCCCAGGCTCTCGATGGGGATAACGTTCTGGATGGAGGGGGAGCCGGGGCCGTACATGGACCAGGTCCAGCAGCCGGCGGAGATGGCGGCAGGGATCAGTCTTCTTGTCAGGTTGGCAGAGCGGAACATCTGCAGGGCGATGGGGTAGATAACGAAGAAGACCACGAAGCCGGAGATGCCGCCGTAGGTCAGCAGGCCGGTGATGCACATGATGATGGGGGCCACGAACTTGCCGTGGCACATGCCGGCCAGCCACTTGGCGATGGACTTGGCGGCGCCGGTGAATTGGTAAACAGCGCCGAAGAGGGCGCCCATAAAGAACATCAGGAAGTAGCTGGAGACGTAGTCGGCCGCGGCGGGCATGAACTGCTCTTTCAGGCCATTCAGGATGGCGATATCCTCGCCCGCGAAAATGGGGGCGAAGATCAGCACGAAGCAGGTGACCAGCGGCGCCAGGATCAGCGCCGAAATGCCCTTAAAGGCCAACACGCCGAACAGAATGATCGCGATTAAAAGGATCAGGATACCCCAGTTCATGGAGAGTCCCCTTTCTTTCTCAATTTTCAATCCAAGTGGACCGCCGCGGCGCGGAGACGCGGCGGTCCCAAAAAAAGCCTTACGCCTTCAGGCCCATGAGGCCGTCGGAGAAGATGCGCGCGTCCATCAGCTTGGGGCCGCCCTCCTCCATCTTGGGCGTGAAGCCCATCAGGTCGATGACCTGGGTCTGGACGTCGATGCCGGGGGCCACCTCGGTGAGGTAGACGCCGTCGGGCCGCAGCTCGAAGACGGCGCGCTCGGTGATGTACATGACGGGCTGGCCGGTCTTGTTGGCATAGGCGCCGGAGAAGGTGATCTGCTCCACGGTGTCGATCATCTTCTGCTCCTTGCCCTCCTGGTCGATGACCAGCTTTCCGTCCTCCACATGGGTCTTGATGCCGCCAGCGGTGAAGGTGCCGCAGAAGAAGACCTTCTTGGCGTTCTGGGTAATGTTGACGAAGCCGCCACAGCCGGCGATCCGGGGGCCGAACTTGGAGACGTTGATGTTGCCGTCCTTGTCGGCCTGGGCCAGGCCCAGGAAGGCCAGGTCCACGCCGCCGCCGTCATAGAAGTCGAACTGATAGGGCTGGTCCAGGATGGCCTCCACGTTGACGGAGCCGCCGAACTTGGCGCCGCCCTGGGGCACACCGCCCACGGGGCCGGCCTCCACGGTGAGGGTCATGTAGTCGCCGATGCCCTCCTCGTTGGCCACCATGGAGATGTACTCGGGAATGCCGATGCCCAGGTTGACCACCTTGTCGGGCTCCAGCTCCATGGCCGCCCGGCGGCCGATGATCTTTTTGGCGCTCATGGGCGGATAGGACAGGCTGCCCAGGGGCACCCGGAAGTCGCCGGTCATGGAGCCGTCGTACTCGCAGCCCTGGCACTGGGCGTGGTCCTCCTTGTTCTCACAGACCACGATAGCGTCCACATAGATGCCGGGGATCTTTACCAGCTTGGGGTCCACGCAGCCGTCCTGGACCACCTTTTCCACCTGTACAACGACTTTACCGCCGCAGTTCTTTACGGCCTGGGCAATGGAGGTTGCCTCTGTCGTGCAGCACTCATGCTCCAGGGTCACGTTGCCGTTCTCGTCGGCGTAAGAGCCACGGATAAAGCCGATGTCAAATTTCTGGGCCTTATAGAGGAGGCGCTCCTCTCCCAGGACCTCCACCACCTCCACGATGTCCTCGGTGGTGACGTCGTTGAGCTTGCCGCCCTCGATGCGGGGATCGGCAAAGGTGTTCATGCCCACGTGGGTGAGGGTGCCCAACTTGTGGGCAGCGATGTCCCGGTAGAGCTGGGACAGGGTGCCCTGGGGCAGGTTATAGGCCTCCAGCTTGTTGTCGGTGATGAGCTTGCCCAGGGCGGGGACCATGTTGTAGTGGCCGCCGATGACCCGCTTGAGCATCCCCTCATGGGCAAAGTGGTCGGCGCCGCTGCCGTCCCGGTTGCCCTGGGCGGCGGCGTAGTAGAGGGTCAGGTTTTTGGGCGAGCCGGTCTCCAAAAAGCGCTGCTCCAGCGCCTTGGTGAGGGCCTCAGGCATGCCGCTGGCCACGAAGCCGCTGGTGGTGATGGTGTCGCCGTCCTTGACCCAGGAAGCGGCCTCAGCCGCTGTGATAATGGGTTTCTTGGACATAGGAATCCTTCCCTTCCCAATGGTCTGGCCGGACGCCGGCTCCCTCGCGCGGCGTCGGCCGTTTTGAAAAACAGAGCCCGGGGTCCCGGAGGATGCGCCCCAGCCGGACCTCCCTCGAGAGGCCCGGCCCGGCGTGTTCAGACAGGGGCCCCGGACCCATTTGGCGCTACAGCGTCAGCGGCTGTCCCGCCGCCGCGGAGTGCCGACCGGCGCTTACTTGCCGATGAAGTGCTTCTCCTTGCGCTTCTCCAGGAACGCGGTCATGCCTTCCTTTTTGTCGGCGGTGGAGAAGGACAGGCCAAACAGGTTGGCCTCCAGCTTCAGGCCGCTGTCCAGATCGGTGTCCATGCCGGTGTTGATGGCCTGCTTGGCCAGGGAGACGGCATAGGGGCCGTTCTTCATGATGCGGCCGGCCATGGCCTTGCAGTAGTCGATGAGCTCGGCCTGGGGCACCACATGGTTCACCAGACCCATGCGGTAGGCGTCCTCAGCGGTGATCTGGTCGCAGGTGAAGATGAGCTCCTTGGCGCGGCCCTTGCCCACCAGGCGGGGCAGGCGCTGGGTGCCGCCGAAGCCGGGCAGAATGCCTAGGCCGCACTCGGGCTGAGCGAACCGGGCGTTCTCAGAGGCCACACGGATGTCGCAGGCCATGGAGATCTCGCATCCGCCGCCCAGGGCGTAGCCGTTCACAGCGGCGATGGTGACCTGGGGCATGTTCTCCAGGCGGCCGAAGGCCTCCTTGGCCAGCAGGCCCATCTTGCGGCCCTCGGCGGGGGTGCCGTTGACCATCTCGGAGATGTCAGCGCCGGCCACGAAGGACTTCTCACCGGAACCGGTGAGGATGACCACCTTGACCTCTTCGTTGTTTTCCAGCTCGGCCAGGCAGGTGTTCAGCTCGGCGAGTGTCTCGCTGTTCAGGGCATTCAGGGACTTGGGACGGTTGATGGTCAGCAGGGCGATGCCGTTTTCCACTTCCAGAAGCAGATTGTTCATGACAGATTACCTCCCTATTTTTCCTGTTTCTTGCGGATATTTGCGGTCAAGATAGGACCTTGAACCGCTTTCGCACCCATCATATAGCACTTTTTCCGGAAAATCAATAGGATGTTGGTATAAATGGACATAAATCTTTTCTGGTCTATTTTTGTTTTTAGTGAATATTTCTTTTGAAATAAATTAATTTTGTAAGAGAATTATTTGAAATACGATATGAAAAAATGTAAAAAGGAAGAGCTCCCCTTTTCGTGAAAAAGGGGAGCTCTTCCTGAACAGGCTGTATGCCGCCGGGTCTGCGTTTATTTCCACTGGAAGACGCCCCGGTTGAGGACGGCCTTTCCGGTGTTCTTGTCCACAAAGCGGAAGTAGGCGGTGTCGTCGGCCACCTTCCAGATCTGGGTCTGGACAGGAGTGCCGGGCAGCAGGGGGCTGGTCATCTGGGCGGCCATCCGGGCGGCGCGCTCCGGCTCGCCTGGGATGAGCTTGTCGATCATCATGCGGCAGGCAAAGCCAAAGGAGCACAGGCCCTGGACGATGGGCTGGTCGAACTTCATGTTCTTGGCGTACTCCGGGTCCACGTGGATGAGGTTGGTGTCGCCGGTGAGGCGGTAGAAGAGGTTCTGCACCTCGGTGACATAGTCGTCCACGGTATAGTCAGGGTCCCGGTCGGGGATGACCACGTCGCTCTTGGGCATGGGCTTGCCGCCGAAGCCGCCGGCCTCGTGGAAGAAGGTGGTGGAGTAGTTGGTGCAGACCAGGTTGCCGGCCTCGTCCCGGACGTCGATCTTGGTCTTGACCACGGCGCCCTTGCCCTCGCCCCGGTCATAGACGTCCACGATCTGATCCTGCCACTGGAAGGTGCCCTTGATGGGGTCGATGGGCCGGTGCCAGATGATCTCGTGGTCCATGTTCAGGAAGGCGATGGTGGGCTTGATGAGCTCGTCGGCCAGCATGGAGGCCGGCAGGGGCATCCACTGGTAGGGGCGGACGTTGACGGTCCCCCAGTAGGGCACTGCGCCGTAGGTGGGAACAGCCTTCAGGTACTTTTCATAGTAGTAGGACAGGTCCTCCTTGTGGGCCCCCACCGCCAGGTTGTAGAGGGCCACGTCCCGCCAGTTGTACTCCAGGTAGCGGGGCTCCATCTTTTGGCCGATGAGCTGGTTCAGGTCGATCTTTTCCATGACAGAAACACCTCACAAAACGAATTTTAGCTGCACAACAGAAAGGGGCAGCATTACAATCCCATCATACACAGGGGGATGGTCACGGCGAACACCGTGATGAGGGGAATGATGAGCTGGGTGACACAGATGTCCAGGTAGGCGGTCTTGTGGTTCATGTGGGTGATGGCCAGGATGGTGATCTGGCCGCCCTGGTGGGGCAGGGTGTCCAGGGTGCCGGCGGCGATGACGCCGATGCGGTGGACATACTCCAGGTTGACGCCCAGGGAGACGAAGGTGTCCTTCAGGGCGTTGAAGGCCACGCCCATGCCGCCGGAGGCGGAGCCGCACATACCGGCGCAGACAGCCACGGCCACGGCCACGAAGATGTAGGGGGAGATGTCCATGTTGAGCACGGTGTCCACGATGATCTGGAAGCCCTTGGTGTTCTGGGCCACGCCGCCGAAGCCCACCACGATGGCGGTGTTCAGCAGGGAGCCGCCGGCGTTCAGGCCGCCGCGGTTAAAGAGGTCAACATAAGTATTGAACGCCTTGAGCTGGGGGAAGAAGAGGATGGCGGCAGCGATGATGCCGAAGAAGACGGCAGTCTCCACCGCCAGACCGAAGCCGTTGAACAGGATCAGGATGATGGCAATGGGGATAAAGGAGATCGCCCAGTGGGGAAGACGCTCGTTGGGGTCGTCACTGAAATTCTTCTCCTCCTCGGGCAGAGGGGGCAGGGTGGGGTCATCAAAGGCCCGGCCCTTCTTCTCCAGGGCCTTGGTCCGGTACTCAAACCAGACAACGATCAGGACCAGCTCCACCAGCACGCTGATGATGCCGGGGACCAGGGCCGCCGTGGAGGTGGTGCCCAGGCTCCGCATGCCGATGACGTTCTGAATGGAGGGGGAGCCGGGGGCGATCATGGAGATGGTCCAGCAGCCGGCGGTGATGGAGGCCGGGATCAGGATGCGGGACATATTGCTCCGCTGGAAGAGCTGGAGGGTGATGGGGTACATGACAAAGTAGACCACGAAGCCCGCGATGCCACCGAAGGTCAGAATAGATGTGATCAGGAAGACCAGCACGGCCACATGCTTGCCGCCTGTGATGCCGCTGAGGAACCGGGCGATGGACTTGGCGGCGCCGGAGCCCTCATAGAAGGCGGAAAAGACAGCGCCCAGGAAGAACATCAGGAAATAGTCTTGCACATAGCCTGCGGCCGACTCCATAAACGGCCCCATCATGGTGTCCAGAATGGGCATATGGGCCAGGATACAGGTCACCAGGGCCACGATGGCGGCCATGGGCAGGGCACCGAACTTCATAAAGGCCAGTACGGTGAACAGTACGATGGCGAACAGCAGGACGAGTACGTCGTACATACGATCCTTCCTCCTCTATTTTATCAAAATTGGAAACTTATTTCAAGAGCTCTCTTGCGATGACGACCTTCTGAATCTCGGAGGTGCCCTCGTAGATGGGCACGATGCGGGCGTCACGGTACATGCGCTCGATGGGGTAGTCCCGCATGTAGCCGTAGCCGCCGTGGATCTGGAGAGCCTTGTTGGTCACCCAAACCGCGTTCTCAGAGGCGTAGTACTTGCACATGGCGGCGATCTTGGACAGCGGCTGGCCGTCGTCGGCGGTCTGGGCCGCCTCCATCACCAGCGCACGGGCCGCCTCAGTCCGGGTGGCCATGTCCGCCAGGTACCA
>DWYC01000090.1 GCA_019118925.1 Candidatus Flavonifractor intestinipullorum | reverse complement strand
CCGCCGGTGTTCTGGGTGATGCAGCAGAGATGGGAGAGCTTAGAACGCCACGTCCTTGTCGTAGTAGACGGCAAGAAGCAGCTTCTCCATGTCCTCCTGGCTGGGCTGACGGGGGTTGGAGCCGGTGCAGGCGTCGCCGATGGCGTTGGCGGCCACCTCGGGGAGCTTGTCCAGGAACTCTTTCTCGTCGATGATGCTCGTTTCGGCAATCACGCCGCCCGCGCCATAATTCTGGATGGACAGGGGGATGTTGAGCTGACGGTTCATCTCCCGCAGCTCGGCCACCAGGGCGGCCACCAGCTCCTCCGTGGTCGCCCCCTTCAGGCCGAGGAAGCGGGCGATGTCGGCATAGCGCTCGGCGGCGGCGGGGACCTTGGCATTGTACTGAATGACCTTGGGCAGGTACATGGCGTTGGCCGCGCCGTGGATGATGTGCCCGCCGGAGAAGGCCGCGCCCGTCTTGTGGGCCATGGAGTGGACGATGCCCAGCAGCGCGTTGGAGAAGGCCATACCGGCCAGGCACTGGGCGTTGTGCATCCGGTCCCGGGCCTCCATATCGCCGTCATAGGACTTCTTCAGATCGCGGTGGATCATCTTGATGGCGTGCAGGGCCAGCGGATCGGTGTAGTCGCAGTGGAGGGTGGACACATAGGCCTCGATGGCGTGGGTCATGGCGTCCATACCGGTGTGGGCGGTGAGCTTGGCGGGCATGGTCTCGGCCAGCTCGGCGTCCACGATGGCCACGTCGGGGGTGATGTTGAAGTCGGCCAGGGGGTATTTGATGCCCTTGTGGTAGTCGGTGATGACCGAGAACGCGGTGACCTCGGTGGCGGTGCCGGAGGTGGAGGGGATGGCGCAGAAGTGAGCCTTGGTGCGCAGGGTGGGGAAGCTGAAGGGGGTGATGAGCTGCTCGAAGGTGCAGTCGGGATACTCGTAGAAGGCCCACATGGCCTTGGCCGCGTCGATGGGGGAGCCGCCGCCCATGGCGACGATCCAGTCGGGACCGAACTCCCGCATGACCTGCGCGCCCTTCATGACGGTCTCCACGGAGGGATCGGGCTCCACGCCGTCGATGATACGTACTTCCATACCGGCCTGCTCCAGGTAGGACTTGGCCTTGTCCAGGAAGCCGAAGCGCTTCATACTGCCGCCGCCCACCACCAGAACGGCCTTCGTTCCGGTCAGGTGCTTCAGCTCCTCCAGGGAGCCCTTGCCATGGTACAGGTCACGAGGCAGAGTAAAACGTCCCATAATGATTCCTCCTATTAACTTCATAGATTTTAGCAGGGTGAGACTTTGCGCCCCACAGTAAAAGGATACTGACTTTTGTGCAAAAAGTCAATAGGGAGGAGACGGGATGCCTGGGTTCCGTTTGACGGCAAAAAGGGGCGAAAAAGAAAAAAACAGCCGCCGAAAAATCCCGATATATTCGGCCGGAACGACAAAGAACCTCACCCGTCTGAAAATAAATCGTACAGTTTACCGGAAGCGGTTACAGCCCCAGCCAGGTCCGCAGGTCCGTCAGATCGGGCGCGATGTGGACGGCGGGGTAGGGGGCGAACGCACCGGCGGGGGTGGTGCCGTTGAGGACGGCGCAGAAGTCGCACCCGGCGCGCTGGGCGGTCTGGGCGTCGATGGTGGTGTCGCCGCAGTAGAGGCACTGGTCCGGGGTCAGCCCCAGGGCGGCGACGGCCCCCAGAAGGCCCTCCGGGTCGGGCTTCGGCTTGGAGACCATCTCGCTGCCCGTCACCGAGGCGAAGCACCTGAGCAGGTCCCGCCGCTCCAGCACGGCGCGCAGGGTTTCCGCCCGCTTGGTGCTGACGATGGCGGCGGGAATGCCGGCGGACTTCAGGCTCCGGAGCAGCTCCTCCGCCCCGGGGAAGATACGGGTGGACTCGATCTGCATGGGGACGGCCACCTGGGAGAAGAGAGCGCGGAACTGCCGGCGCTCCTCCGGGGCATCGCGGCCGGTGAGCAGGGTAAAGGCGTCCTCCAGAGGCAGGCCGATGGTGCGGCGCACCGCGTCCTCCTCCGCCTGGGGCAGGCCCATCTGCTCCAGCGCATGACGGAACCCGGCGAGAATGGCCTGAGAGGCGTCGGCCAGCGTAAAGTCGAAGTCGAATAAAACGGCGCGGTAGGACATGGGTATTCCTCCTAAATCAATGATCAGTCCAAATTCGTGCAGCCCATTGTACCACAGCCCGGTTCGGGATGCAATCAGGGGGCGAGCAGCCGGGCCGCGCCGTAGCGCAGACACCGCCGCAGCCGCGCCTCTCCCCGCCGGATGGTGCGGGAGACGGTGGACTTGTTGACGCCCAGGCGGCGGCCGATCTCGGGCATGGTGAGCCCTTGGGCGTAATAGAGCGCGAGCATCTCCCGCTGCCGCTCGGTCACGTCCTCCTGAAGGGCCCGGAGCAGATTGCGTTTGAGCTGCTGGTGCTCCCGGCTGTTGTCGGCGCTCATGGCGCGCAGGTAGACCGCCAGATCGGTCTGGGCGCTCAGACCGCCGGAGCCGGATTTGGGACGCATAGACGGGGCCTCCTCTCTGCCTCAAAAAAATTGAAAATAATGCTTGACAAAACGAGAGCGATCTGGTAAACTAAGCAACGTTGTGGACGAGCTGATTTGCTGGTGTAGCTCAGTTGGTAGAGCAGTTGATTTGTAATCAACCGGTCGGGGGTTCGAGTCCGTCCACCAGCTCCACCCGTATCTGGGGAGCCGAAAAGAAAATATGGAGGAGTTCCCGAGTGGCCAAAGGGGGCAGACTGTAAATCTGTTGCGTGAGCTTCGGTGGTTCGAATCCACCCTCCTCCACCAAAAGCGTCCTGCCAAACGGCGGGGCGTTTTTGCATATCCGGGACGAAATATAGCACAAACGTTCGTCTCTTAAAAAGATACCATAGAACCCCCCTTTTGTCAAGGGGGTTCAAACAGGAGGTCCGGCTTATGTTGAAGGATGATTTTGTCATGCGTCAGACCGATACGCTGGCCACGGCCCTGGCCCATCTGGTCCTGCATAAGAGCGGGACGGATTACACGCCCACCGGCCGGGCGGCGGACGCTGCGGCCGACGGGCTGTGGTTTTCCCTGGACCAGCTCATCCGGGCGGGGGACTTTGACCAGGCGGAGGACCAGCTCTATGAGCAGTCCGACTGGGGGGACCTGCGCTATCTGGAGCTGGGGGTGGCCTTTTACGTCCATCTCAACCAGCGCTCGGACCAGGAGCTGGAGGCTGGAAACTTCACCCGGGAGGAAGTGGGCGAGGGGTTGAGGGACTTCGCCCGGAAGTTCGGCGTGGAGCTGCAGATGTAGCCGCAGTTTTCCACCGCCGGGCGCGGAATTGTGGAAAAAGAGACCGGCGGGCCGCCTTTTCAGGCGGCCCGCCGGTTTGCCTTTAGACGTAGCCCAGCATCCCCCGTACGGAGACCTCGCCGGCGTTGACGGTCTCCCGGGCGCCGCCGGGCAGACGGACCACCAGGCGGAAATCCTCGTCAATGGCCTCGGCCACCGCCGGGCGCGCCCCCTCCGGGCCCATCAGGCGGACCTCCCGCCCCAGGGTCACGCAGTCCCGGCGGTACTGCTCCAGATAGCGGGCGCTCTCGCCGGGAAAGGCGGCGCGCATCTCGTCCAAGGCCAGGAGGATGCTGGCGGCCAGATCGGCCCGCCGGGGGGCGGAGCCCAGAACCTGCCGGAGGGAGACGGCCACAGGGGCCACCTGGGGCCCGAAGTCCGCCTCCGTCTGCTGGACGTTGACCCCCACGCCGAGGACCACATATTGGGGCCAGGCGCTCTCCCCCTCCATCCCCAGCTCGGTGAGGATGCCGCACACCTTCCGCCCGGAGAGAATCAGGTCGTTGGTCCACTTGATGCCCGGGCGCACGCCGCAGCAGCGCTGGATGCCGTCACAGACGGCCACGCCCGCCCAGGCGGTCAGCCACATCAGCTCCCGCAGGCCCGTCTGGGGCCGCAGCAGTACCGAGAGGTAGAGCCCCCCCGGCGGAGAGAGAAAGGAGTTGCCCCGGCGCCCCCGCCCTCCGGTCTGCTCCCGGGAGAGGATAACCGTCCCCTCTGGAGCGCCGGCCACCGCCCGGCGCTTGAGGGCGCTGTTGGTGGAGTCCACCGTCTCCAGGCAGATCAGCTCCCGCCCGATGACCCGCCCGGCCAGAGCGCCCCGGAGCTCCCCGGGGGAGAGGCGGTCGGGGGAGGCCTCCAACCGGTAGCCCCGGTGGGGGGCGGAGGAGATCACATAGCCCTCCTCCCGCAGGGCGGTGATGGCCTTCCACACGGCGGCCCGGCTCACCCCCAGCTCCCGGCTCATATCCTCCCCGGAGCGGGGGGCCGCCTGCCCCTTGAGCAGGGCGAGGACCTCCTCTTGCAGCATAAAACCCTCTCCTCTCCGGCGTGATACGCCTGTTTTATCCATAGTGTAATCGAATTCGGGGGAATTGTCAACGAAAGAAAAATTTTCATTTACATTTTGAGCGGTCCATGGTACCCTAATTGTAAACTAAGATAAAAATAAGAGTTTACAATTGGGAGGGAATTTTATGCGCGAAACACGGACCCGGAATCTGGTCCTGGCCGGTCTGATGGCCGCCCTCACCGCCCTGGGGGCGTTTATCCGGATTCCTCTGGGCATTACATCCATTACCCTGCAATTTTTCTTCACCGCCATGGCGGGGGTGCTCCTGGGGCCCAAGTGGGGGGCCCTCTCCCAGGGGGCCTATGTGGCGCTGGGGCTGGCGGGCCTGCCTGTTTTTACGCTGGGCGGCGGGCTGAGCTACGTGTTCCAGCCCAGCTTCGGATTTCTGCTGGGGCTGCTTCCCGCCGCCGCCGTCACCGGCGCGCTGAGCCGGGGCCGCGCATCCCGGCCGGGCTGGGTGGCTCTGGCCTGCCTGGCGGGGCTGGGAGCGCTCTATTTGATTGCGGTGCCCTATATGTACCTGATTCTCAACCTCTACCTGGGCCGGGGGATGCCGGTGTGGGAGGTGATCCGCACGGGGATGCTGCTCTATCTGCCCGGCGACGGGGTGAAGATTGGGGTGACCTGCCTGGTGAGCCGGCCCCTGGCCCGGGCGCTGAAGCGGGGGTGAGACATACCCCTTCTCTCCGCCCCATATAGTGTAGCGTCGGGCTCCGCCAGGAGCTGGAACATCACGGGAAAGGAGGGGATGGCCATGGCGCAGGAGGAGCGCCGCCCCGGCCCGGAGGGCCCCCACCATATCATCCTGGAGGAGCGGGAGGGGCTCACCGTCTCCGGAGTGGAGGAAGTGGAGAGCTTTGACGAGAATACCATTGTGATGGACACGGTGCGGGGCACCCTGGTGGTCCGGGGAGAGGGCCTGCACATTGAAAAACTGAGCCTGGACGGAGGCGACCTGAAGGTGGAGGGCACGGTGGACTCCCTCGTCTACGAGGACGACCGCCGGGAGCGGGGGGGCCTGCTCGCCCGGCTCTTCCGCTGAGATGGCGGTCTCCATTGCCGGACAGCTCTCCGCCCTGGGCAGCGCGCTGGTTCTGGGGCTGGCCATCGGGCTGCTCTACGACGTCTTTCGGGTGCTGCGGGTGCGCCTGCCCCTCCCCCTCCTGGGGGGCGCGCTGGACCTGCTGTTCTGGCTGCTGGTCACCGCAGCGCTCTTTCTCCACGCCCTGTGGACCGAGGGGGGCGTGGTGCGGCTGTACATGGTGGCGGCGGTGTTCGGCGGGGCGGTGCTCTATTTCCGGCTGTTGAGCCGCTGGTGTCTGGCCCTGGGTTACCGCCTGGCCACGCTGGTGGGCCTCCTGGTGCGTCTGGTGACCTTTCCCCTGGCCTGCGCCGGAGCTCTGGGCAAAAAAATGGGGCGAGCGGCAAAAAAAAACTTCCATTATCGGCGGAAATGGTATAGAATAAAGCTGTTCATCCGGGAAATTGAAGGACCTGGTCCCCGCCGGGGCCGGAGGCGAAGGGAGGGCGGTGCGCATGAGAACGAAACGGGCCGGACTGCTGACCAAGCTGGTGGTTCTGGCGCTGCTGGTGTTTGTGGCCAGCGCGCTGCTGGGCCTGCGGACCCAGATTCAGGCCGCTCAGGCCGACCTGGACCAGCTCACCGCGCAAAAGGCCGCCCAGGAGCAGACCAACGCCGACCTGCGGGACGCCGTGGAGCACAGCGATGACCCCGAGCGCCAGGCGGAAATCGCCCGCTCCAAGCTGGGCCTGGTGGCGCCGGGAGACCAGATCATCGAATTTACGGATTGAGTGTCAGTGTGTCACGCCCAGAAAGAATAAGGAGGATATTTCGGTCGGTATGGAGTTTGGTGTTGGTTCGATTCTGGAAGGAAAAGTCACGGGTATCACGAAGTTCGGCGCGTTTGTGTCCCTGCCGGAGAACAAGTCCGGTCTGGTACACATCTCTGAGATTGCTTACTCCTACGTCAACGATGTAAAGGACTATCTCAAGGAGGGGCAAGAGGTCAAGGTAAAGGTCATCGGCATCGATGAGAACGGCCGGATCAATCTCTCCATCAAAAAGGCTATGGATCCTCCTCCCCGGCCCGCGGGCCAGGGGCGCTCCGGGTTCCGCTCGGGGGGCAATCCCCGGGGCGGCGGCAATGCCCGCCGGCCGGCGCCGGCGGAGCCGGCCACCTTTGAGGACCGGCTCAAGCAGTTCATGCAGGCCTCGGACAGCAAGCTCTCGGAGCTGCGCTATATGGACCGCCGGGGCGGCTCCCGCCGGGGCGGGCGCAAATAAAAACAAAATGGAAACGGGACGCCCTGTGGGCGTCCCGTTTTGCGGTTCTCAGGCGTCGGTCATGGCCTCTCTGGCCCTCTCCCGGTCGGCCGGGTCCATGGGGAAGAGAAGGTTGGCCACAATGGCCACAATGCAGGTGGCGGCCACCGAGTCGGAGAAGAGGAAGCGCAGCGCGCCGGGCAACTGCGCCACGGCGTCGGGATGGCTGGAGAGGCCCAGACCCAGGGCGAAGGTGATGCCGAGCACCAGGACGTTGCGCTCGCTGAAACCGGCCCGGGCGAGCATCTTGATGCCGTTGATGAGGATCATGGCGAACACGGAGATCACCGCGCCGCCCAGCACCGCGTTGGGAATCGCGGAGAACACCGCCCCCAGCTTGGGGAGAAAGCCGCAGATCATCAGCACGAACGCGCCCACGGCGATGCACCATTTATTGACCACCTTGGTCATGGAGACGATGCCGGCGTTCTGGCCGAAGGCGGTGTTGGGCAGGGCGTTGAAGAGGGCGGCGGTGGTGGAGCCCAGGGCGTCGGCCAGAATGGCGCCGGAGGTCTCCCGCTCGGTGGCCTCCCGGTCGAAACCGGCGATGGTGATGCCCGAGGTGTTGCCGATGGTCTCCAGCCCGGAGACCACAAAGAGCGCGGCAAAGCTGAGCACAGCCGAGGGGGAGAAGGTCATCTGGAACTGGAGGGGCAGGGGCAGGCTGACATAACCGGCCGTCTGGATGGAGGTGGGGTCCACCATACCCAGAAACGCCGAGACCACGTAGCCCAGCAGCAGGCCGATGAGAATGGCGGAGTTTTTCCACAGCCCCTTCCCGAAGCGCTGGAGCAGGACGATGGTAAAGAGCACCAGAAAGCCCATGGCCAGATTCCGGGGGGAGCCGTAGTCGGCCGCACCGGCGCCGCCGGCGAAGTAATCCACCCCGGTGTCCAGCAGGTTCACGCCGATGGTGACCAATACGCTCCCCACCACCAGGGGCGGGAAGAAGCGGCGGATGTATTTGTAGAAGAAGCCCATAAAGACCTCCACCAGACTGCCCAGCAGCGCGCCGCCCAGCACGGCGCCAATGCCCCCTGTGGCGGCGATGGTGGAGGCGGTGGGCACGAAGGCGAAGGAGGTGCCCATCACAATGGGCAGATTGGCCCCGATCTGGCGGTGTTTCCCCAGCTTGATGGGGTAGAGCTGGATAAAAGTGGTCAGACCGGAGACGAACATGGCGCACTGCACCATGATGACGGTCTCGGCGGCGGAAAGACCGCAGGCCCCGGCGATGATGAGGATGGGGGCCAGGTTGGAGGCGAACATGGCCAATACATGCTGCATTCCCAGCGGGAGGGCGGTGCGCAGCCGGGGCCGGCCCTCCAGCTGGTAAATGAGGTTCCGGTCCCGCTGGCGGGCGTCTTCGTCGGTGCGGGGGTGTTTCATACAAGTCCACTCCAATCATCCCTGCGTTTCTGGAGCGGACGGGCGGAGCGGACTCCGGCCGGCCGGCAAAAACAAAACCGCCGAAAGGCTATAAGACGATAAAAGAGAGACTTATAGTCTGACCGGCGGCCGGGGAAATGTATTTATCCTTATTGTACAGAATCCGTTTGAGGCTGTCAATCTCATTTTCGTGCGGATCTGACGCTGTTCCAGGCGCAGAAACAAAAATCCGCTTCCTTGCGGAAACGGATTTCTAACTTGTGCCTCTCATGGTGGAGATAAGCGGGATCGAACCGCTGACCTCTTGAATGCCATTCAAGCGCTCTCCCAGCTGAGCTATACCCCCATGGTGGAAGAGGCACACATAATGAAGTTGAAAATGGTGGAGATAAGCGGGATCGAACCGCTGACCTCTTGAATGCCATTCAAGCGCTCTCCCAGCTGAGCTATACCCCCATTTTAGCGCCGGACAGACCACCCGGTCCGTACCGAACGAATTGTATTATAGCGAAAGCGGCGGAAAAAGTCAAGTCTTTTTTTCGATTTTCCGCAGGAAATTTAAAAAAGGCGGGGACCGGAACGTCCGGTCCCCGCCTGAAGTGCCGAAACGCCGGATTAGTCGGTCACGAAGGGCAGCAGAGCGATCTGACGGGCGCGCTTGATGGCCTCGGTCAGCTGGCGCTGATGCATGGCGCAGGTGCCGGTGGTGCGGCGGGGCAGGATCTTGGAGCGCTCGGAGAGGAAACGGCGCAGCTTGGCCGCGTCCTTATAGTCGATGTGCTCCACCTTGTCCACGCAGAAGGTACAAACCTTGCGGCGCTTGCGGCCGCGGGGACGCTCTCTATCCATAGCCATGGTACAGGACTCCTTTCAACGGTGCTTCCGCCCGGGCCGGAGAGCCCGCACGGAGCGGAATGGCGGAAACCGCCAAGCCGGAAAACCGGCCGGTTAAGCAAAACAGGCGCTCCTTAGAAGGGGAGCTCTCCGTCGTCGTCGGACAGGTCGGCGAACTGATCGCCGCCCGCCGGGGCGGAGTAGGCGGGGGCGGACGGCGCCGCAGGGGCGCTGTAACCGCCGTAAGAGGGGGCGGCGGGCGGAGGCGGAGCGTAAACGCCGGCGGATTCGGCGTCCCGCTTGGAGTCGCCGAAGTAGACGTTGTCGGCCACCACCTCGGCGCTGCGGCGCTTATTGCCGTCCCGGTCGGTCCAGTCGCGCAGCTGCAGCCGGCCCTCCACCACGGCCATGCGGCCCTTGGTGAAATAACGGGAGACAAATTCCGCCGTCTGCCGCCAAGCCACAATGTCGATGAAATCGGTGGTCTTCTCGCCGGTGTTCCGGTCCTTGAAGTCCCGGTCCACCGCCAGACTGAAGGAGGCCACGGGGGTCCCCGTCTGGGTGTGGCGCAGCTCCGGGTCACGGGTCAGACGGCCCATGAGAATGATCCGATTCAACATGGGGCGGCCTCCTTACTCATCCTTGCAGATGATCAGGGAGCGCATCACGCCGTCGGTGATGCGGAAGATACGGTCCAGCTCCTGGGGGAACGCGGGAGCGGAGCTAAAGGTCATCAGGACATAGTAGCCCTCGGTGAAGTCGTTGATGGGATACGCCATGTGGCGCTTGCCCCACTCGTCAACCTCGGCCAGCGTGCCGTTGTTCTCCACCAGGGTCTTGAACTTCTCCACCAGAGCGGCGGTGGCCTCCTCGCCCAGGGTGGGATCGAGGATGTAGACGGCCTCGTAATTTGCATTCAGCTTTGCCATTTGTTGCACCTCCTTATGGACATATGGCCCCCGCCCGAAGCGGGAGCAAGGATTGAGCCCGTGCACTGCACAAGCTATATTATTATACCGGATTTCCGGGGAATGTCAAGCTGTTTCGCCGGGTTTTGCCGCATCTTTTTTGCCGGCGGATGGAGCGGAGCGCCTTGACTTTGGGCGAAGGGCCTGTTACAATACCGTGGAAACCGCTTGCCGCCGGGTAAGCGGAAGGGCATCTCACCCCACGTCGTCAGGCCATGGAAGACGGGGGCGGATGCCCTTTTTTTGGAAGGAGGAATGACATATGGCATGGTTCTATCTGATCCTGGCGGGCATTCTGGAGGTATTCTGGTCCACCTGCCTCAAGTTCTCGGCGGGGTTCACGGTGCCGCGCTACACCGTGCTCACCATTGCGGGCATGGTGGCCAGCTTCCTGTTTCTCTCCCAGGCCACCAAGGTTTTGCCGCTGGGCACGTCCTACGCCATCTGGACGGGCATCGGTGCGGTGGGAGCCCTCATTGCGGGGGTGGTGCTCTTCCGGGAGGCGGTGACCCTGCCCCGCCTGTTTTTCGCAGGGCTGCTGCTCATCGGGATTATCGGCCTGAAGGCCACCTCGGGCCATTGAGCGGCCAAGATGCGGCGCCCCTCCGCAATCCGGAGGGGCGCCGCCGTTGCGTTTAGAGCTGTTTGGCCTTTTCCTTAATAAAGCGGCGCAGCCAGGGGCCGGTGGCCTTGTGGTCCAGCGCAAAGTCGATGGTGGCCTCCAGGAAGCCGTTCAGGTTGCCGGTGTCGTAGCGGCGGCCCTCGAAGTCCACGGCGATCATCTTGTCCCGCATACACAGCTCCCGCAGGCCGTCGGTGAGCTGAATTTCCCCGCCGTAACCCGGGCGCAGGTTCTCCAGAATATCAAAAATATCCGACTTGAGCACGTAGCGCCCCAGAATGGCGTAATTGGAGAACATCTCCTCGGGCCGGGGTTTTTCGTTCATATCGGAGACGGCGTAGATGCGCTCCTCCAGGGGGGAAATTTTCACCGAGGAGTACTTCACAATGGCCTCGGTGGACACCCGCTGCACCCCCACGGCGGAGGCGCCGTACTTCTCCGCCCCGGCGATGAGCTGCCGGGTCACCGGCACCTCGGCCCGCATGATGTCGTCGCCCAGCAGCACGGCGAAGGGCTCGTCCCCCACGAAGCGCTTGGCCCGCCAGATGGCGTGGCCCAGACCCTTGGTCTGCTTCTGGCGGACATAGAAGATGTTGGCCAGGTCGGCCGCCCGCCGGACCTCAATGAGCTCTTTCTCCTTGCCCGCCTGGAGCAGGCGGGTTTCCAGCTCCGGATAGTAGTCGAAATAGTCGTCCATGGCCGATTTGGCCCGGTTGGTGACGATGAGAATGTCCTCAATCCCGGAGGCCACCGCCTCCTCGATGATATACTGAATGACCGGTTTGTCCACCATGGGGAGCATTTCCTTGGGCACCGTCTTGGTGGCGGGGAGCATCCGGGTCCCCAGACCGGCGGCCGGAATGACCGCTTTGCGCACTTTCATGGAACAACCTCCTTGATGTGGATTGCTTCCCGTTTAGTGTACCATGGGGGCGGGAAAATTTCCAGAGCATAAGGGGGCTTTGGGCAGAAAAAGGCCGCCGTCTTTCCTCCACTGAAAGACGGCGGCGCGTCAGCGCCCGGAGGCGGACAGCCGCCCCGCAGGGATCATGTTCCGAAAGAAGGACACCTGAGGCATGGCCTTGAGGAGGACGGTGCCCAGCACATAGCAGGCCAGGACCTCCCCCACCACAAAAGTCCACAGGTTAAACACATACTCGGCCCAGAAAACGCCGTTGACCGCGCCGGCAGCGGCCCAGGCCCACATGGGGGGCAGCAGGAGGGCGTTCATCACGATGGGGGGCAGAGCGGCCAGATACCACCGGGGCATCTTCATGGTCCAGAAGGCGGCGATGGCGGTGGCGAGAGTGCCCACCACCATGTCGATGGGGCCATAGGGGGAGAGAATATTGGTCAGCAGGCAGCCGAGGGCCACGCCGGGCGCGGCGGCCGGGAAGAGGAAGGGCAGGACGGTGAGGGCCTCGCCCAGCCGGACCTGAACCGGACCAAAGGTGAGCTGGAAGATGTTCCCGAAGTAGCAGAGAACGAAGTAGAGGGCGGCCACCATGGCGGCCATGGTGATCTGGCGGGTGTCAAAGCGTTTCATTGTTGGTTTCCTCCCATTTTTTGTTTAGAGAACGGATCGGGGTGTCCCCCGCCGAACGAACGCGGCGCAAAAACCGCGCTTGGACTGGATGTGGAGAACCAGTCGGGAGACATTGTACGGGATGGGGCGGGGATTGTCAAGCCCGGCCGGCGGCCGGGGCGTACTTCCCTCTTGCCGGATAGGGGCGATTCGTTTATAATAGACATACAGGCGCGACGAAACGCCCCCATTTTCCATTCGTTACTCACAACGATGTAAGGAGGAACTGAACCATGAAGATCATTGCGACGGATAAGGCCCCCGCGGCCATCGGCCCCTACTCCCAGGGCTATGAGGTGGGCGGCCTTGTCATCACCTCCGGCCAGATCCCCGTGGACCCCGCCACCGGCGAGATGCCCGCCACCATCGAGGCGCAGGCCGAGCAGAGCTGCAAGAACGTGGCCGCCATTCTGGAGGCCGCCGGCTCCAGCCTGGACAAGGTGGTCAAGACCACCTGCTTCCTGGCCGACATCGCCGACTTCGCCGCCTTCAACGAGGTCTATGCCAAGTACTTCACCTCCAAGCCCGC
>DWYC01000089.1 GCA_019118925.1 Candidatus Flavonifractor intestinipullorum | reverse complement strand
ACGAGCTTGTTGTCGATGGTGCCCTGGCGGATGACCTTCCGGATCAGGTCCTGGGGGATGGGCTGCTCTTCGAGGGCCAGCTCCATGATCTCGTCGGAGAGGTCGGCGCAGGCGTCGATGAGCTTGGTACGGTACTCCTGGGCCAGCTCCATCATGTCGGCGGGGATCTCCTCCACCCGCATATCCTTGCCCATCTCATCGTAGTAGATGTCGGCGTCCATCTCCACCAGGTCGATGATGCCCTTGAAGGTATCCTCTTTGCCGATGGGGAGCTGGATGGGCACGGCATTACACTTGAGCCGGTCGTGGATCATGTTGAGCACGTTGTAGAAGTCGGCGCCCATGATGTCCATCTTGTTGACGTAGATCATGCGGGGGACCTGATAATGGTCGGCCTGGCGCCACACGGTCTCGGACTGGGGCTCCACGCCGCCCTTGGCGCACATGACGGTCACAGAACCATCCAGCACGCGCAGGGAGCGCTCCACCTCCACGGTGAAATCCACGTGGCCCGGGGTGTCGATGATGTTGATACGGGTCTGGGGGAACTGGTCCTTGGAGCCCTTCCAATAACAGGTGGTAGCGGCGGAGGTGATCGTGATGCCGCGCTCCTGCTCCTGGGCCATCCAGTCCATGGTCGCAGTACCGTCGTGGGTCTCACCGATCTTGTAGTTGACGCCAGTGTAGTACAGGATACGCTCGGTAGTAGTGGTCTTGCCGGCGTCGATGTGAGCCATGATGCCGATATTGCGCGTATTCTCTAGGCTAACTTTTCTAGGCATACTCTCAATAACTCCTTATTACCAGCGGTAATGCGCGAAGGCCTTGTTGGACTCGGCCATCTTGTGGGTATCCTCGCGCTTCTTGACCGCGGAACCAAGGTTATTGGCGGCATCCATGATCTCGCCGGCGAGACGCTCCTTCATGGTCTTCTCACTGCGGGCGCGAGCGTAATTGGTGAGCCAGCGCAGGCCGAGGGTCTGGCGGCGCTCCGGCCGCACCTCGATGGGGACCTGGTAGGTGGCGCCGCCCACACGGCGGGCCTTGACCTCCAGGGACGGCATGATGTTCTCCAGAGCGGCGGTGAACACCTCCAGGGGGTCCTTATCGGTCTTCTCCTTGATGATATCGAAAGCACCGTAGACCACTTTCTGGGAGACGCCCTTCTTGCCGTCCAGCATGATGCTGTTGACCAGCTTGGTCACCAGCACGGAATTATAAAGGGGATCGGGCAGTACTTCCCGCTTGGGCACGTTTCCTCTTCTGGGCACTTTGCTTCCCTCCTTCACAGTATGATTTCATAGGTACTCGAACCGCGCGATGCGGCCCGTGTAAAGACAAGTGCCTGCTTGTCCAGTGCCTGCCAAAGGAACGCCCCTATATATAGAAGCGCACATTGGCAAGACTGCCGTCTTGCGCCGTGGCGCAGACATCTTTCATGGTTTCGTCGTCCGTACCGGGAAGAACTTACTTCTTGCCGGCCTTGGGGCGCTTGGCGCCGTACTTGGAGCGGGCCTGCATCCGGCCGCTGACGCCCTGGGCGTCCAGAGTGCCGCGGATGATGTGGTAACGCACGCCGGGCAGGTCCTTGACACGGCCGCCGCGGATCATGACCACAGAGTGCTCCTGCAGGTTGTGGCCCACACCAGGGATATAGGCGGTGACCTCATAGCCGTTGGTGAGCTTCACACGGGCGATCTTCCGAAGCGCGGAGTTGGGCTTCTTAGGAGTGGAAGTACGCACAGCAGTGCACACGCCCCGCTTCTGAGGAGAAGGCAGATCGGTCTCCCGATTCTTCAGGGTGTTCAGGCCGTGCTGCATGGCGGGAGAGTTGGACTTGTAGGTGGCAGCCTCCCGGCCCTTGCGGACGAGCTGGTTGAAAGTAGGCATGGATGATTTCCTCCTTTCTCTATTTTTCAAAATTATATTTTAACGGAACAACTGAAAATTATTCCGTTAAAATCAAGTCTCAGCGGACCACGGCCGCCACAGCGGCCCCCACGGCGATACCGCAGGCCTGGCCCATAGCCCGCATGGCGGGCACATGTACGATCTCGACCCCATTTTCGGCGCAGAGCGCCTCGATGGGACTGGTGACGCTGGGGTCCGCGTCCTCTGCCAGATAGACCCGGACCGCTCTTCCGTCCTGAAGGGCACGGCGGGTCTGCTTGGCGCCCACCACCCGGGGTCCGGCCTTGAGCTCGGTCAGCAACCGTCATCCCCCCTGTTCCAGATATCCCAATGGAAAGCGGAGTTTTCCACCTAGTTTTCCACCGGGCGCAGATACACCTGCGCAATTTGGAATTATATCATGGTGAAAATTGTTAGTCAAGGGTGAGATATCAGAAAAAACACGGTCTTTCCCCTGTTTTCCCTACAGATCGCCGAAAAGCCCGGTCAGGGCCGGCAAAAATAAGGAAAGGGCGGCCCGCTGGGGCCGCCCTCAGCCTGTCGAAGAAGTGGTACAACGCTGGAGAAGCAGCGGGGGAATAGTGTGAAAGGGGGGCGGTGAGCCCCCACTTTCGCGTACAGTCAGGAACATTTTGACGTAAGTCAAAATGTCAGACAGCGTGTCAAAAAAGTCCAA
>DWYC01000015.1 GCA_019118925.1 Candidatus Flavonifractor intestinipullorum | reverse complement strand
CACGCCCAGCAGACCCCCCATCACCACCTGGAACGGGGTGTGGCCCAGCAGCTCTTTGAGCTCCTTGGTAAAAAAGGCCGGGCGCATACTCTGCCAATGGTCCATCATATAATTGAGGATCTTGGCCATCTCTCCCGCCGCCCGGCGGACATTGGACGCGTCGTACATGACCACAATGGCCACTACCGCCGCAATGGCAAAGCTCACCGAGCCGAACCCCTGCATGATGCCCACCGCCGTGGCGCAGGCGCAGACAAAGGCCGAGTGGGAGCTGGGCATTCCGCCACTGGAGAGAATGTGCTTCCAGTCCCAGCGGTGCTTGGTGATGAGGACCAGGAGCACTTTGAGCACCTGGGCCAGGGCCCAGGCCAGAATGGAGAGATTCAAAATGACGTTTCCCGTCAGGACGTCGGTTACATTTTTGACATTCATGGGCGCCTCGCTCACTTCTTCCGGGCGACCAGCTCACCCGCCAGCCAGCACAGGAAGCCCGCCTCCGGAAAGACGTCCAGAGCCTCCTGCGCCTCCCGCGTCAGCCGCTCCACCGCGTCCTGGCACCACTCCAGCCCTTTCAGGGTGACGAAGGTGGTCTTTTCATTCTCCGCGTCGGAGCCGATGGGCTTGCCCAGGGTGGCCTCGTCCCCCTCCACATCCAGCATATCGTCCCGGATCTGGAAGGCGAGGCCCAGCTTTTCCGCATAGCGCCGCACCGCCGCGCGCGCCTCCGCGCCGCCGCCGGCCAGGATGCAGCCCATCTCCGCCGCCGCCGCGATGAGAGCCCCCGTCTTCAGGCGCTGAAGCTCCTCCACATCGGCCAGGGCCAGGGCGTGGCCCTCGCCGGCCATGTCCAGAGCCTGACCGCCCACCATGCCCCGGGCGCCCGCCGCCCGGCCCAGGCAGGCCGCCGCCGCGAGCACACGCGGTGCAGGCAGATCCCCGCCGTGCTCCAGCATGGTCTCAAACGCGGCGGTGAGCAGGCCGTCCCCCGCCAGGATGGCAGTGGCCTCCCCATAGACTTTGTGGTTGGTGGGGCGGCCCCGGCGCAGGTCGTCGTTGTCCATGGCGGGCAGGTCGTCGTGGATCAGAGAGTAGGTGTGGAGCATCTCCACCGCGCAGGCGAAGGGCAGCGCCCCTTCCACGTCTCCGCCGCACATGCGGCAGCTCTCCAGCAGGAGCACCGGCCGCAGCCGCTTGCCCCCCGCCAGAAGGCTGTAGCGCATGGCGTCATACAGGTCGGCCCGGGGCTCGCGCCCCATAAAACACGTGCGCAGCCACTCCTCCACCCGGGCGCAGTCCTGCTGCATCTGTTCCAAATAACTCATGGCGCTTCCTCCCCATCCAGCGGACGCTCCACCGGCGCGCCGTCGGGGGCGGCGGTGAGCTTGTGGACCTTCTGTTCCGCCCGGTCCAGCAGCGTGGTGCAGGTCTTCATCAGGGCCGTGCCCTCCTCAAACAGGGCCATGGCCTCCTCCAGAGGCACGTCCCCCTGTTCCAGGCGGCGGACAACCTCCTCCAGCCGGGCGGCGGACTCCTCAAAATTGCGTCTTTTCTGTGGCATAGGTTCTTCCCCTTATCTTTCCACGGTTTCTTCCACCCGGCAGCGCAGGGCGCCGTCGCTGACCCGGACCTCCAGAGCCTCTCCCGGGGCGGCCTGTGTCCGGGAGCGGACCAGCGTCCCGTCCTCTTTCCGGGCGATGGCGTAGCCCCGGCCCAGCACCTTCAGCGGGCTCATGGCGTCCAGAGCGGCGGCCAGCCCCGCCAGCCGCCCCCGCTCCCGCTCCAAACGGCGCTCCAGCCCCCGGGAGAGGCGCTCCCGCTGGTAGTCCAGCAGAACCCGCCGGTCCTGGATGGGGGCCATGGGGTCGGTGAGCGCCCGGCGGGAGGAGAGCCCCTCCAGACGCTGCCGCTCCCGCTCCAGACGGCGCGCCATGGCCCGGGCGAGCCGCTCCCGCAGCCCCAGCAGGGCGGCGTATACTTCGTTCTGATCGGGCACCGCCAGTTCGGCGGCATTGGATGGGGTGGCCGCCCGCAGGTCGGCGGCAAAGTCGGCGATGGTCACATCGGGCTCGTGCCCCACGGCGGAGATCACCGGAATTCCGGAAGCGCAGATGGCCCGGGCCACCCCCTCGTCGTTAAAGGCCCACAGGTCCTCCATGGACCCGCCCCCCCGGCCGGTGATGATGAGGTCGGCCACTGCATGCCGGTTGGCCCACTCCAGAGCCGCACGGATCTCCCCGGGGGCCTCCGCCCCCTGGACCCGGACCGGAATCACCCCCACTTCGGCCAGCGGCCAGCGGGCCTTTAAAATCCGCAGCATGTCCCGCACCGCCGCCCCCGCCGGAGAGGTGATGAGGGCGATGGTCTGGGGAAAGCGGGGAATGGGCTTTTTCCGGGCCGGGTCAAAGAGGCCCTCCCGGTAGAGCTTTTCCTTGCACTGCTCAAAGGCCAAGTACAGATCGCCCACCCCGTCGGGAGAGAGCTGGCTGCAGTAGAGCTGATACTGCCCGTCCCGGGGAAAGACCGTCAGGCGGCCGAAGGCGATGACGTTCATGCCGTTGCGGGGCTGAAAGCGCAGCTGACCCGCCTCCCGCCGGAAGAGGACGCAGCGGATGGCGCTCTCCGCGTCTTTCAGGGAGAAATAGCAGTGCCCCGAGGGGTATTTTTTAAAATTGGAGACCTCACCCCGGAGAAAGAGCGCCGAAAGGCGCTCGTCCCCGTCCAGGAGCCCCTTGACATACTGGTTGATCTGGGAGACGGTATAGACCTTCTGGCCCGCGTTCATGCCCGCCCCTCCCTCTCCCACAGGCGGCGGGCCAGGATGGCCGCCCCCATGGCGTTGTCGGTGGAGTAGCGGGGCTGGGCGAAGAGCGCGCCGCAGCGCGCCTCCATCTCCCGGCGCAGCAGCCGGTTGGAGGCCACGCCCCCGGAACAGAGCACCGGCAGGCCCGGATGGGCCTGCATGGCCTTCCGGGTCGTCCGGCACACCACGTCGGAGAGGGTGTTCAGAACAAAGGCCGCAATCTCCGCCGGGGGACGGCCCTGCTCCGCCAGGGCGTTTACCTTGTTCTCCATGCCCGAGAGGGAGAAGGTAAACTCCGCTATCTTTACCGGAAAGCGCTCCTCTGCCGTGCTCTGCTCCGCCAGGGCGTCCAGCGCCTTCCCCGCCGGAAAGGCCAGTCCCAGTTTGACCCCCGTCCGGTCAATGAGCTGTCCCGCCGAGAGGTCGCTGGTACCCCCCAGCTTTTCGGCCCGGACGTTGGCCCCCTCCGGCTCGACCAGGAGGAGCTCGGTGGTGCCCCCCGACAGATGCCAGGCCAAAAAGGGCCCGTCCAGCAGCTCCAGCCGCCCGGCGGACCAGGCCGCCGCGGCCAGGTGGCCCTGCTGATGGGAGAGCGGGTAAAAGGGCACGCCCAGCAGGCCGGCCGCCGCCCGTCCGTGGCCCTCCCCGGCCAGAAAGCAGGGCATATAGGAGCCCTCTACCGCGCGGGGGCGGGTGCTGGCCCCCACGGCGGCGATGGCGGAGTCCAGCGCCCCCTCCTCCCGCAGCGTGGCGATCAGCCCCGGCAGGCGCTTGACGTGCTGAAAGAGGGCGTCGCTCTGCCGCAGGCCCAGGCTCCCCGCCGGGACGTCCAGAAGCCGCCCCACATTTACGCCGCCGGTTCCGTCAAAGACGGCCGCCGAGGTGGTGTAATTGCTGGTGTCCAGCCCCAGACAGACCGGCGCGCTCATGCCTCGCCGCCTCCGTCGGGAGCGGCAGCCCGGTCGGGAATGTGCTCCTGGCGCACAAAGGTGCCCAGGATTCCGTTGATGAAGGAGACGACCTGGGGGTCCTCATAGTGCTTGGCCAGCTCCACCGCCGCGTCGATGGCCGAGGCGTTGGGGATGTCCTGCATATAGAGGATCTCATACATGGCAACCCGCAGGATGGAGATGGTCACCCGGGGAATGCGGGAAAATTTCCAGCCAATGGAATACCGGGTGATGTACTCGTCCAGCTCCGGACAGTGGTCATATACCCCTTTGACCAGGGCGCGGATGTACTGCCGCTGGGGCTCGTCGGGAAATTCCGCATAGAGGGGCTCCTCCTCCCCGATCTGGGCAAAGACCTCCGGGGTGAGCATGGCGTCCAGCAGCGCGTCGGCGCTCTCATTGGAAAATCCCAGCTCAAAGGAAAAATGGACGGCAATTTCCCGTGCGTTGGTTCGTGTCATGGCGTTTCCTCCCATCCGGGCCTGGCCCGGCTGATCTTATGAGTCATACATTCTCTCAATATCCATATTATACACACTAGTATACAAAAAAGAAACCCCCAGTTTTAAAAACCGGGGGTCTCTGTCATGAATTCTCCTTCTCTTTGGAAGCTTTATCCATCGCCCGGTGAAGGGCCGCCAGGGCGTCCGAAAGCCCGCCGATGTGGTCGATGAGGCCGATGGACACCGCCTCCTCGCCGTAGATGACGCTGCCCACGTCGGCGGCCAGCTCGCCGGTCTTGAGCATCAGGCGGGTAAAGGTCTCGGCCTCCACCGCGCTGTTGCGGGTGACGAACTGCAAAATCCGCTCCTGAATGCGGGAAAAATAGTGAAAGGTCTGAGAGACGCCGATGATGGTGCCGTTCAGGCGCACCGGGTGGATGGTCATGGCCGCCGAGGGCGCGATGAAGGACTCCCGGGCCGACACCGCCAGAGGCACCCCGATGGAGTGCCCGCCCCCCAGCACCAGGGAGACCGTGGGCTTTTTCATGCCGGAGATGAGCTCGGCGATGGCCAGCCCCGCCTCGATGTCGCCCCCAACCGTGTTGAGGAGCACCAGGAGCCCGTCCACGTCGTCGCTCTCCTCCACCGCCGCCAGCAGGGGGAGCACATGTTCGTATTTGGTGGTCTTGGTGGAGGCGTCCAGCACCTGGTGCCCCTCGATCTGGCCGATGATGGTCAATGTGTGAATGGTCCCCCGTTTGGTGCGGATCAGCGAGGAGCCCAGATTCTCAATCTGCTCCCGGCGCTCCTGGAACTCCTCCGCTCTGTCCTGTTCCATGGGTATTCCTCCCTCATTGGGTTGTTTTGAGGGTAGGTTGCCCTGTTTTTTCCGCCTTATTCCGCTTCTTCTGGCCGGCGCTCCGCCGGCCGGTCCGTGACAAAAAGGGCTCCTTTCCGTGTTGCGGAAAAGAGCCCCGGAGAGGCGCGGCTTTAGTTGCCGTTGGCCCCATAGAGATTGAAAAACCGGTCGTGGATGGCCTGGACCGCCCGGTCGGCGTCCTTCTTGGCCACCAGCACCGAGATCTTGATTTCGGAGGTGGAGATCATGTTGATGTTGATCCCCGCGCCGTAGAGGGCCTCGAACATCCGGGAGGCCACGCCGGCGTTGTTGACCATGCCCGCGCCCACAATGGAGACCTTGGCCACCGTGTCCACCACGTCGATGTGGTGGAAGCGGAAGGAGTCCTTGCGCTCCTCCAGCAGCTCCCGGGCCCGGTCCATATCGGCGTGATGTACCGTGAAGCTGATATCCTTGGTGCCGTCCCGGCCGATGGACTGGAGGATCAGGTCCACGTTGATCTTCTCCTTGCCCAGGGAGGAGAACACCTTGAACGCGGTGCCCGGCTCGTCGGGCAGGCCGATGACGGCGATCCGGGCGATGTCGGTGTCCTTGGCTACGCCGCTGATGTATACCTTTTCCATATTTTTCGTAACCTCCTTGACTTTGGTGCCCGGCTGGCCGGTAAAGCTGGAGAGAACCTCCAGATTGACGCTGTACCGCTTCGCCATCTCCACCGAGCGGTTGTGCAGCACCTGGGCCCCCAGGCTGGCCAGCTCCAGCATTTCGTCATAGGTGATCTCATCCAGCTTGCGGGCCCCCTTCACCCAGCGGGGGTCGGCGGTATAGACGCCGTCCACATCGGTGTAGATCTGGCACAGGTCCGCCTGGAGCGCCACGGCCAGGGCCACGGCGGAGGTGTCCGACCCGCCCCGGCCCAGGGTGGTGATGTCGTCGTATTTATTGATGCCCTGGAAGCCGGTGACGATGACGATGCTCCGCTTGTCCAGCTCGGCCAGGACGCGTTCGGGCATGACCCGCTTGATGCGGGCGTTGGAGTAGGTGGAATTGGTCTTAATTCCCGCCTGCCAGCCCGTGAGGGAGACCACCGGGTAGCCCATGGCCTCGATGGCCAGGGCGCACAGCGAACAGGAGATCTGCTCGCCGGTGGAGAGGAGCATATCCATCTCCCGCTTGGAGCCCTTCGGGTTGATCTCGCCGGCCTTGGCAATCAGGTCGTCGGTGGTGTCCCCCTGCGCCGAGAGCACCGCTACCACATTGTGGCCCCGGCGGTAGGTCTCGGTGATAATACGCGCTACATTGCGGATCCGGTTGGCGTCGGCCACCGAAGATCCGCCGAATTTCTGTACAATCAGTCCCATGTCTGTACCCCCTCGAGTTTCAGCACAGCGGAGCGGCGGGGGTTCCCACCGCTCCGCGCTATGATTCATCCTATGTCGCCCTGCGGGGCGCCGTCCTTACCCCAGCACGCGCATTTTGACGCACGGCGCCCCCAGCGCTGCGAGCGCCTTCTCCAGCGCAGTCTGGTCCATGGGTGCGGTGAGGAAGGCGCACTCCTCCTCCGGCGCGCCCTCCCGGGTGAGGAAGGTCACGTCCCCGAAGGATTTGCCCACGGCGGCAGCCGGAAGGGCGGCCCGGACATACCAGGCGCTGGAGAGTCCCGCGGCGGGGACCACCGCCTTCGGATCGCCGGGGCCCCAGCGGAGGGAGCTGCGGCTGCGCCGGTGCTGGGCCACGTCCACCACGTCGGCCACCACCGCCGAGGCGGTGGGCAGCTTGCCCGCGCCCCGGCCGTAGAACATCACGTCGCCCACGGCGTTGCCCTTGACGGTAATAGCGTTGAACACGTCCTCCACCCCGGAGAGGGGGTTCTCGTCGGGCACCAGATGGGGGGCCACATAGACGTAGAGCGCGCCGTCCTCCCGGCGGATGCACCGGCCCAGGAGCTTGATCTTGCAGCGCCCGGAGGCGGCGTAGGCCACATCGGCCAGCGTCACGCCGGTGATGCCCTCGGTGGGGACCTGGTCGGGGTAGATGTGCCGGCCGAAGGCCAGCGAGGAGAGAATACAGATCTTCCGGCAGGCGTCGTGGCCCTCGATATCGGCGGTGGGGTCCTGCTCGGCGTAGCAGTTCTGCTGGGCCTCCTTCAGGGCCGCCTCAAAGGACAGCCCGGCGCGGATCATGCGCGTGAGGATATAGTTGGTGGTGCCGTTGAGAATGCCCGCGATCTCCTCGATCTCATTGGCGGCCAGGCACTGGTTCAGGGGCCGGATGATGGGAATGCCGCCCCCCACGCTGGCCTCGAAGAGATAGCTTACCCCGTGTTCCTCCGCCAGACGGAGCAGGTCGTAACCGTGGGTGGCCACCAGCTCCTTGTTGGAGGTGACCACGCTCTTGCCCGCCTTCAGGGCCCGCTCGGTAAAGTCCTTGGCCGCCCGGACGCCGCCGATGGTCTCCACCACGATATCCACGTCGGGGTCGCCCTCAATCACCGAAAAGTCGCGGACGAATTTGTCCGCAAAGGGGCTGTCCGGGAACTCCCGCACGTCCAGAATATATTTCAGGCGGATGCTCTCCGCCGCTTTTCGGTCAATCTGACCCACATTGCCGGTGAGAACCTCGGCCACGCCGGACCCCACCACGCCGAAACCCAGAATCGCCACATTTACCATATTGGTCTCCTCCTTCGCATCGGGCCCTCAGCCCGCCAGAATTTCACAGCGGACCACCCCGTCCACCTCCATGGCATGGGCGAGCAGGTCCTCCAGCGAGAGCTCCAGACTGGAGGTCTCCGCGCCGATGGTCACCGCCGCACAGCCGTTGACGGGGATGCCCTGGTTGATGGTGAGAATATTCCCGCCGCTCTGGGCAAAGATATTCAGGACTGCCGAGAGGACGCCCGGCTCGTCCTTGAGCAGAATCTGAAAGGTGACGATCCGCCCGTGGAGCATGTCGTTGAAGGGGCGCACCGCATCCTTGTACTTGTAAAATGCGCTGCGGCTGATGCCGACCGTCCGGGTCGCCAGATTGACGGTATCCGCCTCGCCGGTCTCCAGCATCCGCTTGGCCTCCGCCACCTTGAGGAAAATGTCGGGCAGCGCGTCGGCATCCACGATAAAATATTTCGGTGTCTTAGGCAAAGAGATCCCTCCCGGTGTCCTTGTATTGGGGTCATTTGTTTTGTGCTGGCTTACATTTTAGCACAGCCTTTGCTCAGATGCAACTGCGGCAGCGTCCTCTTGCATCCAAGATTCGCCGGTTTCTCTCCGCTGTTTTTCGTCAATTCGCACAGTTTTTTGGAAAGGAGTCCCTCCCTTGTCCCGACCGTATTCTCCGGAGCGCCTCCCCTCCGGCCTGCGCCGCGCCCTGCTGCTGGTCCTGGCGGGGGCGGCCGTCTGGTTTCTGACCCCGCCCCTGCTGCCCATTTTGGCGGCGTTCGCCCTCTCCGCCGCCATCGAGCGTCCGGTGCGCTTCTTCATCCGGCGGCTGGGGCTCTCCCGCCCCGCTGCGGCCGCTCTGGCCGCGGGACTGCTCTCCCTGGGGCTGTGCGCGGGGCTGTTTCTGCTCTTGTGGCGGGGCGCGCTGGAGTGCCTCGCCCTCCTGGAGCGCCTCCCCCTCCTTCTCTCCCATCTGACGGGCTGGTCGGGCGGGCTGCGCTCGTTCTGGGAGCGGCTGCTGGTGGGCGCTCCCGTGCCCTTTCAGGAGCCCCTGCGCCAGGGGATGGAGGCCGCGCTGAAGGGGCTGACCGACCTGGCCGGGACGGCCTGCGCCCAGCTGGCCGCTCTGCTGGCCCGGTGGGCGGGCGCGCTGCCCCAGGGGATTCTCTTCCTCTTCACCGCGCTTCTGGCCACCTTTCTCATCAGCGCCCGCCGCCCGGCTACCATGCAGTTCCTCCGCCGGCAGCTCCCCGCCCGCTGGGTCCCCGCCCTGGAGCGCACGCGCACAGCTCTGGTAGAAGCCCTGGGCGGCTGGATGCGGGCCCAGGGCCTCCTGCTGCTGCTCACCTTCGGCGGACTCTCCCTGGGCCTTCTCCTGCTGCGGGTCGATCTGGCCCTCCTCTCCGCCGCCCTCATCGCCCTTTTGGACCTGCTCCCCGTGTTCGGCACCGGCACGGTGCTGCTGCCCTGGGCGGCGGTCTCCCTTCTGCGGGGAGAGTTTGTCCGCTCCGGCGGGCTTTTGGTCCTTTATCTGAGTCTGACCGCCCTGCGCAGCCTTCTGGAGCCCCGCCTGGTGGGGCAGCAGGCCGGACTGCCCCCCCTGGCCGCTCTGACCGCCATGTACGCCGGCTTTACCCTTTTCGGCGCGGCGGGGATGATTCTCGCCCCTCTGGCCGCGCTGGCACTGAAGGCCCTGCACGACGCCGGTGTCGTGCGGCTTTGGCGCTGAATGTCCCGTTACTTAACAAAAGTTTTGTTTTGTTAAGTAACGGGGGGCAAACAGGAGGCCGCCGCGCAGATGCGC